>CAZXSA010000503.1:0-1512 GCA_964642815.1 uncultured Planctomycetales bacterium | reverse complement strand
AGCCGTTTCCAGGTATATGTTGCATATGCGTAAGGAAGTGCTTTCCGGGAGTAAGGAGGGAGGCTGCTTGGTTGGAATAAGGAGTCTTGTTTTTACTCCTTGCCGAGCAGTTGGATGGGATTAGCATGTGTTGTCGATGCCGTTATGGTGTCGGCACCACGGTCGATGAACTGGCGGACGGATGGTCCGGCCAGCGTTGATAATTTTCGATTCACGGATCAGGCGGAGAGGGTGCTCGTGCGCTTGGGGAAAGGCGGCTGGGCGTTGGGCCGCGTTTATCGCCCGCCAAAAACGTGAGCGGCGTTTCAGCGAAGGGAATTGTGGTGAGGCCCGTGCGTGTTTGCGCACGGGCTTATCGCTTTTTACAGTCCGCTGGTCGATCCGAAAAACTGTTGCCGTTAAACCTTGTGATGGGGGGTTGCGGCCGCCTGGGTGCCGTCGGGCAGGTCCACCAGCCGGTAATCGCCGAACAGATGCGGCGCTTCTTGTTGCAGAATCCGGAGCATGGCGGCGGCCACGTTGCGGATCTCGACTTCCGCGTGCTCGCTGCAGCGTTGCTCGATGAAATGGCGCAGGGATCGGGCGTTGGCCGTCACGAAAATCTTGGTTTCCGTGGCGTTGGGCAGCACGGATCGGGCCGCCTGGCGGGCCATTTTGCGTCGCTGGGTTTTATCCGACAAGTGGCCGTATTTGTCCATCAGTCGCTCCACGAGTCGGCCATAGGCCTGATGGCAATGTTCCACCGCTTCCAGCCAGATAGCGTGTAGTTGGGGATCGGCGGCGATGCATTCCGGTTCGACGAAATCGGCGGTGGATTCGTCCACATAGCGTTGCGAGAGCTGGCTATAGCCGAATCCCGCCCGGTGCCGGACCAGTTCGTGGGTGAAGCTTCGCGATACGCCGGTAATCAGGAAGTTAAACACCGCATGTTCGAGCACGCTGCCGTGTCCGACCTCCAGAATGTGCCCCAGGTACGCCTGGTTTCCTCCCGGTCGCGGTCGGGCGAAACTCATGTAACAGACCCGCCCGGCGATTTCGCACATTTTTTCGCCGGCCACGTCGGTGTCGGTGGTCCAGTGATCGACTTCATGATCGGTCAGGAACGCCTGTACCTGCTCCGTGTCGATGCTTTGCCGACCGATAAGATAAATCCTGGGTTCGCGAATAATCTTCAAGGCCCGAACTCCGCCCATAGTGCCCGCGAAAAGCGGGTTTGACCGCGCATTGAAGGACGCCAATCGCCCGGACAGCTACTGTAACGAACCTGGAAGAGCTTGCCAACACAAGCGGGGTCGTGTCCGTTCGTACAGGTCGGTTCCAGGCTTTATAATGAAACCTCGGGCGGTAGCCGAAAGTACAAGAGGGTAACGGTCGAGTCCTGGAGTGTACACGGTGATCGAAGGGGGGGCTGGCAGAAACGCGAGCCAGTGGAGGTCGGTTTGGATTCAACGGGTAGCGAGTCCTTGTTGTCGGCCAAGGGGCCGTCGGGCCGTCGGTCTCGGTATTGGTTGG
>CAZXSA010000502.1:0-1526 GCA_964642815.1 uncultured Planctomycetales bacterium | reverse complement strand
CCTCGGTG
Organism: uncultured Planctomycetales bacterium; assembly: GCA_964642815.1. GTDB lineage: Bacteria > Planctomycetota > Phycisphaerae > UBA1845 > PWPN01 > JAAYCU01. The sequence goes on along the minus strand of CAZXSA010000502.1, from coordinate 1,518 downwards.
GCCATCGAATTCGACCCGTCCCGGCTGACTCCCCATGTGACCTGGTACGGGGTTCTGGTCGGCTCGGTCGAACACCAGGCCCTGATAAGAAAATGACGGTTTCTCGCCCCAAGCCCGCCGGGGCACGTTTTTCCGGATACCTGCGCGGGGCCCGCCCCTTTCCCGGGCGGCTTTTTCTTGCCAGAACCGCGAAAGATGGATAAATTGATAGCCTTTGAAAGGTGCAACCGATGCAGGAAAAATCGACCCGCAAGATCTATAACATCTGGGCTCATTTTTATGACCTCTTCTGGCCGGCGATCGTGCATCGCCGCACGACCAAGGCCATCGCTCACATGAACATCCGCCCCGGCGAAAGCGTATTGGACGTGGGGGTGGGGACGGGGTTGGCGTTAAGCAGTTATCCTCCTCACGCCCGGGTAACCGGGATCGATCTGAGCGAGGGGATGCTTCGCCGGGCACGCGAGCGAACGATCAAATACAACATGGATTGGGTGAATCTGGTGCTCGGCAATGCGCTGGAATTGCCTTTCGAGGAAGACACCTTCGATCATGTTTTGCTCAGCCACGTGGTCACCGTGGTCAGCGACCCGGTGCGGCTGATCGAGGAAACCCGGCGGGTGACGCGGCCGGGCGGGCAGATTGTGATTATCAACCATTTCCAGTCGGCCAACCGCGTGATGGCGAGGCTGGAGAAGTGGCTTTGCCCGTTGTGTCAGCATCTGGGCTGGCGCAGCGATCTGAATCTGCATGATCTGATTCGCGAGACGAGCCTGGAAGTGGATTATCGTTACAAGTTGGATCAGGTGGACTTGTTCCAGACGGTGTTTGCAACCAACCGACCGGTCAAGTCGGCGGCCCAGGCAATGGTCGCCGCCTGATAGCCGCGAGACGGGGGTTTTGTTGGACAGCTTGAAGACCATGAACAACCGCATGAATATCATGAGGCGGATACGGATGTATTTCTGCGCGGCGGCGGCCGGCTTCATCCTCGTTACCAGCAGCGGGTGTTTTGCCTACAACTGGCGGCTGGACCATTCCGAATTCGGACCGGCCGAGGCCGAAGCCCGGGAGAAGGGTAAATACCTGTTCATTTTCTACAAGTCGTGGACGGACAATTCCTCCAACCGGATGCTTAGCAGCGAGGTTTTGTCCGATCCGAAGGTTGAAAAGCATTTTGTCGATACCATCAACCTCCTGGTGGAAGCGGGCGGCGGGCCGCGTTACGTCGATTACATGGCCAAGTACGGCGTCGCCTCCTTCCCGGCCGCCGTCATCGTGGCCCCCGACGGCAGTTACCAACGTCAAGCGGGCTTCACTCCCAGAGACCAATTCATCGAGTTCGTCCAGAAAGCCAAGACCCCGAAGGAAAACGGATCCAAGCCCGCCAAGGGGCCGTGAGGCGGTTTGTTCAGGGCACAGCATAAGCGGGGTGTTGTACTTCTTGTATGCGCAAGATACGGGATGGGGGTGGCGACGGAGCGACAGAGGGAATGAGGGATGGAGAGATTGGATAAG
>CAZXSA010000501.1:0-1539 GCA_964642815.1 uncultured Planctomycetales bacterium | reverse complement strand
CGCTCGACCACGTCCAAGATGTTGTCCACGTCGACGAAGGCCATCTCCAGATCGACCTGGGTGAACTCCGGCTGGCGGTCAGCGCGCAAATCCTCGTCGCGGAAACAGCGGGCGATCTGCATGTACCGATCCAGCCCGCCGATCATGCACAACTGCTTGAACAACTGCGGCGACTGCGGCAGGGCATAAAACTGACCCGGGAACACCCGCGACGGAACCAGATAATCGCGGGCCCCTTCCGGCGTGGATTTCGTCAGGATCGGCGTCTCGATCTCCAGGAACCCCTCGCGGTAATAGAATCCGCGGAACGATTGTAGGATTTTGTGCCGGGTAATCAGGGCCTGCTGCATCGGCCGTCGGCGTAAATCGAGGAAGCGATACTTGAGCCGCAAATCCTCGTTGGCCTCCACATGGTCGGCGACCTCGAACGGCGGAGTGAGCGACTTGCTGAGGATGTTCACCTCATGCACGCTGAGCTCGATTTCGCCGGTCGGCAACTTAGGGTTGACGTTCTCGCCGCGGCTGATGACTTCACCTCGGACGGCGATCACGTCCTCTTTGCGCAGGGTGCGGGCGATCTTGGTCGCCTCCGGGTCCGTATCCACGTTGAACCGGCACTGGGTCAGCCCACCCCGATCCCGCAAATCGATGAAAACCAGGTTGTCGCCGTGGTCGCGATAATTATTGACCCACCCGGCAAGAATAACATCTTTTTTGCCCACGTCGGTAAGTCGCAATGCCCCACAGTCGCATGTCCGCTTGTTATAACTGATCGCCACGTTCGTGCTCCTCATGCCGTACCGATGACGGCTCGTGATTACACCTATAGATTAATTTTTAACTCCCTGTTTCGCTTCGGATTTCTCGTGGGTTATCGACATTCGCACGGCGATTGGCCTAACTATTTTAACAAAAAGCACTTATCGCCAGCGGATGAATGAAGCGGGAGCACCGTTGCCCCGGCGACCGACAATTTCACCACGCGGTGAAACCATCCGGTCGCCGATTGTCCTCCCATTCTGGCCTGAAAGAGTGGTCATGGCCGTTAATCCTAGCAATTTGCCGGCCCATTAGCAATACGCCGCCGAAACCTCGGTGAACAAGTTTGCCTGCCCGCGTCAGGGCCACCCCTTGATTCCAAAACCGACTAACGGCATAATACCGAATTCGCCCCTGGAGGCTGCTCCAAGGCCAACGCCACGGTGCAGTAGCTCTCGGATGGCGGTCCTCCGGCCCGCGGGGCGGACCGGAGCAGGCAAATGGTAATGTTCTTTTTCGCAAGATGAGGTAGCAACGGGACATGGGTTTCAAGAAGTGGACCGCTTCGGTGGAGCAATTGCGGGCGGATGCGCGGCATGACAGCAAGTTGGTCGCCAAGTTTGTCAATTGCATGATGCTGGCCGGGAAAAAGAGCGTGGCCATGCGCGTTTTTTACGACGCCTTGGATATCATTTCCAAGAAGATTAAAGATGCCAAGCCGATCGAGGTTTTCGAGACGGCCCTCAATAACGTCAAGCCGGAGATCGAGGTCCGCAGCCG
>CAZXSA010000500.1:0-1629 GCA_964642815.1 uncultured Planctomycetales bacterium | reverse complement strand
GCGGCCAGATGCTCGAAAACCTCCGTGGCGTTTTCGGGATCGAGGTTGCCGGTGGGTTCGTCGGCCAGGATCAGCGGCGGTCGGTTGAGCATCGCCCGGGCCACCGCCGCCCGCTGCCGTTCCCCGGCGCTCAACTCGGCCGGCCGATGATGCGTTCGCCCACTCAGGCCCAACTGTTCGAGTAACTCGCCGGCTTTTTTCACCTGGTTTTGTCGGCTTTCGTCGGCGCGGGCCAGTAAAACGTTTTCCAACGTGCTCAGGTAGGGCACCAGGTGAAACATCTGGAACACGAAGCCGATCTTTTCCGCCCGGAAGCGGGCTCTTTCTTTTTCGCCCAGCGCGTAGATGTCCGTCCCATCCACCGTGATGCGCCCGTCGCTCGGCCGCTGCATGCCGCCGATCGCCAGCAACAACGTCGTCTTGCCGCTGCCGCTCGGTCCGCGAATCACCACGAACTCGCCGCGATCCACGCGCAGGTTCGCCGTGGACAAGGCCGCCACTTCACCGCGCGGCCCACGAAATACCTTGCGGACGTTTTCGACCGCCAGCATCCTAAGTCTCCCGTAATGTCACCGCCGGATCCTGGGCAACCGCCACCATGGCCGGGATCAACGAGCACAATACCGTAAAAACAACGGCGCATACCACCGACCAGCCGAGCAACGAATAATCGGGCTGAATTCTTTTCGCGGTCATCCGGAAAATCTCCGGCCCGACTCGCAACGCCAGGGCGGTACCGGCCGCGAACCCCGCGAAAGCCCCGGCCAGTCCGATTATCACCGCTTTGCCCAGAAATAATCCGGCAATGTCGCCTGAGCCGTACCCCAGCGCCCGGAAAACACCGATCTCCTGCCGCCGCTCGCGCACGTTCAGCAACGCCATTATGCCGATCCACGCCGAGCACACCGCCAGCAGGAACGGCCAGATAAAAGCGAGATACTTCTCGATCATCAGCCGGGTGTCGAAGCGGGCTCGGGCGATCGCCTTTTCCTGCAACACCTTGGCGTTCGGCAACACCGGCGCCAGTTGGCGGCGGAGCAGGGCCAGGGCATCGCCCTCCGAGAAACATACGCAATCCAGGGCCTTGATTTCGTTGATCTGCCCATTGAGATTAAATATTTCCTGGGCGTCGTGCAGATGGACCAGAATACGAATGTCGTCGGAGGTTCCGCTTTCGGGCAGGACCGCGGCGACCCGCAGAGTCTTACCCATCAGATCGATCTCATCGTCTGATTTCAGATTCAATTTACGCGCGACCTCGAAACCCGCCCGGGCCGTACCCCGCTCAATGGTCGGCGACATGGGTTGTTTTTGCTGATCGGGTGGACAGATTTCCGGCAGCAGACCGGTAACGATAATTTCCATGTCCCGCCAGCGCATTTTCTTCCGCAACGTGGCCACCAGGTGGGTGTAGCTCAATCCGGTCTGGGTCGCCAGCGTATGCACGTATTCTTCCGGCATGGTCCGATCCGAAATATCCGTCGACCAGAAGCGGTCCATGTCCGTATCGTTGGGGATGATCCGCAGATTCAGCCCGATGTCACGCATGAGCCGGGCGGTTTCGTTGCGCGAGGCCTCTCCCGCCGTAAAGAAAAAGACGAAGAGCGTCACCGCCGCCGCCACGCCCAG
>CAZXSA010000499.1:0-1636 GCA_964642815.1 uncultured Planctomycetales bacterium | reverse complement strand
TCATTTGCCCGGTCGAACCCAATTCGCCCCCTTTCGTGCTTTCGCCTTGACGGCCCCTGAAGCCCGTCGGACATTCCCGGCAAACCGGAGCTTCGGGTTTCAGCGTTTCGCCATCTCTCTCTATTATACCCCATCGGCCGGACAAAGGGCAGCCCTGAATTCCCTGGACCGTCGAGGCGTGGCGGATCAAAACCGACCTGTCAATATATACCGGAAATAGTCATCTTGCCGGGACGATACGTTGAACATCCAACGGGGAGATCCCCTTGGGCAAGATCACAAAAGTTTCGTCCCGGGCGGTTGCCAGGGTCAGCAATGAACTGGCATGGTCCGAAACCTTGCGGCCGCCGGACCATACACTCACCTCTGCCTCGCCCCACGGATTGCGCAAACGGCACGGGCCGCCGAGTTGCGAGCGGATTTCGACGAACTCGATCCGGCCGTCACGCATGGACGAACTTACCAGGAACCCGCCCCGGCTCAACAGGGCGAAGGCCGCGTCCCATTTTTTCGGCCAGGCTGCGAAAACCCGGATGACCGGTTCTCCACCCGGACCTGAGGGTACACTTTGACAGAGGGCCAGTTGCAGGGCCTCGGCTACCCGGCCAAGGTGTTGATGATTCGGTTCTCCCTCGCCCACGAGAAGGCCATGGCGACGCCCGATGGTGCTATTTTTAAGGTTCAGTTGCGCGGGTAGCAACAACTCGATGGCGTCGTCGCGACCGAGCTTGGCCGCGGCGATGGGGAGCCAGTCCAGGCTGGTCAGCACGCGATTCTTGTCAGGTTTGTAACTACGATGAAAGGCCACCTGGCCCAAGGATATCTCGACGGGGTCCGACTCCAGGGTGCAAAGATCATAAAAGACAACGGGCAGCAGACCTGTAGGATACTCGCCACCGCCACCGAAAACCGGGGTACCCGTAAAAGCCAGCCAGCAACGTCTGGCCGGTGAATCGGCGGGCAGCATGTCTTGGGGTAATTCCGCGGTCGGGATGGGGGCCAACTGGTCCAGAAAATCGCGCCAGGCCGTACGCAAATCGGCGTCGACGTCCAGTATCTCCGACGCCCGAATGGCAACGGGGATAATTCCGTGCATACCGCCCATCTCTTCCAGGGTGTCCTGGCCATCCCATACCGGTTCATGGTTGTTCACCCGATAAATATGGTATTTGCCGTCGTCCCCCTTCCTGACATTGGGATAATTGCGATAGAACTCGGCCGCTCCCTTAATCATCGGATAGGCCCGCTCGCGGAGCCAGTGCTTATCGCCGCCGTGCTCGTACCTTAACCAGTATTGGTGGGCGATTTTGGCCGTCGTGGAGAAAATGTGCAGGACCGAGCCGTACGGTCCGTTGGGGGCCTGTGGTCGATTAAAAACCTCTCGCGTGCCGTTCACCCACTTGAAGTTATAGATCCAGTTCCAGCGGCTTGAATGCGGATGTTGAAAGCTCGCGGCGCCACGGAATCGCGATGAGCGATCCTCCCACGGTTTTTGGAATAGATACAAGGCACGCATCTCTTCGGCAAGATCGTCGGGCATGGCGGCCAAGCCGTCGAACCACGTCGTTTCCGGAAGATAAACCCCCTTGCTACCCCACTGCTGACGGGCGGCCAAGGAACAGGCTTCATACATCCC
>CAZXSA010000498.1:0-1637 GCA_964642815.1 uncultured Planctomycetales bacterium | reverse complement strand
TCGGGGATGAAGGAGAACCATTCGTTGAGGTCGAAAGCGAGAAGGGGAAAAAATGAGAGACAGAGAGAAGGAGGGACGGAGAGACCGTGAGAACCAACCGGACTCTTCGTCTCTCTTTCTCTCTTTCCCTCGGTCACGTTTCACTCCTGACGAACTTGCCCGGCGATTTCGTGCTTACATGATGATTCTAAACTTCCGAAGCAGGCTTGGCCACTTCCTGCCCTCGGTAGACCGTGCCGCGCCAGGTGGTCGTGGTTCGCCCGTTGAGTTTGAGCATGGCGTTGAGCAACATACCGATGACCACGGCCGCCCCGACAATGAAAGTGGGGGCCAGCAACGGACTGATCCGGCTGAGGCGGTAAAATCGCGCGATGGCGGTCATCTGCAGCAGGACGCAGAGCCAGGCGAGGACGGCCACCCATTGCCATGACGGATCGGCGGCCGACCAGCCTTTGACCAACAGGACGACCAAGGCGATCAGGGCGCTGATATAAGGGAAGAAATTTGCGCAACCCAACGTGAGCATGGAGACAACCAGTCGGCGGAAGGTGCCGAAGCAACCGAAGAAAATCCGACTCCAGCCGCGCCAGATTTCGCTGAATTTGCTGTACATACGCACCGTGTACAAGCCCTCGCTGGGGATGACCTCCAGTTTTTGGCCGCGTTCCTTGGCCAGCCGGGCCAGATGCATGTCCTCGTTGACCTCGGTGCGGACCTCCTCGTGCCCACCGACGGTTTCATAGCAGGCTCGGCTCATAAGCATGAACGCCCCGTTCGCGTAGGCGGCCGGGTGGGCGGGGTTGTTCACCTTTTTCGGGTTGAACCAGAGGATCATGATCGCTCCGCAAACGGGTTGGATGATCCGTTCCCAGAGGCTGTGGGTTTCGAGGAAAGGCAACACGGAAAGGAAATCGACCTTCTTTTCGAGCGCATGGCGGACGGCCATCGAAAGCGTGTGGGTCGAGACCTGCCGGCAATCGGCGTCGCCGAAGCAGAGCCATTGGCCGCGAGCCTGGGCGGCGCCTTCGCGCATGGCATTGTTCTTGCCGAACCAGCCCTCGCGAAGCTGCTGAATATGGATGACTTTCATTTTACCGGCGGGCTGGCGAGCACAAATGGCGTCAAGGATCTCACCCGTTCGATCGGTGCTGCGGTCGTTGACGACGATCAACTCGAAGTCTGGATAATCCTGTTCGAGCATGGTGCGGACGGCGGTTTCGATGTTCTTTTCCTCGTCCTTGGCGGCGATCAGCACGCTAAGCGAGGGTGCGTTTTTCGGCGGGCCGTCGTAGCTGTTGGCCGTCAGAAAAACCTGCTCGCGCCGGCCGCGGGAGATGGCCAGATGACGGGAAATCCAGATCAGACAGATCAAGGCTAACAGAATCGACCAGATGAGCATGAAACACGCGGTCTTTCGGTTGACGCTCCGCGGTGGATGCCGCACTGACATCCTTTTCCAAACCGCGGTAATCAGCGGATTATCCGCTACCAGCCGGTGACCGGCAAGGGTGATTTCAGACCCCCGTTTCCACCTCGTCAAAAGGGCGTATAATAGCCGACGGTTGACGGCGTTTGGTAATGAACCACTCACGAAAGGAGGCCACCCTTGGCATCACGGAATGTGCTCTTGCAGACCA
>CAZXSA010000497.1:0-1646 GCA_964642815.1 uncultured Planctomycetales bacterium | reverse complement strand
ATTTCCCCGAGGACAAATGGGATTTCATGATCAGCTTGATGCTGACCGCGCCGTTTCTTCTCACCAGGTACGTATGGCCCTCGATGAAGGCGCAAGGCTGGGGGCGGATCATCAACCTCAATTCAATCCACGGTCTTGTTGCGTCGGAATTCAAATCCGCCTATGTTTCAGCGAAGCATGGACTTGCCGGACTAACTAAAACAACCGCATTGGAAGGGGGGGCATACGGCATCACGGTGAATTCCATCTGCCCGGCGTACGTCAGAACTCCGTTGGTCGATAACCAGATAGCGGATCAAGCGAAAAGCCACGGTATTTCCAGAGAAGAGGTTATAGAGAAGATCATGCTCCAGAAGGCTTCGGTCAAAAAGCTGATCGAGCCGGATACTATTGCGGATGTTGCCAAGTTCCTGTGTTCGGACGCAGGCGCGCATATTACGGGGTCGACGTTGACGATCGACGGTGGGTGGACGGCGGCATAAAGCGAGGTTTTCAAACGAGAGAAAAAGAGCTTTGCCGGCTTTTTTATAAAAAGTGAGGAGGGAGTTTCATGCTTGGAATTATGATAGGTCTTGTGCTGTTGATGTACTTGGCGTACAGAGGGTATTCGATCATTTGGGTAGCTCCGCTGACGGCGATGGTGGTGGCTTTCACGGGCGATCTTCCGCTTATCGCCGCGTATCGCGATACGTACATGAGCGGCTTCGTAGGCTTTACGAAATCCTGGTTCCCTGTATTCATGCTGGGTGCGATATTCGGACACCTTATGGATTATACCGGCGCCGCCAGGTCCATTGCCCACTGGCTGACCGGTATCTTCGGCGCTAAACGTGCGATTTTGGGCGTCATCGTCGGATGCGCGGTGCTTACCTATGGCGGCATCAGCCTTTTTGTCGTGGTTTTCGCGATGTATCCATTGGCCCTCGCTCTTTTCAGGGAGGCGAACATCTCCAGAAAGCTGATCCCCGGATGTATCGCTCTCGGTTCGTTCACCTTCACCATGACGGCGATCCCGGGAACTCCTCAAATCCAGAATCTTATCCCGATGCAGTATTTCAAGACGACTCCGACGGCGGCCCCCCTCATGGGAATTACGGCCGCCGTTTTCATGTTTGCGCTCGGTTACGCGTACATGATATGGAAGGAGCGACGGTTTACGACCAGAGGGGAAGTCTTCGTCGAGCCTGCGAAAAAAGGAGAGGAGTCCGAAAGCCTGTACACCGATCTGCCCAGTCCTGTTATCTCCGTCGTTCCCCTTCTTACAGTCATTTTAACGCTGAATCTATTGAAATGGGATATTGTCGTCGCCCTGCTTGCCGGAATCGTGCTCGCGATGATTTTGAATTTTAAACATTATAAAGGTTTCACGAAGACGATCAGCGGAGGAGCGACCGGTTCCGTTCTTGCGATCATCAACACGAGCGCCGCCGTCGGTTTTGGATCGGTGGTCAGAGCGGTACCCGGTTTTCAGGCGCTTACCGAGTTTGTGCTTGGGATCAAAGGATCTCCGTTGATTTCCGAAGCGGTCGCCGTCAACGTTCTTGCGGGAGCTACAGGCTCCGCTTCCGGCGGAATGGGCATCGCCCTTGCCGCCCTTGGGGACAAGTACTACCAACTGGCGCTCGAGACGGGAATCAGCCCTGAAG
>CAZXSA010000496.1:0-1652 GCA_964642815.1 uncultured Planctomycetales bacterium | reverse complement strand
TCCACCTGCTGGATCGGCCAAGGCCATTTCCAGTACAAACCCGGTTCCTTGATCACGTCCCGGGACTCGCGCTTGCGCGGATCGGAAACCTCCAGCATGGTGTCGCGAACCTGGATGGTGAACGGGCGGTCCTGATCGTCGAACTCCCAGACCTTCCCGCGATCCAGGGTTTGCACCTGGATCGCGCCGGACAGGTCGATCTTGTTTTGCCGGAACGCGTCCCGCAACTCGGCGGGTAACTTGCCCTCGTCCAGTTCCGCCGACATCCCCTCGGCGCTCATGCTGAACAACAGGCCCGGCGGCTGAACCCGCCCGAAGGTACGCACCAAGGCGCACTCATTATAACGGACCTGGAAGGAGATCATGTACCAGACCAGGATGATCACCAGCAGGCCACCGGCGACAACGGAAGGTAAACTGCGTTTCATCGTAAGGATATCTCCCTTGACCGAAAATCGACTTTTATTGCTCTTTTTCCCCCAGCGTATCAATGCCGACGGTGCGGCTGTCCTGGAGGTTCAGGTTAAAGGTCTGCATCTCGCCATCCGTGGCAAATACGTATTTGCGCACCGCGTCCGTGGCCCCCGCCAGGGTGACCAGGTATTTCCGCAAACGATAGGCCGCCGGAGCGGCGTTTTTGTTCTTGATCTCTTCCCGGAAAAGGGCCGCCCAGCCGTGGGCCTGGTTTTCCGAACGCCAACGCTCCGCCCGGGCCTGCATGATTTTGCCTACCGCCTCGCCACCCACCCCCGGTCCATCGGCGCCGAAAAACAGGCGATCGACCTTGTCGCGGGCCTTCCGCCGATCCTCCTCGCTGGAGGTGAGGTTCGATTCTTGAAGGTTCATGTCGCGGATGGCCTTGAATAACTCCTCGGCCTGCTCCCTGTTCCCGGCCGCCATGGTCAACCGTTGGGACCATTCGCGCCGCGCGTCGCGCAAGGCCGCTTCCCTCTGCTGCTCGGCCCCGATAACCTCCTGGAAAGCCTGGGCAACCTCCGACTCTACCGGCGGATGTACCCCCAGCAAACCAAAAAAGACGACCTCAACGCCCAGCCCGGCCCGATCGGCTTTCCTCTGAATCTCGGTCCATATCCGCTTCTCCAGCGGCCCCCGCTCGGGCCCCAGCAGGCCGGAAACGTCCATGCTCGCGCAATGACAGGTGATTTCCCGCTCCACGATGGTCTTAAGCATCTGCTCGGGATTCTTGAAAGTCCGCAACCATTGATAGGCATCGCGGATGCGATATTGCAAATTACCCGCCACCCGTAACTGGCTGACGGCCACCGCTTGGCTCGAGCGTCCGGTCCGCGTCTCGCCCGCGCTGGCCTCGCTTGGCGCCCCGGTCGTCTCGCCCGGTTGCTCCAGGGTCAGAAACGCGGCCAGTTTCGGAGTCGCCACCAGCACATTCAGGTGCGGTTCCATTTCGTGTTCGTTGGTCCACAACAGCAGATTGCCCCGCCGATTCTTGTCCTCTGGCGGCTTATCGCCGGCTTCCAGCGCATGAATCCGCCGGGTGGGCACATGCGTGGCGATCTCGATGGGCCAAGGCCATTTGAAATGCAAACCAGGAGTCAAAACCGCCCGTTTCCGCCCAAAACGCTCGACCACCACCTGCGTGTCCGCCTCGCCAATCACCACGCAACTGGCCAGGA
>CAZXSA010000495.1:0-1655 GCA_964642815.1 uncultured Planctomycetales bacterium | reverse complement strand
GCCTACCTGTCGCAGGAGCCGGAACTGGACAGCCAGGCCACCCTGTTCGACGAGGTGCGCGGCACATTCGCCAATCTGCAACAATTGGAGGAGCGGTTGACCCATATCGGCCAGGAGATCGCCGAGCATCACGACACGGATCGTCTGGACGAACTGATGGCGGAGTATGACGAGTTGCACCATCGGCTCGAGGCGGCCGGCGGCTATCGCTACGATACGCTGGTCAAGGAAGTAGTCGGCGGACTGGGTTTTTCTCCGGCGGACCTCGACCAACCGATCGCCACGTTCTCCGGCGGTCAGAAATGCCGAGCCGCGCTGGCCAAGCTGCTCCTGCAGGAGGCCGACCTGCTCCTGCTCGATGAGCCGACCAACCACCTGGACATCGAGGCCACGCGCTTTCTCGAACAATACCTGGCGGATTACCACGGCACGGTCATCGTGGTCTCCCACGACCGCTACCTGCTCGACCGGGTGGCCGACAAGATCGCCGACCTCGACAGGAAACGCATCACCGTCTATTCCTGCGGCTATTCGGATTACGCGGAAAGCAAACGGGTGCGAGAACTCACCGGGCAGCGCGAATATGAAAAGCAGCAAGTCTGGCTCGCCCATCAGCGTGAGTACGCCGAGCGGGTCAAGGCCGACAAATCGCGGGCCAAGCAGGCCCGCGGCCGCCTGCGTATGCTCGAACGCATGGAGCGCGACGGCAAAATCATCGAGGGCCCGGCGCATCATCGCCGCAAAATGGCCATCGATTTCACTCCCGCGGCGCGGGCGGGCGATATGGTACTGCGTTGCCGCAATCTGCGAAAAGCTTTCGGCGAGGTTGTGCTGTTCGACGATCTTGATCTGGAAATCTGCCGTGGCGAGAAGATCGGGATCATCGGCCCCAACGGCGTGGGCAAGACCACTCTGCTCAAGATGGCCATGCGCCGACTGGAGCCGGATGCCGGTGAAATCCGACTCTACGAGAATCTTCAGATCGGTTACTACGATCAGGAAATGGCCGACCTCGATCGCGAATTGACCGTTATTCAGACTATCGCTCCGCGGTATACCAGCGCCCAGGAGAAACAAATCCGCTCGTTTCTGGCGGGGTTTCTATTCACCGGCGATGAGGTCTTCAAGCGGGTGGGCGACCTGTCCGGCGGCGAGCAGAGCCGGATCACCCTGGCCGCCCTGGTGTGGCGAAACCCGCAGGTTCTGGTGCTGGACGAGCCAACCAACCACCTCGACATTCCCGGCAAGGAAGCCCTCGAGGAAGCTTTAATCGCCTACGAGGGGGCTATTCTGCTGGTCAGCCACGATCGGTATTTTCTCGATCGCGTGGTGAACAAGTTGCTCGTGCTGCCGGAACGAGCCAAATACGAATTACTGCCCGGCAACTGGAGTACGTACGAGCAGCGACTGGCCGACCGCGAAGCCGCCAAGCGAGCCGCCGCCGAACAGGCCCGGGCCGACGCCCGCCGGGCCAATCGCCAGCGTCAGAAACAGAAGGTCAAGGCGAAAAGCGAAACAGCGCCAAACGGTGACTCGCCTTACGCCCGCTGGTCGTTGGAGCGGCTGGAGGAGGAGATCATCGATCGCGAAGAACGGGTGGCGGCCGTCGAACACCAGTTTTCCGATCCGAACATCTATCGCGACGCCGAGCGGGC
>CAZXSA010000494.1:0-1676 GCA_964642815.1 uncultured Planctomycetales bacterium | reverse complement strand
GCGCATGGCCTCGATCGCCCGCACCGCCGCCCGGGCCCCGGTGATCGTGGTGATCAACGGGAGATTGTGCATAACGGCCGCGCTGCGGATGCGGCTTTCGATGGCCGCGCTGCCCCAGTAGATCGGCGTATTGATCAGCAGATGTACCTCGCCGGCATGGATCATGTCGATCAGGTACGGCCCGGTCGGATCCTGAATCTTGGACACGGGCTCAACGGTGATGCCCTCGGCCAGCAACGCATCCCGCGTACGTTTCGTGGAGATAATCCGAAAGCCCATCTCGGCGAACTGCCGGGCGATGGGGACAATCAACGGCTTATCGTGATCGTTGACGCTGATGAGTACCGTGCCCTTGGTCGGTAAAGTGACGCCGGCGGCCATCTGCGATTTAGCGAAGGCGATGGGGAATGATTGATCGATACCCATAACTTCGCCGGTGCTCCGCATTTCCGGGCCGAGCAGGCAATCCACGCCGGGAAACTTGATGAAGGGGAACACCGATTCCTTGACCGAGGTATGTTGCGGCCAGGGCGCGTCGGTCAGGCCGCGGTCGGCCAGCACGTGGTCGAGCGATTGGCCGAGCATGACCTTGGTGGCCAGCTTGGCCCAGGGTACGCCGGTGGCCTTGCTGACGAACGGCACGGTTCGTGAGGCTCGCGGGTTGACCTCGAGCACGTAGACCAGGTCGTCCTTGATAGCGTATTGCACGTTCATCAGGCCGCGGACGTTGAGCCGCTTGGCCAGTTGTTCGGTCTGGTGCTTGATCTCATCGACGATGGCCGGCGAGAGCGAGTAGGGCGGCAGGGCACAGGCGCTGTCGCCGCTGTGAATGCCGGCCTCCTCGATGTGCTCCATCACGCCGCAGACCACCGCCCGCTCGCCGTCGCAGATGCAATCGACGTCGACCTCGATGGCCTCGCTGAGGAATTGGTCGATGAGGATCGGGTGGCCTTTGCCGGCCTCGACCGTGCGGTCGGTGGCTTGCAGGGCCTTGGTCATGTAGCGGACGAGGTCTTCTTCCAGGTGGCATTTTTCCATGGCCCGCCCGCCAAGCACATAGGATGGCCGCACCAGTACGGGGTAGCCGACCTCGGCGGCCACTTTTTTTGCGCCGGCCAGATCGTAGGCGATGCCGTTGGCCGGTTGACGCAGGCCCAACTCGCGCAGCACGGCGGCGAAGGCCTCGCGGTCCTCGGCCAGATGAATGCTCTCCGGCGAAGTGCCGAGAATGGGCACGCCGGCGTTTTTCAAACCTTGGGCGAGATTGAGCGGCGTTTGCCCGCCGAATTGGACGATGATACCTTTGACGAATCCGGGGGTTCCCTGATCCGTGGCGTGTTGATCCCTTGCTTGCGCTGCGGGCTGGCTGTCCCTCGCTAGCGCTTCGGGCTGGTAGGGGGCTTTGGTGTCACTGATACTGGCTGGGATAAACGGCTTTCCATTCAGCCGCTCGCAAATGTTTAATACATCCTCGTGGGTCAGCGGCTCGAAGAACAGTAGATCGCTGGTGTCGTAGTCAGTACTAACCGTCTCCGGATTCGAGTTGATCATCACCGTTTCGAAGCCCAGGTCGCGGGCGGTCATAACCGCGTGTACGCAACAATAATCAAACTCGATACCCTGCCCGATCCGGTTCGGCCCGCCGCCAAGAACAATCACCTTGGGCTTTTCGCTGA
>CAZXSA010000493.1:0-1678 GCA_964642815.1 uncultured Planctomycetales bacterium | reverse complement strand
TCCGCAAATGCGCCGAACGCGGCATCGTGGTCTTCCCCTTCTCCATCCTCGGCGGGACCAACGGCATTCCCAAGATGTCCACCTGGGACCAGCGCCAGCGGTTCATCCGCTACTGGGTGGCCCGTTGGGGCGGATACTGGAACGTGGCCTACTGCCCGGTGAGCGAATACGCGGAGAATTACTCCACCGCGGAGGGGCAGCAGATCCTCAACGAGATTTACAGTTCCGACGGCGGCCGCCATCCGGTCTCGATCCATCCGGGCAACACGCTCAGCGAGCCGGCCACGGAAATCAAGACCATGACCGCGTATACTTACCATACGGTCCAGGAAAAACTGGACGATTGGAACCCCGCCCGCTATCAACAATTGATCACCCTGTGGAACACCGCCAACAAGCCCATTTACGCTCAGGAAACCCTCTGGGAAGGCAACAAGTACCAGCCCGATTCCAGCCGGGACATGAACAACATGCGCAAGGCGGCCTGGATCACCACCGCCTATGGCGGGCAGATCAGTTACGCCGACGAGTGCATGCCGGGACACCTGCCGCAGGACACCTACGAAACCCTGTGCTACGCCATGCACGGGGCCTCGGTCGAGCCGCAAGGCTGGTTCTACCCCTATTTCAACCACCTGGCCAACTTCATTGAATCCGTACCCTTCTGGCGGATGTCCCTGCAACCGAGTCTGGCCAGCACGGGTAACTGCCTGGCCAAGACGGATTACTGGTACGTGGCCTACACCATGAGCGGCAGTTTCACCTTGAACCTGTCGTCCGCATCCTCCGCGCTTATTGGCCGCTGGTTCAATCCACGCACCGGAGTATTCGGTTCGCCGTTCTCGGTTTCCCCGGGCGGAGTGCGGACCATGACCCCGCCGGACAGCAGCGACTGGGTGCTCTATGTCTGCCGCGATGTCGCCAATACGGGCCCGGCGGCGGTTTCGTCCTTTACCGTGACGGCCGGCGAGTACAGCAACAAGCTGGTCTGGACCAACCCGTCCAGCGCGGACTTCATCGCCACGGTCATCCGCTGTAAAACGTCGGGGTATCCCACCTCGGCGACCGACGGCGAACTGGTGGCGAACCTGGCCAATCTGCCCAGCACCACCCATACCTATATCCATTCGGGTTTGAACGCGGGGGCGACTTACTACTACACCGCCTTCGCTCGGAACGACGAGTATTACTATTCGTCCGGCGTGCAGGCCAACGCGGTTCCCTACGACTACAAACAGGTATCGGTCGATCTCGGCACCACCGACGTCGAGCAGGGCGTGTATAACGTGCAACCGGCCGACGGGGATACCGTTGCCGCCAACATCGGCGGGAAGAACTGCCGCAAGAACGCCGTCGCGGGTGACGACAATTACATGTACTTCGGCGTGGCCGATGCCTACATGTACGCCGGCTATCGCCCCGACTGCTACATTATCGTCGAGTATTACGATACCGGTACCGGCACGTTGACCTTCCAGTATGACTCGGCGAGCGCCGCCTATACCAGCGGCGGGACGATCACCCTGGCCAATTCCAATACCTGGAAGAAGAAAGAATTTCATGTGACCGATGCCTACTTGGGCAATCGCCAGAACAACGGGGCCGACTTCCGCATCGCCTGCACGAGTGGCGCGACTTTCTATCTCAACGAGGTGAGCGTCTCGAACGTCGCGATGGC
>CAZXSA010000492.1:0-1706 GCA_964642815.1 uncultured Planctomycetales bacterium | reverse complement strand
CGTAATCGGCGGCGGGCCACAGGCCTTGGCGACATCGGACCAGGGCGGTTTTCATGCCCAAGGCGGCCGGGGCGGTAACATCGTAGGCCGGCGAATCGCCGACGAAAAGCACTTTCGATAAATCGGCCTTTTGGCCGTCCGGGAATGCCTGACGAATGGCCTCCTGATAGATGGCTGGAGAGGGTTTGCGAAATCCGACTCCGCTGGAGAAGACGGCAAAGTCCAGAAACCGGCCGAACCCCTGGCGGTCCAGTTCCTGACGGCAATAACTCGGGGGTATGCTGCAATTACTGACCAGGCCAAGTCGATAGCCGCGGCTTTTCAGGTGTTCGACCGTAGCGAGTGCTCCGGGAAACGGATCGAGCGAGCCGATCCAGGCTTCGCCGAGCGCATGACAAATAGCCGCCAAGCGATCCGTTCCGGTGTTGTGATTGATGGCGGCGAGCCAATCCGCCACCACGGGCCCCATGTTGTACTCGGCCCAGGGTGGACAACGGCCGGCTCTGGCGTCCGCTTCGTGAAACGCCCGAAGCAGCCGTTCGGCGGCCGCACTGCCGGTCGCGTCATCCTGGATAACCCCGGCGGTTAATATGCCCTTGCGCAGGGCCTCGGCCTGCCGGGTCACCTCTACCAGCGTTCCGCCCCAGTCGAAAAGAATCACTTCAATATGCATTTTTCTGGCCATTTATGATCATCGAGAATCCCGGTTTGTCATTTTCCGCACGTTTGCTTTTACTACAGGCAGTAATCGGTTAAGTCAATTATTGATGGCACAGGCGGCTGTTCAGCGATTAGCGGTTTTGAGGTTAAGGCCGGCTTGCATTCCCCGGCCGGGGCCGATAGACTCCTTCCCTTCCGCGCGTTTACCCGGCGGTATCATTTGAGTGAAAAACGGAGAATAGAAGAAAGGTATACCATGTCCTTGAAGAATCTGACGAGCATTGTAGTGTTTTTGTGCGTCCTGACGGCGGCCACATTCGCCCAGACCACGCAGCCCGCGCTGACAACCCAACCGGCACTGACCACCCAGCCGGCGGACAGCGTGGCGGTGATCGTGGACGGCCACGACATCATGGAAAGTGAACTGTCGAACCTGGGTGAAATGATTATCCGTAATGATCCGAGGATGGGGCATTTGCCCCCTGCGCAGTTGCGTGCTCGGATAGCGTCGCTGCGGCCGCAATTGCTAAGTACGCGGATCGAACAGTATTTACTGGAGAAGGCGGTGGCCAAGGCCGGCATCCAGGCCAGTCATGAAGAAAGGGTTGCGCGAGTCGAAAAATTGCTGGAGGCCAATTTCAAGCGCAAGGGAATAACCCGCGAGCAGGGCGAGCAACAGATACAGCAGCATACCGGCAAATCGTGGGATGCCTTCGTCAACGAACAGGCGGATAACCCGATGTTCGTCCATTTTGTGCTATTGTCCAAACTGATGGATAAGAATCAGCCGGAAAAACTACAGGTCAGCGATGCGGATATCGAGAAGGAATACGAGCAGAACAAGGAATACGACTACATGAAGGTCCGGGCCAGTCACATCCTGGTGAAGACCGAGAGTTCGAGTACCGATGAGGAGAAAGCGGCGGCCCGCAAGAAGATCGAGGCTCTGTTGGTCGAGGCCCGGAAGCCGGACGCGGATTTCGCCGCATTGGCCCGGGAGAATTCCGATTGTCCGTCGAAAGAGGCCGGTGGCGATTTGAATTATT
>CAZXSA010000491.1:0-1718 GCA_964642815.1 uncultured Planctomycetales bacterium | reverse complement strand
GCAAGCAGAGCGAGGAACGGTTTCGCGAACTGGCCGAGAACGTACAGGATGTTTTTTGGTTGTGGTCCCCGGATTGGCGGCAGGTATATTACGTCAGCCCCGCCTACGAAAAGTTATGGGGACGATCGTGTCGGCAACTTTATGAAAAGCCCTTTTCCTGGCTTGAGAATATTGTCGAGGAGGATCGACAACAGGTTCTCGAAATGATCCGCGCCCGACGCCCCAATGATCCATCACTGGTCGTCTTTCCGGAGCATCGGATTGGCCGGCCCGATGGCTCGACCCGATGGATCTCCGCCCGCGGCTTCCCCGTGCAGGACGAAAGGGGAAATACGGTTCGCATTACCGGCATTGCCACGGACATCACGAATCGCAAGTGGGCGGAGCAGGAACTGAGGGATACGAAGGCCTTGCTTCAGGCGGCCCTGGACCACAGCCAGGCCGGGATCGCCATAGCCGATGCCCCGGATGGAAGACTGAGCTACATCAATCAGGCGGGCCTTCGCATTCTCGGCAAAAC
Source organism: uncultured Planctomycetales bacterium (assembly GCA_964642815.1). Lineage (GTDB taxonomy): Bacteria > Planctomycetota > Phycisphaerae > UBA1845 > PWPN01 > JAAYCU01. The sequence continues at coordinate 1,198 of CAZXSA010000491.1, read as the reverse complement.
GGAATCGGAGGTTATGTGCGATATTGACGACAAGGAATATGTATCGAGCTGGCGGATATTGCACTTTGATGGAACCCCGTTCAAGGAAGACGAAGTACCTTTGGTCAGAGCGATACGCCACGGAGAAACCTGCAGTCAGGAATTCATCATCAGGCGATCGGAAAATGAAGACCGGATCGTGTGGGCTAATGCCGCGCCTATTCTAGACCATGCAGGTGAATTATTGGCCGGTATTGTCGTATTCCTTGATATGACCGATCGCAAACGGATGGAGGAGTTGCTACGGGCCACGCTGGAGGCAACGGCGGACGGTATCCTCGTGGTGGACGCTAAGGGGGCTGTCCTTCACCGGAACGCGCGTTTCGCCGAGACATGGAGAATCCCGCGGGACCTCCTTGATGCCGGAGACGACAGCAAACTGCTTGCGTTCGTCGCGGAGCAACTCGAGGATCCCGCTCGATTCCAAGCCAAGATCTTCGCCCTCAACCAGACGCTCAAGGAAGATCTTGATACATTCCGGTTCAAGGACGGGCGGGTCTTCGAATCATTCTCGCGACCTTTACTCCACGGCGACCAGATCGGTGGCCGTGTCTGGAGTTTCACCGACGTTACCCAACACAAGTAGGCAAGGAAAGAAAATCCGATATTCAACATGCGTGGCATGGCTCAAACCGGATCGACCACTATGGCCGCGGGCAGGTCGCGTGAGTGGACGGCTGCCGCAAGGGGACACCGATCGCGCCCCAAAGGTTTCGGATGTCGGCCGCGGCGCCGTGTTCCTCGGCCTCCACAAGGGCTTGGCCCTGGATTTGCGAACGGGTAAAGGCCCGGTCGTAACGAATCTTTCCGGCCACCGGAATGGACTGCTCGTTACAGAACGCTTCGATTTGTCTGGACATATCTTCGTTCAGATCCCATTTGTTGATACAGACGGCCATAGGTATACCGAAGTGGCGCGACAACTGCACAACGCGCTTGAGATCGTGTTCGCCGCTCAACGTCGGCTCGGTGACCGCCAGTACGAGGTCGGAGCCGGTAATGGAAGCGATGACCGGGCAACCGATCCCGGGTGGGCCGTCCACAATGATCAACTCGTGGTTCCGCTCTTCGGCGATACGCCGGGCCTCGCGACGGACGGTACAAACCAGTTTGCCGGAGTTTTCGGCGGCGATGCTCAGTTGGGCGTGAACCATCGGGC
>CAZXSA010000490.1:0-1727 GCA_964642815.1 uncultured Planctomycetales bacterium | reverse complement strand
AGATGGTAGATATCGGTAAAGCCGCCCACGCTCATGGCGTTGACGGCCGCGCGACTGCGATTTCCGGTCCGACAGTAAACCAGATAGGTCGCATCCTTATCGAGAACCGCCAGGCCGTCCTGAAACTCGCCAGCGCAGGTGTAACACAAATTCACCGCGCCCGGAATATGGCCGGCCGCGTATTCTTCCGGCGTACGCACATCGAGAATGATGAAATCGGATTCGCCCTTCTGCTCCTCGATCAGGGCCAAACCCTCGGCCGGAGTCACGCGGACAACCTCGCCGGGCGCATAACCCTGGACCTCAACATCCGCGCAACTCGGGGCCAGAACAAGGGGCAGAACGGCGGCCAGGGAAAAAAGAACCACGGTCACAGGCAGTACTCTTCGATTCGACATGACGGTTCTCCATAACAGGCTTTCACCGACGATAGAGAGAAATCCGTTTTCTCTCGTCCATTGCATACTCGTCGGCCGGCATTCATCGCGGAAAGGGCTCTCGGCATATCCCAGTTGCGCATGCCGCCGCGCCATAGCCCAACCCAACGATGCGAGATTGTAGTTCGCGTATGCCCGTTGACCACTGATAAGAAAAGATTGCTTACAATATCCACGGGCGGGAAAAGTGCGGAAACGTCCGATAACTGGTTTTACATATTTACCATGAAACCAACGCTTGGGTGGCCAAAAAGCCCGAATTACGCTTCCAAACCCGACCAGTGGTGCTGTTTGCAGGCGGATTCGATCTGTTCGGCCAGTTCGACGGCGGCCACGCCGTCCTCAGCGCTGACCGCCGGCGGCTCGCCCGTGCGCAGGCTGTTCATGAAGGATTGCAATTCGGCCCGCAACGGCTCGACGTCGTCGATGACCAGCGGCTCGACTTTAACCAGCGAACCCCAATCCACGCCGGCCAGTTGCGAAAGATCCTTGGCGTCCTTCTCCCGGGCCAGCTTGAGCAGATCGAGATTGGCGTCCTTCTTGATCGCGATGCCGCTTTTCTTCTGGTAATCCAGCGAAAGGTAGGCCTGGTCACTGAACACGCGCAGCTTGCGTTCCGTCTTGAGGGCCAGCCGCGAGGCGGTCAGGTTGGCCACGCAACCGTCCTCGAAGATAACCCGGGCGTTGGCGATGTCCTCGCAATGGGCCAGAACGCTCACCCCCACCGCCTCCACCCGCGCCGGCCTCGACCGCACCAGATGCAGCACGATATCGATATCGTGGATCATCATGTCCATGACCACGCTGATGTCGGCCGAACGAAACGTAAACGGACTGATCCGGTGGGTTTCGACGAACCGGGGACGTACTTCCATCTTCTGCACGGCCCGGACCACCGGGTTGAAACGCTCGGTGTGCCCGACCTGTAAAAGTGTGTCGTGCTTGCGGGCCAGATCGAGCAAGGCCCGGGCGGTAGCCGAATCGGGAGCCAGCGGCTTTTCGATCAACACGGCGATGCCGGCCTCGATCAGCGGAGCGGCGACGGCCATATGCGCGGTGGTCGGGACGGCCACGCTCACCGCCTGGACCTTGCCGATCAGGGCCTCGACCGAATCGAACGCCCGCGTCTTGTACTCGGCGGCCAGGCCGGCGGCCTTGTCCGGGGCGGCATCGACGATGCCGACTAGTTCCGACTCCGACAACTCATGATAAATACGAACATGGTGACGGCCCATGCGGCCGGTGCCCACCACGCCCACGCGAATCGGCGTGCTCACGCTTTTTCTCCTT
>CAZXSA010000489.1:0-1754 GCA_964642815.1 uncultured Planctomycetales bacterium | reverse complement strand
CCCCCATTGCCACCGAACCGATTGATGCGATAATCGCGGGCATGAACAGGATCGCACCAGGTAAGGCCGCCAAGCACGAGGTGACGTTATTCCCGCCGCCGGATTCGGTCATCGGGCAGCGCTACCGCTACGTCACCCAGCGGCCGTGGCCCAGCCTGCTGTTCGTGCTGCCGATGATGATCGTGTTCGAGGTAGGCAGTTATCTGTGCGGCGGCGGCCGCGACCCATCCGTCCGACTGGTGGCTACCTTCCTGATCGACAAGCTGACTGAATTCTTCGGGGCGAGCGGATTTTTCTTCCCCGCCCTGGCGACCGTCGCCATCCTGTTGGCCATCCATATCGTGGGCAAGCATCCCTGGCGGTTCGATCTTTACGTATTGCCCGCCATGCTTGGCGAGAGTCTCATTTGGGCTTTCCCGCTACTGGTCTTTCAGCGGGTGATGCAACAGGTCTTGCCGCAAGGCATGTTGGCCGCCGGCTATACCGCCCAGGATGCCTGGCGCTACAATGTCATCTGGAGTTTCGGAGCGGGCTTGTACGAGGAACTGGTCTTTCGCCTGATCTGCATAACCTTCCTGGTAATCCTGTTGATCGACATATTGAAACTGCCACGTAAGCCGTCGGCGGTGTTCATCATGCTGGTCTCGGCCCTCCTGTTCGCCGCCCAGCACCACCCGCCACTGGGGGCCGAGCCGTTCCGGACCGTCGATTTCGTGTTCCGCACCAGTGCCGGCATATACCTGGCCGCGTTGTATATCTTCCGCGGGTTCGGTATCGCCGCCGGCTGTCACTCGCTTTACAATGTGATGGTGGTAACGATTAAGGCCGTCGGAGGGTTTTGAGATCGCATGGTCCGAACAGACGGGGCGGTGATGCATACGATACAAGGCACATGCAGGGAGGAAATCGAGGGAATTCCCCGTAAGATGCAATATTCCGATCATGCATCGTGATCGAGAAGTTCGCATAATGATGAGACTGTACGACTATGTTAACGCCGTGTTCTCGCTGATGAGTCGTACACGTTCGTCCCTCGCTAGCCCGCCACGGGCGGGTAAACTGCTTCGGGCTGGTATTCCCTTGCTCGCGCCGCGGGCTGGTTGGAATTTCCCTCGCTCGCGCTGCGGGCTGGTTGGAGGCTGAATGGCCGGGATACGGATCACCGGATTGGTTCGGCAGGTTAACGACCTGCGGCGGGCGTTGAGCGAGCCGATGACCACCGCTCAGCGGGACGCGCTGCGCCTGCGGATCGATCAGGCCGTCGAGCAGACCGAGGCCATCCTGCGATACCATTGCATGACCGAGCGGCATCTGCCCGGCCCGTCGCGTCGGGCATACCAGTTCCTCAAACAGGCCGACCTGTCCAAGGCCGCCATCGTCGCCGTCGAACCAGCCGTCTGTCCGGCGGCCAGGCCGGAGTCGGTATCCTTTCGAGGGCTGAGCGCTTTTCTCGATTCGCTGCTCGACGACCTTTCGCTGAGTATCGCCGACGGCCACTTCAACCCGCAGGCCACCGCTCAGGTCATCCGTCGCACCGCCGACCGTCTCAACCAGGCAATGGAACGAGACAACTTGCTGGCCGAGCAACTTCTGCCGGCCACGCGGCAGCGGCTCGGCTGGTTCCGCTATTTCGCCGAGGCCGGGCCATTCGCCGCCTTGGTGGAGGCCGTGCGCCAAAGTCTGCGGATTTTCGGGCGAATGATCGACGAGCGGATCGCCTGGGTCGCTCCCCTGCTGATCCACTACAAGCCGTC
>CAZXSA010000488.1:0-1777 GCA_964642815.1 uncultured Planctomycetales bacterium | reverse complement strand
AACACGGCTGCCGACGGCGGCGGCGTCTGGTGCCGGCGCAGCGAGTTGTGGAGTAACACCATCGAGGGCAACAGCGTCGACAACTGCGCCTGCGAGAACAACCAGACCTGCTGCGAGGGATATTGATCTGTTCTTGAACCGCATCGAAAGGCCGTGTCTTCCCATAACTGCCGGTCCCGCTATGCCGAAGCGGAGCGGACTCCTATCCACCCTGGGGAAGAAAAAGGATGCTCTCTAACGGTTTTGTATCGAGTTCTATAAGTTTGCCGCTCATCGTGGTTATGCCTTGATCGCGCACTACTTTTACCTGTCCCGCCCAGGGATTGATAAGTTTCAGGGGACCGCCGACTTCCGCTTGGACCCGGACGTAGGAGACTCGACCTTTGGTGCATGCCGCACTGACTAAGAATGCTCCGACCGCTCGGAACTGTTCAAAAGCAGCTGACCTGTCCAGTGGCCAGTTCGGGAATAGGCGGAGGTGACCGGTATAGCTTTGCAGCAGGCATTCGTTGATCACGACCGGTAGAGCAAAGTTCTCGAACCAGATGCCCACCCGGGCGATATAGTTAAAATCATGATCATAGCGGTATCGCCACCCGGACTGCATGTTTTTATCCGTACACGTACCGTTTGGCATCAGGCAGTAGTTGATTTGGCGTTTGAAGCGCTCCAGGTCCAATCGGCCCAGACGGGCTCCCTGGAGGTTAAGCATGACCAGATCGTTACAACCGCGATTCTGGTGGTTTTCCCATGTATTGATCGCGATCCGCAATGGCTCGGGTGGCGAGTGCAGGCCGATGTCCTCGCCTGGAAAGACCGGGGCCAGTGGAACCGGTATGTTGTATACGATCGTGTCCGGATTTTCACCGGGCACGGATACATAAACGAGGCCTCGTTGACTTTGGGCCGTACTGTAGTTCGGCAAATGATCGAGTATTTCCCGGACATCCCGCATCAGTTGCGTTTCCTGCTTTTCCAGGTCGAGTAATTGGCATGATTTCAGGTAAGCCTGAAAAACGAATTTGGTCAAGGCCAAGTCGATCGTGCAATCGGAATTAAATAGAGGATCCGCTCCGAGGCCATATTCTTCCGGGACCACCGTGGGATAAATGTGAAATTTGTTGTCCTTCCACTGTGGGCCGCGCCCTTCCGGTCGGCGCATGTAAGCGTTGAGAAAGACGACCGCCTCGCGAATCGGCCCGAAGGCTTTTTCGCGGAGGAACGCCTTGTCCATGGAGTAGAGGTAATGCCACCAGAGGCTCTGGACAGTCCAGGGTGTTTCACTGACTTGGACTGCATAGATAGGCACCGGATAGGGACTCATCGTCATCTCCACCGGATAAGCGGCGTGAGGGAAAAATGCTCCGGGAAGCTGATAGGACTCTTTTGCCCAGGCCCGGCTGACGGGGAGTATGAAATGCACCATTTCCACGTAAGGCAGATGTTTTTCGAGATGATTGCTTGAAAAGGTGCCCCAGAACGGTTGCTGCACGTTGTAATTGTAAACGTAACCGCCGTGCCAGGCGGTGCCGATATTCTTGTAACTCCAGTTGGCGAACAAGCCTGGACAAGTTGTATCGGAGCGGACCGAACAATTCAGAAAGTACATATTATGATACCAGGTGCGTTCCAGTGGTTGATCGTCAAGTTTGACGCCGGCTCGCCCCCAGAATGTCTTCCAGCTTTTCCGGCTGGAATTCATCGTGGCTTGGTAATTTTGCGGGGAAGGTTCCGGAACGTCGGCAACTTGATCCGGAATCTGGGTGGCTCGACCATG
>CAZXSA010000487.1:0-1828 GCA_964642815.1 uncultured Planctomycetales bacterium | reverse complement strand
GGCCGGGGATGAAACGAAAACAGGCGCCGACCGCTTCCTGGCTGCGAAAGACATTCACCCGAAAACGATGCAGCCGTTCGCCGTCCTGGATCGACATGGAAAAGTCGTAATCCTTTCGGCCGCCAATTTTCTCACGCAGTTCCGTTGGCATCACCCCGCGAACGATACCCGCGATCTGCTCGCCGGTCAGGACGGCTTCGTCGATACCCCGCAGCATGCCGTGAATCCGCAAGGTCGGCGGATAGCCCGCGACAAGGTGCAGGTCGGAGGCTTGATCGGCAAGGCCGCGGTTCAGCCACGCCCACAGCCGCGAATCACAATCCGATGTCGCAAGAATCGCCATAATTTGTATCCCACGCCAACACCCGCGAAAGCGGCTTGATACGCCACGATCAACGATTCCGACCAAACCGGGCAACGGTCCACAAGCCGCTTCTCATGATATGCTTCCGGCCATCTCCGGTTGCACCCAAAGGGCCATCGTCGTCGCGTATTCACTTTATCGATTGGCGTGCGGGTTGTCGATGCGGGCTGGATCAGCTATACTTATCGTAACTTGCATTGAATTAAAGGAACAGCGGCCGCGGGCAATACTTCTCGGCGAAGTCCGCCACGGCGGACGAAGCACGAGAGCCCGCCCTACCCGGAAACGTAAATTGAGGTGGTTTGATGTCGGACGCAACGAACGAGAAAAGTGTCAAAGAGCGAGTAGAAGCGGTCATCAGCCAAATCCGTCCTTACCTGCAAAACGACGGAGGCGATATCGAACTGATCGACGTGGACGATCAGGGGGTGGTCAAGGTGCGCCTGCGCGGAGCCTGTTCCGGCTGCCCGTCGGCGGCGATGACCCTCAAAATGGGCGTCGAACGCAACCTCAAGGCTCATGTGCCGGAAGTGACCGAAGTCGTGCCGGTGCCGTAGGCAATCAGGCTGTTAGGGAGTCACGATCATGAGAACACGTCTTTATGGTCTGCTAGCCATCGCCTTGATTACGGTCATGAGTGGGGCCGAGTGTTCGCTCGACGGTGGTTCAGAGCGTGATTTTTCGGATTTTACCGTTTTCGAGTTCACCCAGAGCCCAGCCCTGGGTTTCTGCCCGAATTTGGAAATCCCTTACCAGGTCACGATACAAAAACTCGGGGACGGCAGCTATCAGCTCGATATGTCCGTTCTCGATGAGGGTGAGTCCGGAGCGGACGAGTGCCTGGAAGATGTCATTTCCGACACAACCTGCATCATCGTCCGCGAGCTGGCCACTCGACAACTGACCACGAGCGAAATCGAACGCGTTCGGAGTGTATTCAGCTCGGTCCTGATAAAGACCGAAATCTATCCCTCGATGTGCATCGACCCTTGCCTGATCGATTCATTCGTTTGGGATGATTTCTCCATCGATGCCGAACCCGTCGGATGTATCTCCGGGGCGGTGGATATTCTGGATTCGACGACCTTCAACAAAATAATCATTCTGCTCAATGAGTTGCGGATTGGGCCGGTGGATTTGCACGGCTCCGCGGGATGATTCAAACAGGAATAGTCGGCTTTCATATCCGGTGTATCCGCGGGTAACGTCTATGAAGCGATGCCTTCTGACCATGGCCCTCCTGCTCTGGCCGCTCGTCGCTTGTGAACCGGGCCCGGGTAACGGGCATGACGAGGAACCCGACGAGAACGCGGGGCCGCCGAGTTCGCCTCGTTCGGACGGCGCGGTGCTTTTGTATTCCCCTTATAGTTCGGATAATCAGCGGGCCAGCGCACAAAATCCAGCGTTTTCGCCGGACGGCAGCCGTCTGGTCTTCACCCTTTTCACCAACGGCTATAACGAAGG
>CAZXSA010000486.1:0-1872 GCA_964642815.1 uncultured Planctomycetales bacterium | reverse complement strand
TGATCGACGAGCGGATCGCCTGGGTCGCTCCCCTGCTGATCCACTACAAGCCGTCAAGTTATCTCTATTCGTGGCGGGTGACGCCACGGGGCACACGAATCGTTCTGGCCAGTCCGATGATCGCCTTTGACTCCGCCCTGCTCGAACGACTCGGCCGCCAGATGCTCGGCAACAAGGCGAACCGCTCGGCCATCAACGCCGCCCTGCTCGCCGACAATTATCAGCGGGTCGCCCGCGATCTGGAGGCCGCCGCCGGCGCGGTGGAACGTACCCGGGGGATGATCCACGATCTGGCCGAGGTGTTCGACCGTGTGAATATGGAATACTTCGACGGGCAGATGCCCCGCCCACGGCTGACCTGGAACCGCAACCCCAACCGCTTCAAGTACGGGCATTACGATTTCGAGCGTGACACGGTATGCATCAGCAGCACGCTCGATCGCCCCGGCGTGCCCGGCTACGTGGTCGAGGCGGTGATGCACCACGAACTACTGCACAAGAAGATCGGCTGCCAGTGGCGAGAGGGCAAACGGCGGATGCATACTGCCCTGTTCCGCATGCAGGAACGGACCTTCAAGCGTCACCAAGAGGCGGAAATGTTTCTGAAAAAACTCAGCCAGGAAAGCGGCTGACATGTTTTCGTCAGCCCGCCCATGATTCAGGCATCAAGCAGGTTCCGCATATTCCGCATCTGGTCGGCCGCATGACGGTCACCCTTACGTTCGGCGGCGGCCATCCCCTCGGTCAAGACTGTTTTCGCCTCCGCCTTGCGGCCGAGGGCGACAAGGGCCTGCCCGGCTTGCAAATACGCGGGTACGTGGTCCGGATCGATCTCCCGCGCGCGGGCCAACTGGGCCAGGGCCTCCTCCTGTTGACCGGCCTTGAGGTATTCCATGGCCAGGGCGAAATTGAGAAAGAGATCGTCCGGTTCGTCTTGCAGCATCTTACGTACGGATTCCAGACGGGACATAAGCATTATCCGTTAAATCCTTGTCATCCAAAATCTATTGTAGCGGTGCCGATGCTCTTGCACACCCCCCCCGAGGGGCATTCCCGTCTTGGCAGCCGGGCTTTGTTTGCTACACTACCGCGTATGGACACGAAAGCCGCCAACAAATGGGCCTTGCTCTGGTCGCTCATCGGCGGATGTATCGTCGGCGTCCCCCTCGGCTGGTTGCTGACCTATCTGGCGTTTCTTCCGGTATTTCTGGGGCTGTTTTTCTTCATGTTGCTGGGCCTGATCCCCGGAGCGTTAATGTACCGGCTGGGTTCGCCGGCCGCCCCGGTACGCCGTGGCATGCTTTGGCTTCTCGGGTTGGGGGTCAGCCTGCTGATCGGCATCACGGGCTTGGTGGCGGAATATCGCGACTTGGAAAACAACGTGGCGCAGACGATCGAAGGCAAATACCGCCGGGGTCTGCCGGCGGACCAGCGTCAACAAATCCGCTCGACGGTCCGCGCGTATTTGGTCGATTTCCTGAAAAAAGATTACCCCCCGGGCGGTTTCCCGGGTTATCTGCACTGGGCGGCCGTCAATGGTACTCTTGAATGTTCGGTGGACTTGGATCGGCCGGTCAGCTTCACCTATCGACTTACTCAGCGCAAGGGAATCTGGCTGACCCGAGTAATTCTATCCTTTATTTTACTGGCTGGGGCCGTTTTATCGCAGGTTTTGGGCCTGGCCAAGAAGCGTGACCCGAAAGAAAGCGAGGGAACCGGCTCTCCGTCACCGCCGGGGGCACCGCGAAACCCCGATTGCCCCGACCGATCAAGTGATTTATAATCACGCCTCCCAGGCTTTGGCCGGTCAAGATATAAAGGACATGGGCCTTTTTTATGCAAGTTGAGCTAAACAGGCAAATAGAAATGTAT
>CAZXSA010000485.1:0-1894 GCA_964642815.1 uncultured Planctomycetales bacterium | reverse complement strand
CTGTCCTGAACAATCTTGCTGGCCTCGCCGCGGGCCAGATGGATCAGCCCGCCGGCCTTGCCCGTGGCCTTCTGATCGAGAATCTGATTAATCGCGGCAATGACCGTGTTCCACTCCGCGCTCTCCTCCTTGACCAGATCCAGCCGGCGAATGTGCCCGTCCAGTTCCTCCCAGGCCGGCCCGGCCGCCGCATTCAGCTTTTCCACCTTTTCCTTGTTCGCGCCCTGGATCAACTCGTTGCGTTCCTGCTCGGCCTGCAAGACGTTGTTAAACTCGAAGGCTGTTTGCAATGGATAATGGGAGCGCTCCGCCGAAACCTGGTCTAGAATGATCCCGGTATCAAGCCGGTCGAGGGTCTGCTGAGCCCGCTTCTGGATTTCGGAGGCCAGCAGGCCGGGCGTTTTCCAGACGACCTCCATCGTCGTCCGGGCCGCCTCGGCTACCGCCGCATTCTGCAGGACCTTCAACAACAAAGGCACCTCGCTGGTATAATCCCCCTCGAAAATATCGCCTACGTGACGCACGCATTTGACCGCGTCGCCGATACGATATTGGGCGCTGAAAAGCAGGTGCATCATCGCCCTGTCGCCGGTCAACAGCGCTCCTTCATTCTCCGGGTCCAGAGTCTCCGCCCGGGCCGTCAACTCGCTGAGCGGGCGGGCCGCCTCCTGTTCACTCAACCGCAGCCAGAAAGAGCCGATCTCAATCTTTCGGGGCGCGGTGGGAACTTTGGTGATACGATCGACCGGCAAAGGCCAGGCAAAATGCAGCCCCGGCTGCCGGGGTGGTTCCAACATGCGCCCAAAACGGGACACCACCGCGACTTCCTGCTGCTGCACGATAAACACGCCACTGAATAAATAGGCGATAAACACGAACAGCATAACGAACTTCAGAACCCAAAAGCTGGCCCGCAAGGCATCGGCCAACGACTGGCTCGCCGCGTCCAACGGCTCCTCGATCACCTGGAGCGGGATCCCCCGGGGTTCATCCGGCGGATGCATCGAATGGTCCGCATGGTCGTGCAAAGTGGTCACTCCCTGTTTACAGCGCCGGCCGCCCGACCGGCGTTCCTGACTCCTCGTCGGTCACTTCACGTCCAGAACACTTGGGTCAGGCGGCGTCGCCGCCCCGCTGGGTCGCGTGCTCGGCGACGACTCCCGCAGAATATCGAACGGCGAGGCCAGTTCCCACAAAATCGTCGTACGTTTTTTCAGGATTTCCGGCAGGTACTGGATTTTCAGCAGAAACTCCGCCAGGGCCTCGTCCTCGCCGAGCACCTGGTTGTACTGGGCCGCTCGCCGCAGGCCCTCGGCCCGAATCTCCGCGGCCTTACGCTCGGCGAAGGACATAATCGTGCTGGCGATGGCCTCGGCCTCATCGGTGATCTTCTTGGCTTCCGACTTGCCCTGACTCGTATAACCGGCGGCCAGCGCTTGTCGTTCCTTCTTCATGGCCTCGAAAACCGTCTTGGTGATCTGGGCGGGCAAGGCCAGTTTCTCGATACTCACCGAAACCGCCTCGATGCCGTACAATTTTTGGACAACGGGCTGAATCTCCTGCTGGATCTTGGCCTCGATCTCGTCGTACTTCAGTTCTTCCGGATGAACCGAGATCAGATTGGCGAACTTGTATTGGCCTATCACGGTCTTCTGAAAATCGCGCACCTGCGTCCGGAGATTGACGGCCGCCCGCTGCATGTCCCCGCACCGGATGCTGAACAAGTACGGATCGTCGATCCGCCATTCAACGGTCGTGGTGACGATAACATTCTTCTCATCGAGGGTCGGCAGCTCCTCGCCCGGCAAGGTGTAGATCTGGATTCGGTTGTCGTACGTGTCCACCTGCTGGATCGGCCAAGGCCATTTCCAGTACAAACCCGGTTCCTTGATCA
>CAZXSA010000484.1:0-1902 GCA_964642815.1 uncultured Planctomycetales bacterium | reverse complement strand
ATTTACGTATAGTAAAATGGCTTTTGGCGCACTATACAAAAGCCCGCCACGCGAGTCAAGAAATTTGATACTGTTTTATCAAAAACAAATCGACAGCCCATGACGAGCGCCGCCCACAAAACAGCGCCTCTCTCCATGGGGAGAGAGGCGCCATATGCTCAGAAAAATGCGATGCCGAAAAACATCCTAGACATAATCGGACACGCGATCAAAAGGTTCGACCTTCACTGCGCAGACCTTGTACTCCGGAATCTTGGAGATCGGGTCAAGGGCCGGGTTGGTCAGCATGTTTGCCGCGCCTTCCGCAAAATGGAACGGCATAAACAGCACGCCTTCCTTGATGGTACGGGTCAGTTTGGCGACCGTTGTTATGCTGCCCCTGCGGGACGAAACGCTGACCTTGGAACCGTCCACTACGCCGAGGGTCTTGGCCGTCTTGGGATTGATCTCGATGAAGGATTCGGGGCTGAGGGCGTTCAGGCCGTCAACCTTTCCGGTCATGGTCCTGGTATGGTAGTGGTACAGGACTCGGCCGGTGGTGAGCACGAACGGGTATTCCTTGTCCGGAAGCTCGTTGCTCGCCTTGTAGTCAATCGCTTTGAACAGACCCTTGCCCCGTGCGATTGCCGCCTTGTGCAGGTACACGGTGCCCGGATGATCCGTGGTCGGGCACGGCCACTGGAGGCTGCCCAGCTGATCGAGACGGTCATAGGTGATTCCGCCGTAGGACGGCGTCAGGGAGGCGATCTCGGCCATGATTTCGGACGCGTTATTGTACTTGGTTTCGATACCGAGCCTGTTCATGATATCCATCAGGATGACCCAGTCCGCCTTGGACTTGCCGATGGGCTCGATGGCCTTGCGCACACGCTGCACGCGACGTTCGGTATTGGAGAAGGTTCCTTCCTTCTCGGCAAAGGAAGCCGCCGGCAGAACAACGTCAGCTAAAGCGGCGGTTTCGGTGAGGAAGATGTCCTGCACCACCAGGAATTCGGTGTTCTTCAACGCCTCTTCCACGTGGTTCAGGTCCGGGTCGGATACCATCGGGTTCTCACCCATGATGTAGAGGAACTTGATATCGCCGTGACCGGCCTTGTGCACGATCTCGGTGAGGGTGACGCCGGGCTTGTCGGACAGCTTGACGCCCCAGGCCTTCTCGAATTTTGCGAGGGCCTCGGGATTCGCCACCTTCTGGTAGCCGGTAAGGTCGCCGGGGAGGCCGCCCATGTCGCAGGCGCCCTGAACGTTGTTCTGGCCGCGCAGAGGGTTGATGCCGCCTGATTCAATGCCGATATTTCCGCACAGCAGCGACAGGTTGGAGAGGGACATGACGCCCTCGGTACCCGTGGTGTGCTGGGTTACGCCCATGGAGTAGAAAATCGACGCCTTTTCCGCCTTTGCATAAAGACGCGCCGCCGCACGGATGTCATCGGCGCTTACGCCGCATATCTCCGCCGCTTTTTCAGGAGTGCAGGAAGAAACGGCCGCAACGAGATCCTCGTATTTCTCGGTCCGCTCTTCTATATAGGCTGAATTCTGGAGCCCTTCGGAGATGATGACGTTCATCATGGCGTTGTAGAGCGCCACGTTGGTGCCGGGGAGGATCTGGAGGAAGACATCGGCGTCGTCCGACAGATCGATAACGCGCGGTTCAGCAACAATAATCTTCGCGCCTCTCTGTTTTGCCTGTCGAATTCTCGCGCCGATAACGGGATGGCCGGCCGTTGTATTGGAACCGGTAATGAAGACCACATCGGAATTGACTACTTCGGCGATGCTGTTGGTCATTGCGCCACTGCCAAGCGTAGTTGCCAGACCGGCAACAGTCGAGGAGTGTCAAAGTCGGGCGCAGTGATCGACATTGTTGGTGCCGAACCCCGCGCGAACCATCTTCTGGAAGAG
>CAZXSA010000483.1:0-1907 GCA_964642815.1 uncultured Planctomycetales bacterium | reverse complement strand
ATCGCGACTTTCGCAACGCTCATATTCCGGTTCCCTCGACCGCCGTCTGCCGCCGAAAGGCGTCGGCTGGTCGGTACGCTGATAAATAATACACCCATCGCGGGCGAATACACCCTCATAATAACACAAAAAGGGTATCCGTGGGGATGGATAGCGGCGGAACGGTTTATGGAGGGTTGACGCAATCCCGTTGGGATTAGAGGGGTCAGCGACATTCGTCGTTTTGTCGAGACTGCTGTATCGAGATTCCCATCTCGATACCACCTCGTCTGGGATTCCCATCCCATGAATGCAGGAAGGGCGAAAGGATTCGCCTGACCGTGGGTGCGAGAAAGGATTCGCGCACCAGCGTATAAACCGGATGTTCGGAGGATTGTCATCGCTTCCCCATCCGAACCCCAAGCGGCAGCGCGGGGCCGGAGTTGGGTGGTTTCCCGATGCCGGATGCATCATGCCACGTCGGCCCACTCGCTTCCGCTCTGATTGCCGGGGTTGCTCAACACATACGAAGTTGCGGGGCACATGGAGGGCCGTTCGACTGGTGGCCCGGCTTGTCATGCGAGCCGTCGGCGGATATATAGTTGCGCCCTTATGAGGATGCCTTATCGACTGATTGCGGTGGACGTGGACGGGACGCTGGTGGACTCGCGCGGGCAGGTGCCGACGGCCAATCGGCGGGCGCTGCACCGGGCCCACGAGGCGGGGATGAAGGTCTGTATCTGCACGGGACGCTCGCTGTCGGAGACGCGGGCGGTGATCGAGGCGGTCGGGCTGGATTCGGATGCCGGCGTTTTCATCTTCGGGGCGGTGGTCAGTGCGCTGCCGGAAGGACGGACGCTGCGGCGGACGGCCATGGACCAGACGCGGGCCGAGCGGTTGACCGAGTTCTTTCAAACCAGGGGCTATCCGCTCCTGATCGCCTACGACGGCTGGCAGAGCGCGGCCGAGTTTTGCCTGATCCGGGGCGAGCGTTTGTCCGAGGGTGTCGAGCGCTGGCGCAACAATACGCCGACGCCGGTGCGCGAGTTCGGCCACTGGCGGGAGTTGCCGCCCGAGCCGGTGCGGATCGGCGTGCTGGACGAGCCGGGGCATATCGAGCAGACCCTGGCCGCCCTGGATGCGGAGTTCCCCGTCGGGCAAATGAAATGCAACGCGATTTACGCGCCGAATTACGGCCTGCACGTCGTGGAATGTTTCGCCCCCCAGGTGAACAAATGGTACGGGATCACCATGCTGGCCGAACCGCTGGGCATCCGCCCCGAGCAAATCGTGGCCATCGGCGACGACGTGAACGACCTGGAGATGATCCGCGAGGCCGGGCTGGGCATCGCCATGGGCAACGCGAACCCGAAGGTTGCGGCCGTCACCCGCCGGCGAACCCGCGGCCACGACGAATGCGGTGTGGCCGTCGCGGTGGAAGCGATTCTTGATGGTAAAAATCTCGCGGAGCATTGAGCGAATGTTCCGATCCCTTTACGTGTTCCTGGACCTGTCGGACGTTTGCTTGCCGCGGGAAAGAAAGTAGAAAGTAGAGCAGTAGACCGCTCTTTAGGGCAAAGCCGCGGTAGCCTGGCGGGTGAGGGGGTTTTCCGGTGAAAGAAGCCAAGCTTACCGTCGAGACATTTGCCCGCCTTTCCTGCTCACCTGCTCTGTTTTTCCGGGCTCTGTTCTTGACCAGAAATGAACAGGAGAACAGTAGATCAGGAGACCGCAGGTGAGCACCTTTTCCGGCGAAAGAAGCCAAGCTCACCGTCAACACGATTGCCCACCTCTCCTGTTCACCTGTTGTCCTGCTCACCTGCTCTGTTCGCCGCAGGCGAACGGAGGCGGAGGGATTCGAACCCCCGGTACGGTTTCCCGCACAACGGTTTTCAAAACCGTCCCCTTCAGCCGCTCGGGCACGCCTC
>CAZXSA010000482.1:0-1910 GCA_964642815.1 uncultured Planctomycetales bacterium | reverse complement strand
ACCGGGCCGCCCGATTGGGTCTGGTACCAGCGTTTGGCCTATCAGGATCGGCAAAAGAGCAAGGTGGACGAAGCCCTGGTCGATGAACAGGTGGGAAAGGTGCATCTGGCGACCGTAGTGGGTGACCGGTTACATGTTTTTTTCGATGATGGCAGCCATTACCGCTACGCGCCCGTGCGCGCGAATCGGGAGTTGCAGCTTCCCGATCGGACCCTTCCCTTGGCCATCGCGGGCCAGAGCGAGGGGCTGCCGCCTCGACTATGGGCGCTGGTCTCGGCCGCCACGGCCAACGAAATCGAGCGTCTCTGGCTGGCGGAGCAGGCCGCCGCTCGACGGAGTGACCGGGGGGCGGGATTCATCCAGAGCCAACCGGAAACCGAACCGGCCCCGGCGCAGGCCGATCCGCCGGTTGCGCGGGAGCCGGGCAGTTTTCACCTGGTCGTTTACGCGGATGGGCAATGGCGGCCGAGTTCGGCGACGCCCGGCGCCTGTGCCGCGAGTGAACGATTCTGGATGGCCTGCCGGGGGGATGAGGTCCACCTTTTCTGGCAGGTCAAGGCCGGCAACCGCACCATTCACCATGCCGCTTATCTCGATGGGCAATGGACGCCGGTCAGTACTTTTCGTCCGCGGCACCTTCTCGAATCAGCTTGTTGTTTCGTGACCAATACACAGTTGTATTTTGCCGTCGTGCAACAGGATCCCTCGAATACAGCGCGTCGACTCGTGGATGGTTGGGTTCAGTTGACCGATCCGAGCAATCCGGAAAGAATTGCCTGGAACCCTCTGCCGGAATTGCGGCTTGGCGAACAGGAATTGCGGTTGCCGGCCGGCACGGCGGTCAGCGGGTTCGCCAACCAGTTGGTTGTATTGCGCTGGGGGGACAAGGCGCCGGAAATCGGTTATTGGCCGATCGCGGGTGGCGAGGCCATTCAGGATTTTACGACGGTGCTGGGCGCGCGACGCGAAACGCTCTCGCCGCGCAAGCAGGGCTTGAAGGAAGTTATCGCCACATTGGCGGTCATGCTCATGCTGCTGCTGATCTGGTGGCGTCGCCAGCAAAGTATCGCCGTGCCTATTGAGTTGCCACCGGGGCTGGGCTTGGTGCCGCCGCATAAGCGATTGGCGGCCGCGCTGATCGATATCCTACCTGCCGCCGCCGTGGTGTTGTGGTACTGGTTCGAGCCTTTGTACGCATTCCAGCAGCAGATTCAACATCTGAATCGCGAACAAATCAGCGAACTGCCCTGGCCGATGGATCTCTACTGGGCGGGCATCTGGTTTCGTGTTATTTACGCAAGTTACAGTCTGTTCTTCGAGGCCCTTTTGCAGGCAACTCCCGGTAAGCTTTTATTAGGCTGCCGGGTGAGCACGGAATCGCTTGAAAAACCCTTGCTCGTCCAGATTGCCATCCGAAACGTGACCAAATTGGTTGAGCTGGAGCCCATGTTGATCGCCCTGCCTATGTTGGTCGTGTTTACCCGCAACCGGCAGCGGCTGGGTGACCTGATCGCCCGCACGGTGATCGTCGAGCGACGAATCGACCAGTCGCCGCCGCCGCCATCATCGGATTCCGAGGATCAAGACGGATAGGTGAATCGTGGTGGGTTACGCGCGCGCGCCGGCCAGGATCCGCTCGGCCCGGTCACGTCGGCCGCGATTGCGTTCGGAAAGAGCGGCCAGCTCATGCCAGAGCGGTTTCCATGCCCGGCTGTCGCGCCCGGTCCGTTCGAGATAGGTCTTGAGGAAACGCAGGCGATCAGCCCGGGTCACGCGGCGGCAGTGGTCCAGGCTGATGTTTAGCCTCATGATTGCCCGCAGGATCGTCCGCTCATCGGAATAACGGCGGTGGTGGATGCCGTCCAGATCGACCAGGAAAAGGCGCGGCTTATCTTCGGGTTGTCCGTTCC
>CAZXSA010000481.1:0-1922 GCA_964642815.1 uncultured Planctomycetales bacterium | reverse complement strand
GAAAAGGAACGAGAACGGATTCTTGTTCCAGCGGTAAACCGACCGCGAAACCGTTTTTCTTTGGACTGCGGTGGCAACGCCACCGCTTTTCCTTGGATGGCATGTTGCCCATGCCATATCTCCCGGTGCTGGTTTTGCCCACACTCGAAAGATTATGTCAGTTAGAAGTGTAGCATACGTTTGCCTGCTGTAACGTCTTGCCTTATGCAAATCCATCGAATATGGTTTAAGAGTCGATGATCTGCTGACTATTAGGTGTGACTTTGAATGCCGCTAACGCATGGAAAATTGCCGCGAGGCTCGAGAATCGTTGGATGGGCGAGACTCCTTTTAATTTTACCGCTCTTTATCATTGTGCTTGTGTTTTTCTTTTTACCACTGGGCATCTTATCCGGTATCGGTCTCGTCCTGGGAGAGATATGCGTTTGGTTGAAGATGTTCCGTAAAGGTCGATATCTATCCCGAAACGAACGAAAACGTCGGCTTGTACGTGGCGATGGGACGATCATCATTGAAAGTCCCACGATTGGTTGGAATATCACACGAGCCTGGTGGACGGAAGAGGATGTACTGATGCTTGCCCCCTCTCCTCCACCGAATAAAGATGCTTTGATAAATGGACCGATTTGGAATAACACTTTTCTGCGTTGGGCACATTCAAGATATACCGACATCGATTGCGGACAGGCGTATTTACTTGCGGTCTGGAATGGCGCACGATTCGGGCGAAAGCTTTCCAAGCGTTATCCACAAATAAAACTTATTGATTTGTGGTCAGGGCCGGTTGCTATCGAAACGCCACGGGAACAATCAGAACCTCCTTGCTGAAACATAAAGTTTAAGTGCACTGACTGAGTTGAACAGGTTTGGTGCTGGACCGAGATTCCTATCTCGGTCCCATTGTTCAGGGATTCCTATCCCATCCGAAGGCAAGGGGACGGATTCTCGTTCCAGCGGTATTCACACGAGCAAGGCGCCGTTTGCAATGGTATGCGTACACCGTGATCGTCCCTCGCTTGCGCTTCGGGCTGGTAAAGATCAATCCTCGCTCGCGCGGATGGCAAAAACCATGAATGGTGGTTATCTCACGGCATCGACAATCGCCCGCAGATTTTCCAACGGCACGGCCTCCGGGTCAAAGGTGCAGCCGGGGGTGATCATGATCGGGCGATCTTTGGCTTGACGCAGGGCGTCGCGGACTTCGGCGGCGCAATCGGCGGGCGAACCTTCGGGCATGGTTTTGAGATTGTCCACCCCGCCGGCGATGGCCGGCCTCACCCGGTCGCGGGCATAGGCGATACTCGGTCCGGCAGAGCGGTCGGCCCAGTTGACCACCTGCGCCGGATAATCGGCGAAGGCCTTGAAATTCAGCGCACGGCCGCAGATATGCAGCATGTTGAAGGGGGCCTTGCTGACGGCCGCCAGGATTTGCCGGTCGGCCGGGCGGACGATCTCGTCATAGGTCTGTTCGCCGTTCTCCTTGCGGTCCACCCAGTCGTCGCGCACGGAAAGAAAAATGCCGTCGGCCCCGGCCTCGATACAGAGCCGGGCGAAATCCGCCAAAGTGCTCGCAATGGCCTGCACCGCAGCCTGGACGGCCGAGCGATCCTCCTGCAATAACCTGCTCAGCGCTTCATCCCGCTCATCCGTGCCATCCAGCCGCGGCGGCCCGTGTAGCCGGTTGAGCGGGGCGACCAGCTTGCGCAGAACCGCCCACGGATTGAAGAGGGTCGTGCAGATGAGAACTTCTCCAGCCAGATGGGTGGAAATTTTACGTATCACCTCCAACTGGGCGGCCAATTCGCCGGTATCGCCGGGAAGGGTTTTGATTTTCCGCAGATCGGCCGCGGTATGCACCACCTCGACACTCGCCCGAGGGTATTCGTGATCGTTCATGACTTTGAGGAAGTCCAGATCGTATT
>CAZXSA010000480.1:0-1931 GCA_964642815.1 uncultured Planctomycetales bacterium | reverse complement strand
GGCGGATCGACGAAGTCAACGCCAACGGTACCACCACCGGTGATCCGTGGACGTTCACCACGGGATCGGCGTCTGGTGATTTCGACGAAGACGGCGACGTGGACCTGATCGATTTCGGCTATCTGCAACGCTGCTACGGAGGCAGCGGCGTGGCCCCGGCCAGTGGCTGTACGGATGCCGATCTTGATGACGATAACGACGTGGACCAGGCCGATTTTAGTGTATTCAAGAATTGCTTCGGCGGCGCGAATCGACCGCCGGGATGTTGATGAGGGTTATGCTTGGCGCGCGTTGGTCACGAGGGCCGACCAGAATGAAAATATTGAACGATGAGGAGACATTATTCACGCTTGCGAGGAGCGGTTGCGGATGCGTGTTCCAGCGGACTTGAATCATCATGATGCTCGCGAGTCATGAACGACCACGCGAGCGAGGAGAGGGTTTGGTCCTTTCATCTAAAGGGTCTGAGGT
This sequence comes from uncultured Planctomycetales bacterium, assembly GCA_964642815.1. GTDB lineage: Bacteria > Planctomycetota > Phycisphaerae > UBA1845 > PWPN01 > JAAYCU01. The sequence goes on along the minus strand of CAZXSA010000480.1, from coordinate 1,460 downwards.
AATGCGTAGCAAACATTTATTCGTCACCGTAGCCGTGATTCTGGGATGCGCCGGGGGCGCCCTCGCTCTCGACGTGGGCCGTTACGACACGTTCGAGACGAACGTGATGAACTACACGACCTACAGCAACTATTTTCAGGATGTCACCCTGAACGCGACCTTCACCTCGCCCTCAGCGCAGAATACCTCCATCCGAGGTTTCTACGACGGGAACAACACCTGGCGGGTGCGTTTCATGCCCACCGAAGTCGGTACCTGGACCTATACCTGCACGTTCAGCGACGGATACACGGGTAAGTCCGGCTCGTTCCAATGCGTGGCCAGCAACTTGCATGGGCCGCTGCAGACGGACCCGACCATCCCCCTGTGGTGGAAGCACGTCGACGGCACACCCTTTTTCATGCGCGCGTTTCACCTCTGGAGGCCGGAAGCCTTCACCGAGCCTATTCTTGAAGAAACTCTGGATTTCATGAAAGCCAACGGAATGAACGTGGCGGAGGGTCCGCATCTGGGGGATCGGGGTGATCTGGGCAACCAGATCCCGTGGGAAGGAAGTGATTATACCACCTATAAACTACGGGTCTGGCGTCAACTCGATGTCTATATCCGCAAGTGTGCCGAGCGGGGCATCGTCGTGTTCCCCTTCTCGATTCTCGGCGGAACCAACGGCGTACCCAAAATGCCCACTTGGGACCAGCGCCAGCGATTCATCCGTTATTGGGTGGCCCGCTGGGGCGGATACTGGAACGTGGCCTACTGCCCGATGAGCGAGTACGCGGAGGCTTATTCCACCGCCGAGGGCATGCAAATCCTCAACGAGATTTACAGCGCCGATGGGAGCCGTCACCCGGTTTCAATTCATCCGGGCAACACGTACGCGGAACCCGCGACCGAAATCAAGACCATGACCGCATATACCTACCACACGATTCAGGACAAACTTAACGACTGGAACCCGGCCCGTTACCATCAGTTGATCAACCTTTACAATACCTCCAACAAGCCACTTTTTGCCCAAGAATGTCTGTGGGAAGGCAACCTGTATCAGCCGGTCTCCAGCCTGGACATGGACAACATGCGTAAGGCGGCGTGGGTGATCACTACCAATGGCGGGCAGATCAGCTACGCCGACGAGTGCCTACCGGGACACCTGCCGATGACTTCCGGGGCTTTGAACCGCTACGATATTTATGGGGCGGAAATCGAACCCCAGGGTTGGTTTTACCCTTATTTCAAGATCATAAGAGACTTCATGGAGTCCGTGCCCTTCTGGCGGATGTCCCTGCAGCCCAGCCTGGTCAGCACGAGTAACTGTCTGGCCAAGACGGATTACTGGTACGTGGCCTACACCATGAGCGGGAGTTTCACCTTGAACCTCTCGGCCGCATCCTCCGCCTTGATCGGGCGCTGGTACAACCCGCGCACCGGCGTATTCGGTTCGCCGTTCTCGGTTTCCCCGG
>CAZXSA010000479.1:0-1962 GCA_964642815.1 uncultured Planctomycetales bacterium | reverse complement strand
GGACTTCCTTCCAATACCTGGCCATGATCGACCACAGGCTTTCCACGAAAACCTAATTCGGCTATGTTACAGCCGCGGAGTCGGATATTGCTTATTATAGACGGGAGGTTTCCATGCACAGCCTTCTTTGGCCGGCAGTGACGTTGATGCTTTGGCCCCTCGCCGCTTTTGGACAGATCAATGTCCGGGACCACGGGGCGGCCGCCGATGGCAAAACCGACGATACCACTGCGATACAGAAAGCCCTGAACGCAGCCGGGGCCGATCGTGGCGGCGTGGTCCTGATGCCCAAGGGACTGTATCGAGTGGACGGCAGCCTCATCCTGCCGCCCGGTGTCTGTCTGACCGGCGAATGGCAGGCCCCCCACCACGCCAACACCGAACACGGCACGGTCATCGTCGCCACCGGGAATGTCGGTAACGAAGACGCCCCACCCCTGATTACCTTGCAACAAAGTTCGGCGGTCAAGGGCCTGACCATCTACTACCCCGACCAGGATCCTCAGGCGGTTAAGCCCTACCCCTGGACTATCCAGGGTAAAGGCATGCACGGCAGCGTGATCGACGTGACCCTGGTTAATCCGTACAAGGCCGTCGATTTCGGTACGCATCCCAATGAATTGCACCATATCCGCAACCTGTTCGGCTGCCCGTTGAAAATCGGCATCTACATCGATCGATGCACGGACATCGGGCGGGTGGAAAACGTTCATTTCAACCCTCATGCCTGGGGTCGCTGCACCATGGATGACAAGGCGAGAGGCAAAGGCTGGTCGGCGTTAAAACAATATTTGGAGCAGAATCTTGTCGGCTTCCTCATCGGGCGTACGGATTGGGAGTATATGAGTGGCTGCTTCGTCATCTTCCCTAAGATCGGCATGCATTTCATCAAGAGCGAAAGCGGCGTGCCCAATGTGGTCATCAGCCAGTCCGGTTCGGATATCGGCCCTATCGCTGTGCAGGTGGACGCCTGCCAGCCGCACTCCGGTCTGGCGTTCACCAACTGCCAGATCATGGCTACCGTCAAAGTCGGTCCCGACAACAGGGGACCGGTCAAATTTACCAACTGTGGATTCTGGCCCATTCCCGGCACGCCCAGCCAGGCCGTTCTTGAGGGTAACAGCACGAGCATTTTCGAGGCCTGCCACTTTTCAGGCTGGGCGACGGACAAGTCCGACGCCGCCTGCATCGACTTGCGTCGCGGGGTGGCCTTGATTCATGCCTGCGACTTCGCGGACATCGGTAAACCGCAGCTTCGCCTCGGCCCGCAGGCCGACGGGGCTTCCGTGGTCGGCTGTCGGCTGCGCGGCGGGGAGCGTTTCCAAATCGACGAACAGGTACGCGACCGTCTTCAGGCCGGCCTGAACCTGATTCGATAAAACGACCATGCGGGCAACGTAATCACGTTTGAGGCCGTCGAGATGTGATAAAACCCACCGGTGAACCTAACGAATTCCGGTGGATTATTTTTAACATACTCAAAACCGGACAGACCAAATTGTAATAACTTGATGAAAACCACGACGGCCCGGACAATAACGACATGTCGAGCCAATCCAAAACCAGTCGTCTATCCGTTGCCCGGACCCGGGCGGTGGACCGTTACGCCATCGAGGTTCTGGGCATTCCCGGCGTGGTCCTTATGGAAAACGCGGGACGCAATGCGGCCGATCTGATCGAACGAAGGTTAAAAATACCGCGATCAGTGCGCTCCGCGCCCAAACGTATCGCTATCATCTGCGGCAAAGGCAACAACGGTGGCGACGGATTCGTGATCGCCCGCCACCTGGCCCTCCGCGGGTATCCGGTCAGTATCGATTTCTTCGGCCGAACCGAGGATCTGGCCGGCGACGCGGCCGTCAATCATGCCATCGTCAAACGCATGGGTTTGCCGATTCGCCGATTGCACGACCGGCGAACCCTGGTGGCCGCCACCCGGCGCTGGCGGAAGTGCGCGGTAAT
>CAZXSA010000478.1:0-1965 GCA_964642815.1 uncultured Planctomycetales bacterium | reverse complement strand
TCATAGACTATTGGGGGGTTGGGTTCCAATAAAATATTTACCCCCCCACCCTGGAAATAAGTTTCATCAGGAATACCCTTTTGATTATCGGAACATCGCCACCGGTTGCCACAGAGCAAGTCGTTAAAAAAATACCCCCTTTACCGGACGTGGTTTATACTCTTTTACGGCCGGCTCTCCTAAACTCCAAGGTAAGGATCTGGGCCTGTTGGCCACAAAGTAAACGAAAGCTTTAGCCGTTTGGGATTTGGACTCGAAGGGTCTAACCGAAAAGGAGTTGCGCCGATGAGAATCAAAACCGCTGTTACCGTCGTACTGAGCCTGGGCTTTTGCGCCTTGGTCTATACCCAACTAAACGCTGCGCCCGCGGCGGCTGACGCCAAGGCCGAGATCGGCCAGGCGGCCCCGGATTTCAGTCTAAAAGATTCGTTCGGCAAAACTTTCACTCTGTCCGAGTTCAAGGACCGGATCGTGGTCCTCGAATGGCTGAACCGCGATTGTCCGGTAGTCCGCGAGGCTCATCAGAAAAAGCGGGTCATGCAGGAGACTTACGCCAAATACGCCGGCAAGGGTGTGATCTGGCTGGGCATCGATACGACCCACGGCCGCCAGCTCGAACAGAACCGGGTATGGGCCGCCGAGGTGGGATTGGCCTACCCGATTTTGTACGACGAGGAGGGCAAGGTCGGACGAGCCTACGGAGCCACGAACACGCCGCACATGTTCGTGATCGACAAGTCCGGAAAACTGGCCTACATGGGCGCGATCGACGATCAGGGCAAAACCAACTACGTCGAAGAGGCGATCAAGGAATTACTCGACGGCAAAGCGGTCAGCAAACCCAAGACCAAGCCTTACGGCTGCTCGGTGAAATACCCGCCGGCGAAAGCAGAATAATAGCCTGGCGGATAAAGCGGATATTTCCGTCGTGCAAATTTTTGCGTAGTTCGATTGGTTCATGGATAATACCCGTCAGACCGGTACACCGGCATCTGATGGATGATCCATGAACCGATCCTCGATTTTACATTTTCGATTCGGCGGCGGGTGGTCGTTTTTCGTCATCATGGGGTTGTGCGCCATCGCCGGTTGCCCCCCCGCGGATTCCTCGACGGCCGACCGCAAACCGGTAGCCACGCGGCCATCCTACGTTTATCCGGATACCCCCCCCGTAGTCGATCGCCAATCGCTCCAGGCTTTTCTGGTTCGACTGGGCGGCGACCTGACGGTGATCTGGGTCATCGGGGATATCGCGGACGAGGGCGGAGCGACGGCGGCCACCCTGGCCGAAGCCCGCGACGAGCTTAAAGCGCACAACTGCCCGATCATCGCGTTGTATACCGGCCCGGCCCACCAGTGGTGGCCTCAAGTCGTGCCTATGCTTCAGGCGGCCGGGGCGAATTATCCCTGCGCCGTGGTCGCCCCGCCGGCATTCTCGGGAACGGCCGCCTGGCTGGCGGGCGATGTACGACACCGGCAGCCGGGGATATACGTGGTGGATCGGCTGGAGCGGGTGGTCGGGCGATTCGGGGCACAACCCGAGGACGTGCGGGCCATGGTCGGCCAGGTCGCCGGTGGGGAATTACTCAAGAATCTCCAGCACCAGACCATGCTTTGCGTGCGTCTGCGGCTGATTCAACTGGCCGGCGGGGAAATTACGGCCAGCGCGGTCTCCAACGCGGCCGACGTGAATACCCTTGCCCAGGATCTGGCCCGCCAATTGACGGCCAGCAAGCCGCCCGGCACGGTGGCCATGTTGCCTTTCCGGAACATCGGGGAGCCCACGCCGGCCGAACAGGAACAGAACCAAATGATCTGTGAAAAACTCCGCGAGCGGCTGGAGGCCCACGGCTGGGCGTCGCTGGTCAGCGCGGAGGCCGCCGCCCGCGTTCTGGCCGAACAAAATCTGACCTCGGTGGCCATCGAATTCGACCCGTCCCGGCTGACTCCCCATGTGACCTGGTA
>CAZXSA010000477.1:0-1968 GCA_964642815.1 uncultured Planctomycetales bacterium | reverse complement strand
ATTGAGCAAAGGAGTCGATCAAGATGGAAGCATTAGTGGAACAGGCTCCCCCCGTGGAGGACAGACCGGTCGAAGCCGCGCAGGTCGCCGGCAAGTATCTTACTTTCATGCTTGACCGGGAGGAATATGGGGTCGAGATTCTTAAGATTCGCGAGATCATAGGGATCATGGAAATCACCTGCGTACCTCAGACTCCCGACTTCGTGCAGGGCGTGGTTAACCTGCGCGGCAAAGTCATCCCGGTGGTTGACCTTCGCGCGAAATTCAGGCTTCCGCGCCAAGCTTACAACGACCAGACCTGCATCATTGTCGTGGACGTGGGCATGATGATGGGTATCATTGTTGATACCGTAAGAGAAGTGCATGATTTTCACGACGAGGACATTGAGCCGCCGCCACGGCTCGGGTCGCACGTGGATACCAGTTTTATTCTGGGTATGGGTAAAACCCGCGAAGGCGTGAAAATTTTGCTGGATATCGATCGAGTTCTTCATTCCGAGGAATTGGTCGCCATCTACGGCCGCTGATCGAGCGGAATACCGGGCGGGCGTGGCCCGGACCGGTTACGGCGCCCAACCTTCAGGGACCGCGAGAGCATGGCCGATAGCAACCCAGACATCGCCGAGCCGCTCGCCGTGGAAATCTCACGTGATCGCCTGCAGGCCTGGATCCGGGCTAAAAACCTTGAGCGGGCTCGTCAAGTCACCCGGGAGGAGCTTCTTGCCTATCTCGAAAAATCTCACCTGGTTCCGAAAGAGCCGGTCCTCGCCCGAGTCCAGGAATGGCTCGACCTTGTGGCCCATCAGCAGGACATTCCTCCTCGTTTTCTGATTGCCGAGGGCCATCCACCCACCCAGGGACGTGACGCCAAGTTCATCTGGCTGGAAAAACCCGACGAGCAGGATCCCGACATCTTCCCCGAGGATCGCGTCGATTTCTATACCCACAACAAGATACACACCGTCGAGGCCGGACAGGAAATCGGAAGAATCGAGAAAGCCATTCCGGCCGAGGCCGGCATCGATGTTTTGGGTGAGCGCATCAAGCCGATCCGGCAAGTGGTCGACATCAAACTGGAACCGCCACTGACCTTGGCCGATCATGATCCCACTCTGGTCGTAAGTCCGGTCGCCGGATGCGTGGAATATAAGAACCATACGCTGAGCGTTAATGAACTGCTGGATATCAAGGGCGACGTGGACTTTTCCACGGGTTCCATTGAATCCAGCGTTGACGTGATGGTTAAAGGCACCGTTCGGGATAAGTTCAAGGTTAAGAGCGACAAATCGGTGCATGTCCGCGGCGCGGTCGAGGCCGCGTTTATCAAGGCCGGACAACATGTTATCGTGCAGGGTGGAATCCTTGGCGCAGACGAGGGGCATATCCGAGCGGGAGGCGATATCGTCGCCAAATTCTGCGAGGCCGGCCGTCTGAATGCGGGCGGCGACATCCGGGTCGGCAAGTCCCTGTTGCACAGCCAGGCCCGGGCCAAGGGAAGATTTGTCAGTGAACGTGGGACGGTGATTGGCGGCCAACTCTATGCACGGCAAGGGGCTCGCATCGGGGCCCTTGGCTGCGCGGCCGGCATACCCACGGTCATTAGTGTCGGCCCCGATCCCCTGATGCTCGCCTGGCTCCACCGCCATGAGATCCAACGCGATCGCCAGCAATCAACCTTGCTGAGAATCACCGAGGCACTCCGGCCGGTCCTGCTGAAAACCCACATTCTTAACGCCACCCAGCGCCGGCGCGTGGCCGAAATGCTCAAACGTACCCGGAATTTACGGAATCGCGTCTTCGCCATCGAGCAAAAGAGCCGGGATCTGATGCGGGAATGTCAGCCCCATAATAACGTCTCGATCGGAATTACCAAGATTGTCCACGAAGGGGTTACCGTAAAATATGGCCATCGACAAACCACTTTTCGGGATGGAATTAAAGGCCCTATCCGAATTGAACGACGTAGAA
>CAZXSA010000476.1:0-1970 GCA_964642815.1 uncultured Planctomycetales bacterium | reverse complement strand
AACAGATGCTCAAGCAGGCCCTCACCGAGCTCGGCCTGTCCGCCCGGGCCCACGACAAGATCCTCCGGGTCGCCCGGACCATCGCCGACCTGGCCGGCGAACCCGACCTCCGCGCCGAACATGTCAGCGAGGCCATCATGTACCGGCGGCTGGATCGGCAGTTATGAAATGCCGCAAACAATGTTTTGAAACCTTCAATGCCCGTGGATGAACAAGGATGGCTGTAGGGTCGGCGTGCTCCGCCGCCGACGATTACATTTTTCGGCCCTCGGAGAGATAGTCCGGCCGATCACTGAGCACCGATGGCCGCTCGCCGTACGTTTCGCGGCCCGGACGACGGGAGGGATTCGTAGGCGGCCACGATCGACTCCTGGCGCGAGGTCGATTCGGCCGGCGCGTTCCGCAGGTCGATCACGGTTTCCAACATGGGCGAGGAAAACAGGCCGATCCGTTCGTTGCCGGCGATGACGGCCTCGTTGTTCATGTTGATGCGGCCGACCGCGCAGCCGATGTACATTACCAAGCCGTTATTGGGAAAGTCCTTGATCCGGATTCGCTCGGCCAGCGGGTGCCCAACGGCTCGAAAGCAGTGATCGATCATCTCGGTGCAGTAGAAGCGGTTGTCGTCCGGCACGAACTTGTCGTCATACGGCGCGTCCTTGGCGATAAGCTTGTCCGCCTCGGCAAGCACCTCCGGGATCAGGTGTTGGTACTCGGGGCGAAGCCGCCGGACCACGAAGTTGTAGGTGCCGTCCCGATACCAGTCGCTGAAGTAACGCCGCGAAATCCCCACCGGCGAAACGTCGACCAGGATGATGCCCTCGTCGGTTACCCGGTAAACAATCGCGGTATGCGAGAGGTCGCTTTCGGTCGCGTCGGCGATGGTCTTGCTGAAATTGACCAGGCCACCCGCCAAAAGCGTGGTGCTCAGCCGGAAGAGAATGTCCCCTTCCTTCAACGAGGGCTCGACCACGGGAACGTCCCGCTTGGCCTGCGCCCGCCACTTTTCGATGGAGGCGGGGATCGGCGTCATCTGGCAGCCGGCGGTGAGCAGAATGGACGCCAGCAAAAGGTATCTGGTCATATTGCTATTCCTCGTAAACGTACGTAAACGAAGCTCGTCCCCACGGTGTCCGGCAACTTACAAGCGAGGCATGATACCATAAACGATCCGGAATTTCCTCCCCTGGCAATCCCCCCTGGCGGCCCGCCCAGTGGCATCTTTTTCAACCGCCACGTACGAAAGGCCGGGGCGTGAAAAACGCCGGGGATAGACCCTCAGAATTCAGGCTCCGGGGGGAACAGCGTATCTCGATTCGCCATGAGTTCCTCGCAGGTGTCGAGGTCATCGGGAATGGGGATAAGGATGATCGGGTTCAGGCCGGGGTCGTTCCACTGGTCCGGATTGTTGGGCGTGTTCAGGATCGAAAGCGACGCCCCAATCACCAACTGCTCCGAATCGTCGATCACGGTGCCCCGCAAGCTGCCGTCGGAGTAGAGGGTCATGTCGTTCTGGAATATCTCGCGACGGGCAATATAGATTTCACCCTTAATCAGGCCGAACAGTTTCACGAACACCGTGACGCCGGGCTTGCCATCGTTATCCGCGTCGTTGATCAGGGGGTCGTTGGGGTCCATGGACAGCGGCACATCGGGATCGCCGTCGATACCGATCAGAGTGGGCGTAGCCGGACGCCATATCTTCCAGGCCCCGTTCTCCTCGTAAACCTCGACGATCGCGCCTCGGGGTTGAATGGCCTGGGTAGCCTCGTCGGGAAAAGTGGTAACGAAATTCTGGTTGGCTTTGTATTCGGCATGGCAGAAGCGGTCGTACTCGACAAGTTCCCCGTTCTCGATCACCAAGTCCGTGAAGCCATACGAGATGGTAAACGTAGACAGAGGCCCATTGGGCGTCTCGCTCTGGTAGGCGACCACGTCGTAATGAGCATAATGCCCCGCCATGGCCTCCA
>CAZXSA010000475.1:0-1972 GCA_964642815.1 uncultured Planctomycetales bacterium | reverse complement strand
CCGCCGCAGGAATCCGATCTGCAGCAGGTACGGCTCGACCACGTCCTCCAGGGTGTCGCGTTCCTGACCTAGGGTGGCGGCCAGGGCCTCGATGCCGGCCGGGCCGCCTCGGTAGATTTTAATCAGCGCGGTCAGGAACGAGCGGTCCAGATCGTCCAAGCCGAGCCGGTCAATCTGTAAAATGTCCAAAGCCTGATCGACGACGGCCGGGGTGAGTCGTCCGTCGGCCCGCACCTGGGCGTAATCGCGGGTGCGTTTGAGCAGGCGGTTGGCCACCCGCGGTGTACCCCGCGAGCGCGCGGCGATCAAGGCTAGCGCGTCTTCGTCGGCGTGGATTTTCAGCTTGCGGGCCGAGCGGCGGACGATTTCCGCGAGCTCCTCGGGCGTGTAGAAGTCGAAATGGAACTGGATGCCGAAACGGTCGCGGATGGCCGCCGTCAGCAGGCCGCTGCGCGTCGTGGCCCCGATCAGGGTGAACGGCGGCAGGGCGATGTTGACCGTCCGCCCGCTGATCCCGCTGTCGATGGTGAAATCGACGCGGAAATCCTCCATGGCCGAGTAGAGAAACTCCTCGACCGTGCGGCTCAGGCGGTGAATCTCGTCGATGAAAAGCACGTCGCCGCGTTTCATTTCGGTCAACCATTGCATCAGGTCGCCGGGTTTGGTGATGGCCGGCCCGGAGGTGATCTTGATGCGGGTTTCCATCTCGCGGGCGATCACGTAAGCGAAGGTGGTCTTGCCCAGCCCCGGCGGGCCGGACAACAGGACATGATCCATCGGCTCGCCGCGGCCGCGCGCGGCCTCGAGGGCGATGGTCAATTGCTCGCGGATCTGGGCCTGACCCACGCAGTCGCCCAATCGCTCGGGGCGCAGCGATTCGTTAAATGTATCCTCCGCCATTCCACCGGAATCGGATGCGATAACCCGTTGTCGAACCATAAACCGCTATCCCTCGCTGCTGCTACGGACTCGGTAGGCCAGTCGTACCCAGTCATCCACTCCGTGCTGGCCGGGGTGTAATTGCATGGCCCGTTCGAGCCAGCGCTGTCCTTCCGCCCGACGTTCGCCCAGGGCGATCATCACCTGCAGCGCATCGCGCAATTCGGAGGGCCAGGCTTCGGCCGTCCCGACCGGTTCGGCGATCTCGACCGCGCCGATGGCGAAGTCGGCGACCTTGCCTTTCAGTTCGGCGATGATCTGCTCGGCCGCACGTTTTCCGATCCCCGGCAGCCGGGCCAGGCTTTTGGCATCTCCCGATTCGATGGCCGCCGCCACCGTGCCGATCGGCTCGGCCAACGCCTTGATCGCCTTGCGCACGCCCATGCCCTTGACCGTGATAAATTTCTTGAAAAACGAGCGGTCCTCGGCATGAAGGAAACCCACCAGGCGGGGGATCATGTTCCCGCCGGCGGCGCTGCCCTCGAGATATTCGAGGGTGTGCAGGGTCACTTCCCGACCGAGACAGGTGTTTAACTCGCCCACCGCGTAGCCGCAAACCAGCACTTCGTATCCGAGCCCGTTATGGTCGATCACCGTGTAATCGTCATGGACCTCGGACACGATGCCGGTCATGCGCACGATCATCGGGCACCTCGCGGACTGAGTAGGGCATCGTTGGTCATGGCCAGCTTGGCGGGCTGCTGAAGCATGGCGGTGGCGCACAGGGCGATGGCCAAGGCGTCGGCGACATCCGGCGGCTGGGGCATGGTGGGCAGGCCAAGCAGAGCGGTGACGGCTTTTTGAATCTGCTCCTTGCCCGCCCGACCGTTGCCGGTCAGGTGGCGTTTGACCGTGGTGGCGGGCAGGTGCAATACCTGAATACCCCGCCGCGCCGCGCCCGCCAGAATCACTCCGCGGGCATGGGCCATGAGGATGGCCGTCCGCGGCTGATTGTAGTGCGAGTACACCTGCTCGACGGCCACCAACTCGACACGATGCTCATCGAGCACCTCCTCGATCCCGGCGGCCAGCT
>CAZXSA010000474.1:0-1977 GCA_964642815.1 uncultured Planctomycetales bacterium | reverse complement strand
AAGGTTTGCACGGTTTCCGGATCGGGTAACGTCGCCCAATACACCGTCGAAAAACTCAATCAGCTTGGGGCCAAGTGCATCACCTTGTCCGACTCCAACGGCACGATCTACGACCCCGCCGGAATCAACGAGGAAAAACTCGCTTTCGTCATGGATCTCAAGAATGTCCGGCGCGGCCGCATCCGCGAATATGCCGACAAGTTCAAGGGCGTCGAGTATCGCGAGGGGGTCCGTCCCTGGGGCATTAAATGCGATTGTGCCTTCCCCTCCGCGACTCAGAACGAAATCAGCGGCGAGGACGCAAAGACCCTGGTTAAGAACGGATGCATTCTGGTCGCCGAAGGGGCCAACATGCCCACCGACGCCGATGGCGTGGATGTCTTTATCCAGAACAAGATTCTGTACGGGCCGGGCAAGGCGGCCAACGCCGGCGGCGTGGCGGTTTCTGGCCTCGAAATGGCCCAGAACGCCCAGCATATCGCCTGGCCGCGCGAGGAAGTTGATGCTCGCCTTCTTGGGATCATGAAGGCTATTCACACGGCCGTTTCCAGCACCGCGGCGGACTATAATGAGCCGACCAACTACGTGCTGGGAGCCAACATCGCCGGCTTCATCAAAGTCGCCGATGCCATGCTCGAACAGGGTCTGGTTTAATCGTCGACGCATCCGTCGCCGTCGATCAGGGCGGCGTGGAAATCGGAAAATTCATACAACCTCGCCTGGCTCATCCAGGCGAGGTTGTTTTTTGCGATAATGATTGCTCTTTGTTCCCTTTGTCTCTCCGTCCCACCGTCTCTCTGTCTGCCTCTCGCTCTCTCATTTTTTCGCCGGTTTGGTCGAGGTGGAGCCGCCGCCCTGTTGGGTAAAATCCTGATCGAGTTGCTGCCACTTCGCGGCCATTTCCTTGACCTTTTCCGGATACTGGTCGGCGAGATCACGCGACTCGATACGATCGTCGGCCAGATTGTAAAGCTCCCACTTGCCTTCCCGTTCCAATTCGCTGACCAGCTTCCAGTCGCCGATTCGCAGAGCGCGATTGCCCTGGTGATGCCAGTATAGATTGTCGCGGGGAATGTTCAGGTCGCGATGAAGAACGGGTACGAGGCTTCGGCCGGGCAGCGGTGGGCGAGTCGCGTTGTTGATGGTGTCCGGAGGTTTCACGCCGGCCAGTTGCAGGACGGTGGGCACGAAATCGATGATATGGGCGGGCGTATGCCGTAAATTGCCGCCGGGCAGATTGGCCGCCGGCCAATGCATGATCCAGGGCGTGGAGATACCGCCTTCATGTACCCATATCTTGTGACGGCGGAAAGGGGTATTGGATGCGGTGGCCCAGCCGGGCCCCAGACACAAATAGGATGCCGCCGAGCCCGGGTCCGCGCTGCGATCATGTCCATCGCCACGCACCATGACGGTAGCATCCGCTCCGTTGTCAGACAGGAAAACGATCAACGTGTTATCCCAGGCCCCCATTCGCCGAATCTGGTCCAACACGCGGCCGACCTCTTGATCCAGGCGGTCCACCATGGCCGCGTGGATGGCCATCTTCGTGGCTTGCAAACGCTGCTGCTCAGGCGTCATCTCCGCCCAAGGTACGGCGTGGTAGACTTCGCCAGGACCGATGATGTCCAGCACTTCCGGTTTATAGTAGCGCGGGGTAAACGCGGCATCTCGGGCGGAAAGCTCACCACTGACGATTCCCGCCTTGCGCAAGCGCTGCCAACGCTGCTCGCGGACCACATCCCATCCCTCCAGGTAACGGTCACGATACTTGGCGATATCCTCCGGCAGGGCATGCAGCGGAAAATGCGGGGCGATGAAGGCCAGATAGAGGAAGAAAGGTTGCTTGGCATGGTCGGTGGCATGTTCGCGCAGGAATTGGATCGCGTATTCGCTCATGGCCTTCGTGGCGTAATAGCCATCACCCGGCTTGGCCTCCGGCAGCAACTGGTCGTCGAGAAAATGTTGTTTGGGCGT
>CAZXSA010000473.1:0-1979 GCA_964642815.1 uncultured Planctomycetales bacterium | reverse complement strand
AAGGAGCATCCTTCGATCTGGAATACCCGCAGAATTGGATGATCGACGAAACGGACGAAGATTATGATCCGGACCATTATTTCAGTATCGAGGCGGCCTGGGCCGATGCCGCGACAACTTTTTGTTTTTACGAAGAACCCGTTGACCCGGCGGTGGCGGCGGATGAATTACTGGGGAATATAACCTCTGTTTCTTCCATTTTGGAGCAACAACCTTTGGAGCATTGGGGCCAATTTCAGGGCAAGGGATATCTGTTGCACTTCAAGATCGATGATCAATACGTGAAAGGATTGCTTTTCGTGCATACGGCCAACGTGGGCGCGTTTCATGTGATCGAAATGTGCGAGGAGAGCATTTATGAGCAACAGAGACCCGGCTTTGAGATGATTCGAAGCGGGTTCAGATTCCGCTGTCCCTAAGTGTTTTATCGGAGAAAGCAGAGGTCGGCGATGGATCGGTAATCGCCCGTATTTATGGAAGCCCGAATCGCCGACCATTTTGGGTCATAACGCAGTGCGATTATAGTTAAGAGTCATAACCGGATATGAGCGAAATACCGTACGAACAGTTGGGTTTTCACGTCATCGCCAAACCCACGGGGCCGGTGTGTAATCTGCGTTGCGTTTACTGCTATTACCTTGAAAAAGAGCGGTTGTGGGGGCCGGGCGAAAACTGGCGGATGAAGGACGATACGCTCGAACGTTATATCGAGCAGTATATCGCCGCGCAACCGCCGACGGTGACGGAAATCGAATTCGCCTGGCAGGGGGGCGAGCCGACGCTGCTGGGTGTCGAATTTTTCGAGCGGGCGGTCGCGTTACAGAAGCGGCGGGCTCCGGCCGGCAAGAAGTGTGTCAATTCGATTCAGACCAACGGCACGCTATTGGACGAGCGCTGGGCTGCGTTTCTGCGGGAACACGAATTTCTGGTGGGGTTGTCCATCGACGGGCCGGCCGATCTGCATGACCGCTTGCGGCTCGATCGGCAGGGGCGGCCGACGTTCGAGCGGGTCTTACAGGCCGTACGCCTGTTGCGGAAGCATGGCGTCCGTTTCAACGCCCTGACGGTCGTGCATCGGTACAACGCGGATCACCCGTTACGGATCTATCGGTTCTTCAAGGAACTGGGCATTGCATTCATTCAGTTGATCCCTATCGTGCAGCCGCCCGAAAAGCCAAACGGCCGCCCGATGACCTCGGACCATAAGGATTTCAGCGTGCGCCCCGAGCAGTGGGGCCGTTTTCTGATTGAGATTTTCGATGAATGGATGCGGAGGGATGTCGGCTATGTTTTCGTACCGCTCTTCGATCAGGCTCTGGCCGCCTGGGCGGGGGTGGAGCCGCCGTTGTGCATGTTTCAGCGGCATTGCGGACGAGCCCTGGTGCTCGAACATAACGGCGACCTTTACAGTTGCGATCATTTCGTTACGCCGGAGCATCGGCTGGGCAATATTCACGAATCGACCATCGCGGAGATGGCCCGATCCGAGCGGCAGAGAAAGTTCGGACTGGACAAGGAGCGGACCTTGCCGACCTTATGCCGGGAATGTCCGTATCTGCTTGCCTGCCGGGGCGAATGCCCGAAAAATCGGCTGATTCAGACTCCGCAGGGCGAAAATGGATTGAATTACCTGTGTGCGGGTTATCGTATGTTTTATGCTCACGCCGCGTCCTTTCTGGAAGCCATGGCCGAGGAAGTCCGTAATGGCCGCCCGGCGGCGAACGTGATGCACCGGTTCCAGGCTCACCTCGAGCAAAAACTGCGACAGGCGAGCCAATCCGGTCAGATCGTCGGGCGCAACGATCCTTGTCCATGCGGGTCGGGGCGAAAGCTCAAGCACTGTTGCCTGAAGCGATGAGTTCTTAATTCAGCAGGTCGGGCAACTCGGTGATGGCGTCAATGCGCAGGTCGGGCTTGGCGATGGCGTAATCGGCGGCGGGCCACAGGCCTTGGCGACATCGGACCAGGGCGGTTTTCAT
>CAZXSA010000472.1:0-1983 GCA_964642815.1 uncultured Planctomycetales bacterium | reverse complement strand
GGAGAGATCGGAGCCCGGAGGGTTTCTGCCAACCCGCCGGGCTCCACTGTTGCGCGCCAAGGGCGTCGAGATGGACGCTGATATCCTGTCATCGAGACAAGCACGGGTGAACCCTGGAGTACCAGGGCCTGCCCATGCCACGCCTTCAGGATTAATTCATAACATATTATCTTTGATTGGCGGGTCGAAAGGATTGGTATTCAGGCGGGTTTTGGCGTTAAATGGTGGTCATGGATGGATCGACGGCAGAGACAGATTTTGACGTGCTGATCGTGGGCGCGGGGGCGGCGGGGCAGATGGCGGCCATCGCGGCCGCCGAACAAGGCCGATGTGTCGGACTTATCGAGCAGATGGACCAGCCGGGACTGAAAGTCCTCGCCAGTGGAGGGGGACGGTGTAATCTCACCAACCTGGTCACCACCGAGGATTTCATCGCCGCCTTCGGTCGGTCGGGTCGCTTCATGGGCCCAGCGTTGGAACTGATGGGACCACCCTTGTTGCGGGCGTTCATGGATCGGCTGGGCGTTTCAACGGTAGCCGCTGATGGATGCCATGTTTTCCCCACCAGTGGACGGGCGGCCGATGTGCAGGCGGCGCTACGTCACCGGCTCGGCGAGCTTGGCGTCCGCATACGTACCCGGACAACGGCGGATCGACTATGGATCGAGAACGGGAATCTGCATGGCGTGGAGACAACCGGTGGGCAATGCCTCGCGGCCAAGCGGGTGGTATTGGCTTGCGGGGGGCGGAGTTGGCCTCGACTGGGGGGTACCGGCGGCGGGTACACCCTGGCCACCCAGGTCGGACACAAGCTTATCGAGCCGCTTCCGGCCTTGGTGCCTCTGATCACCCAGGAAAAATGGCCGGCGCTGCTGGCGGGAGTGAGCTTAAGCAGCGCGCGTGTACGGATTGATCGACCCGGACAGAGCAAGGCGGGAACGGTCGGCGACGTGTTGTTTACGCATCGCGGGCTGTCGGGACCGGCCGTGTTAAACCTCTCCGGGACGGTGGCCGGTCTGCTGCGACGGCATGGGCCGGTACCGTTGCGAATCGAGCTGATCGCCGGAATGGACGCGAGGCGGTGGACCACCCGGTTGGATGAATGGCGTAAGCAGGCCGGCCGACGTGGGGTCGCGAGTTTGTTGCGGGAGCACGTACCCGCATCGTTGAGTCTTCTGCTTATCGAGTTGGCCAAGGCGAACGAAAAAACCACGATCGCGCAGTTGGCCGGCAACCAGCGCGATGCCCTGGCGGATCTACTGGGCGGACTGGCGCTAACGGTAACGGACACGGAGGGATTCGAGACGGCTTTCGTGACGCGCGGGGGCGTGGCCTTGGGCGAGGCGCGGCCGGAGACGCTGGAAAGCCGTCGCTTACCGGGTCTTTATCTGGCGGGAGAACTTCTAGATCTTGATGGACCTTGCGGCGGCTATAATTTGCAATGGGCATTCGCCAGCGGGTATCTTGCCGGCCTCGGTGCCGCCCGGGCGGAACCGATATAGTGGAAAAGTGCGAAGGCATTCGACATGAAACACGCACAAGGCTTGGCAATTCTCCTGCAAGACGACCATCTTCTCGCGGTCAATAAACCCGCCGGCCTGCTTACCGTCCCCGGCCGTCAGGGCGGACATTCCCTGCGCGAGGCCATTGCTCATGCCCTCGGTATTACTCAGAAACTCTTTCTCGTCCACCGCCTTGACGCGGGGACCAGCGGAGTCTTGCTCTTGGCCAAGACCTCCGAGGCTCAAAGGTGTCTTTCCCAACAGTTCCAGGAACGCCAGGTGCAGAAAGAGTACCTTGCCCTGGTTCGCGGCCGGCCGGAAGAAGACAGCGGCCTGATCGTCGCTCCGATCGCGCCGCACCCGCGTGTGCCCGCGAAAATGATCATCAGCGAAAAGAAAGGACGGCCGTCCCAGACCAAATGGCAAATCGTCGAGCGTTTTCAGGGAATTTCTCTCGTCCGCTGCCGACCGCTGACCGGCC
>CAZXSA010000471.1:0-1984 GCA_964642815.1 uncultured Planctomycetales bacterium | reverse complement strand
GTATCCTCGAAAAGCTCAAGGTGGACGCGGCCATCGCCCTGCACGGTTGGCCTATCCGCCCGGTCGGCTCCATCGCGGTCAGCCACGGGCCGGCCACCGCCGCCAACAACGAGTTCGAGATCACCATTACCGGTAAAAGCGGGCACGGGGCCTCTCCGCAACGTTGTATTGATCCGATCGTCATCGCCGCCCATACCATCACCGCTTTACAAACCCTGGTTTCGCGAACCGTCGATCCGCTCCAGTCGGTTGTGGTCACTATCGGCCAGATTACCGCCGGAACGGCCAGCAACGTGATTCCCGAGCAATGCCACATGAAAGGCACGCTCCGCTACATGCGCGACGAGGTGGGCGAACAGGTTCGCCAAGCCCTGCGCCGGATCGTGGAAGGCACCGCCGTCGCCCACGGCGGACGGGCGGAGATGAGTTTGCGCGAGGGCTACCCGCCGATGCCCAACGATCCTCGCCTGACCGAAATCGTCGAGCAGGCCGCCGCCGATCTGTTCGGAGCGGACAATGTCTACGCCAACGAACCACCCAGCATGGGCGCGGAGGATTTCGCCTTCTACGCCCGCCGGGTGCCGGGTGTTTTGGTCCGCCTCGGCCTGCGCCCGCGCGGCGCCGAAACCTGCCCCCTTCTGCACAACGCGAAATTCGATTTCAACGATGATGCCCTGCCCGTAGGAATGCGTCTGTTCTGCGAACTATCCCAGCGCTTCCTTGAACGGAATCCATGAAGCATACCAGCCCGAAGCGCCAGCAAGGGACGAAGGCGTGTCAACTCCACCATCGTTATATGCTATTTTCGAGGCTGGATGCGTGCTCCCGAGGGGGGACGTTGAACCCTCGCTCGCGCTTCGGGCTGGCAATAAACGAATGTTACGGGTAACATTCGATCCTGCGGATTGAACAGGGAGCAACGATGTTTCTGTATAACCGATCGCCGCGCATGATGCCGAAAGTCTATCGCTTTAAGTACCCCGACCGACGGGTAAGCTATCTGGTTCTGTTTATCCTTTGTTTGTCAGTACTTGCTATCGTATTACCAACTTGTTATTCCGAATCCTTATTTCTATCCAGTATTTTCCCCATCGTTTCGGCCGGCGTATTCCTGATCATCATTATTCTTCTCGCATCGCTGGCAATCCGGCAGCGAAACCGGCTTCGCCAACAACCCAAGGGGCGACTTCGTCGCCTTTCCTTATTGTTGTCGCATCCTCAAGCCTTGAAAAGGTGGCCCCATCGGGTGGTGGAGCATCTTTATCGCAGCAAGGGCGAGCCTTCGCAAAGCAAGTTGCGGCGTCTATTGAATACGATCCCCAATGGGGCCAATCTCCTGGCCAACGAATGTGAGCCATTTGACGTTGGATCGCCATCTTGCTCGGAGGTGGCCTTTGAGCCGGTTGGCCTTGATGAACCGGTCCATAAATATACCAGTATTATCTGTCTCGGTTACGAAGTTTCCGACGAAGACATGGAGATGTATCAAAAGCCCTCACCTGACGCGACAACCGGGCCAACCGACTTTCGCGTATGGCTTTATCGCGTGCAGGGCGTCGTCCTGGTCGCCTTGGCGGTTTTGGCCATTGCTTTGTGCCTTGGGCTGCTAGGATATTTCACGGGCATCTACGGCAAATGGTTTTTTGTAGCCGGAGTGATCGTATATTTTGTAACCCTGCATCCACTTTGGATTCCGCTCATCTGGTCCAAACATGGTGGTTCGTTCCTGGCGGCATGGTCAGCCGTGACTATTTTTTATGGAAACCACAAAGGCCGATCACGATTATCCGCGCACCGCAGGCCGTATCCTTTTACAATATGCGCCGAAAGAAGCTGCAAATCACTCACGACGGTCGGGTTGTAACGCTTTTCATCGAGCCAATCCAACACCTCGCCTTCCTCGTCGGTTGGTTCAGCACCGCCCGGATACCGAGCGAGGAGGAAATCAAATCGTTTCTGGATGCGCGGTAGCGTAGAACAACGG
>CAZXSA010000470.1:0-2012 GCA_964642815.1 uncultured Planctomycetales bacterium | reverse complement strand
CTCGAGGCGATGATGCCGTATTTCCGGGAGAAATTCGGCAATGCGGCCAGCCGTAATCATGTCAAGGGCTGGGAGGCGGAAGAGGCCGTCGATAAAGCCCGCGAGCAGGTGGCCGCCGTGCTAAACGCCGGCCCCAAGGAAATCGTCTGGACCAGCGGGGCCACCGAAAGCAACAATATCGCCATCAAGGGCGTGGCCGAGATGTATAAGGACAAGGGGCGGCATATCATTACGCAGGCCACCGAACACAAGGCGGTCATCGACCCGTGCAAGTATCTGGAGCAACAGGGCTTCCGGGTTACGGTCCTGCCGGTTGATCGGCACGGGCGCATCAACCTTGACGAACTGGCCTCGGCCATCGCGACCGATACGATCCTGGTGTCGATCATGTTCGCCAACAACGAGATCGGTACGATCCAGCCGATCGCCGAAATCGGCCGTTTTTGCAAGGAAAAGAGCGTTCTTTTTCATACCGACGCAACCCAGGCCTTCGGCAAGGTGCCGATTGACGTGGAAGCGATGGGTATCGATCTGCTCAGTTGTTCGGGGCACAAGATTTACGGGCCCAAGGGCGTGGGTGCGTTGTACGTGCGGCGAAAAGGGCCGCGGGTACGCTGTGCTCCAGTCCTGCACGGCGGGGGGCACGAGCGCGGTATGCGCAGCGGCACGCTGAACGTGCCGGGCATCGTCGGGTTGGGCTGGGCGGCGGAAATCGCCGGGCGGGAGATAGCCGCCGATGCCGCCCGGATCGGCCGGCTGCGCGATCGGCTATGGCTGGGACTAAGCGAAAAAATCGATGCGTTGTATCGCAACGGCGACCCCGTAAACATGCTGGCCAACACATTGAATGTCAGCTTCGCGTACGTGGAGGGCGAATCGCTGATGATGGGTTTCGAGCATATCGCGGTCAGCAGCGGGTCGGCCTGCACCAGCGCCTCGCTGGAACCGAGCTATGTCCTGCGGGCCCTCGGCGTCGGCGATGAGTTGGCCCATAGTTCCATCCGCTTCAGCCTGGGGCGGTTCAACACGGCCGACGAGATCGAGCAGACCATTAGCCAAGTGGTGGCTACGGTGCATCGCTTGCGGGAGATGAGTCCGTTATACGAATTGGCCCGGGAGGGCGTGGACTTGAAGCGGGTTCAGGTGTCGTCCCGTTAGCCGGGGAATATACCACAGAGACACGGAGGCCCGCCCAGGCGAGGCTCCGCTGCGGCGAGCACGGAGTTAAAAAATCGTTGGGGAACCAAGGGACAGTGTTTTTAAAAGACGATTTTGCATAGGCCGACGATGCTTATGTGTTGACGATATGGAGTAGAACATGGCTTACAGCGATAAAGTGCTCGACCATTTCAACCACCCGCGCAATATCGGGACGCTGGACAAGAACGACCCCAACGTGGGTACGGGCGTGGTCGGCGCGCCCGAATGCGGCGACGTGATGAAGCTGCAGATCAAGGTGGACGCGGACAATCGCATCGTGGACGCCAAGTTCAAGACGTTCGGATGCGGCAGCGCGATCGCCAGCAGTTCGTTGGCCACCGAATGGATCAAGGGCAAGACGCTGGATCAGGCGCTGGAGATCCGGAACACGGATATCGTCAGGGAGTTGTCGTTGCCGCCGGTGAAGATTCATTGCAGCGTGCTGGCGGAGGACGCCATCCGGGCGGCGATCCAGGACATCAAGGACAAAAAGACCGACCCGGCCGCGCCCGCCGAGGCCGAGTACGCGTTTAGCGACCATACGGTCAGAACCCGGAGCGGGAGCGACGGGCCGGAGTAGTTTGACGCATCGGGTACCGGAAAATCATCCTGCTACGGTCACGCGCTTCCCCGTCGCGGGCTAAAGGAGTATGAACATGGCCATTACCATCACCGCACAAGCCGTCGCGGAAATTAAAAGCGTGATCGCCCGGCAGAACCTGCCGGCCAACCGCACGTACCTGCGCCTCGGCGTCAAAGGCGGAGGATGTAGCGGTTTTACCTATTCGCTCGACCTGGCTTCGGTCAAGGGC
>CAZXSA010000469.1:0-2038 GCA_964642815.1 uncultured Planctomycetales bacterium | reverse complement strand
CACCCCACCTTCCACGAGGAAGACGCCTTGCGCACCTGGACCGTGCAGGACGCCATGGACCTGTACAACATCCGTAACTGGGGCACGCCCTTTTTTTCCATCAACGATCAGGGCAACGCCTGCGTGCATCCCGGCGGACCCGGTGGGGCCACCGTCGACCTTAAACAGATCGCCGATGAACTGCAGCGCCGGGGCATTCTTATGCCGATCCTGATTCGTTTCTCCGATATCCTGCGAGCCCGGGTCGAGGCGATCAACGAGGCTTTCCGAAAGGCGATCGAGGAATACGGGTACAAAAATCGGTATCTGGGGGTTTATCCGATCAAGGTCAACCAGCAGCGGCACGTGGTGGAGGAAATCGTCAATTACGGCCGCCCTTATCAGTTTGGCCTGGAGGCCGGGTCGAAGCCCGAGTTACTGGCCGTGTTGGCCCTGCTCGATTCGACCGAATCGCTGGTCATCTGCAACGGCTACAAGGACAAGGAATACATCGAGATGGCCTTGCTAGCCACCAAGCTGGGCAAGTGTGTCATCATCGTGGTGGAAAAGTTCACCGAACTGCAGTTGATCCTCGAGATCGCCCGCGAATTGAACGTCATCCCGCGGATCGGGGTGCGGGCCAAACTCAGCGCCCGCGGCGCCGGCCGATGGGAGTCCTCTACCGGCGAACGCTCCAAATTCGGGTTGAATGCCACCGAGCTGGTCGAGGCGATCAGCTTCCTGCGCGAAAACGAGATGCTCGATTGCCTTCAGTTGCTCCACTTTCATCTGGGCAGCCAGATCACGAATATCCGTTCGTTGCGCGAGGGCATGGCCGAGGCCTGCCGGGTCTTCGTGGAAATGTACAAAATGGGCGCCCCCCTGCGGTTCTTCGACGTGGGCGGGGGGCTGGCCGTCGATTATGACGGATCCCGGACCAATTTCCTCAGCAGCACGAATTACTCGATGCAGGAATACGCCAACGACGTGGTCAGCGCCATCCTGGATATCTGCGAGGCGGCCGAGATTCCTCATCCAGTGGTGATTTCCGAGTCCGGACGGGCCGTCACCGCCCACCATTCGGTATTGCTGTTCAATGTTCTGGGTACCAGTGCCATTCCCGACCCGGTCGTCCCCCAGGAAATCCCCGAGGATAAACCCGACCCGCTGCACAACATCATGGAGGTCCGTCGCAACATCAACCGGAAGAATTTCCAGGAAAGCTACCATGACGCCCTGCACTACCGCGACGAATGCCTGAGCCTCTTCCGCCACGGCTATCTGTCATTGGAGGACCGCTGCCTGGCCGAGGCCATCTTCTGGTCGTGCCTCAAGCGGATCCTGCGGATCGTGCGTCAGCTCGAATACGTGCCCGACGATCTGGAGGGCCTGGAACGCTCCCTGGCGGATACCTATTTCTGTAATTTCTCCTGTTTCCAGTCGCTACCCGACTTCTGGGCGGTGCAGCAGTTATTCCCTATCCTCCCTATCCACCGGCTCAACGAAAAGCCGACCCGGCGAGCCATCCTGGCCGACATCACCTGCGACAGCGACGGCAAGATCGACCGCTTCATCGACCTGCGCGACGTGAAAGACGTTTTGGAGCTGCACGTTCCCAACGGCGAGGATTATATCGTCGGCGTGTTTATCACCGGTGCCTACCAGGAGATCCTCGGCGATATGCACAACCTGTTCGGAGACACCAACACCGTGCATGTGCGCCTGGATGAGCAGGGGGGGTACCGGATCGAACACATGGTCAAGGGGGACACCATCAAGGACGTGCTCCATTTCGTGCAATACTCGCCCGAGGATCTGGTCAACCGGCTGCGGCGAACGGTGGAGGAAGCCGTGCGTACCGGGACCATTTCGTTCGAGGAGGCCGGCCATTTTCTCCGGAAATACGAACACGGCCTCGAGGGCTACACCTATCTCGAGGGTAAAAGCCCGGATTGAGAGTGCGCCTCGGTCGATATCAAAGATGTTTTTTCAAAAAGGCGATGATCTCCGCCCGGCCTTCGGGCGTTTCCTGATGCCCCACATTGTAGCGTAATAACCG
>CAZXSA010000468.1:0-2041 GCA_964642815.1 uncultured Planctomycetales bacterium | reverse complement strand
GTAACCGATATGGAAAGTGCTTCATGAGCGAGGAAATCAAACAGGATACACCCAAGCCCGCGGAAAACGGGAACCGGATGGATAAAGCGACCACGGTTGCGGTCCGTTACGGCAAAATGAATCACATGGGTGAATTTATCGTGCCGAAAAACCTGACCATCACCGGCGGCAAGGTGATCATCGCCACCGACCGGGGCATCGAATTGGGCGAGGCCCTGAGTCTGAGTTGCCCGGGTTGCGAATGGTGTATTCCTCCTGAGCAGATGCGGCGTTACGCTAAAACCAGCGGCGGCGACGTATATCGCATGAATAACGGGCGGGTGCTTCGCCAAGCCACGGAGGGTGACATTCGCGAGCAGGAGCGGATTCAGGATGATGCGGCCGGCAAGGTGGCGATCTGTCGCCGGTTCGCCCGGGAGGTCGGGCTGGATATCAAGGTGGTGGACTGCGAGCACGTCCTGGGTGGCGAGCGGATCATTTTCTATTTTCTAGCGGAAGAGCGGGTCGATTTCCGCGAACTGGTGCGCCGGCTTGCCGGGGAGTTTCAAACCCGCATCGAAATGCGGCAGATCGGAGCCCGAGACGAGGCCCGCCTGCTGGCCGATCTGGAAACCTGCGGCCGGGAATGTTGTTGCAAGAACTTTCTCAAAACCCTGAAGCCGGTGACCATGTCCATGGCCAAGTTGCAGAAAACTACCTTGGATCTGGCCAAGGTGAGCGGCCGCTGCGGTCGATTGAAATGTTGCCTTCGCTACGAGCATGAGAGTTACGAGGAACTTAACAAGCGGCTACCGCGAAATAACGCTCGGATTACCACGACCGAGGGTATCGGCCGGGTGGTCGATCGACAAATTCTCTGCCAGTTGGTCAAAATAAAAACCGACGACGGCCGATTACTGACGGTAGCGGCGGAAAACATCCTCGAATGGAACGCCCCCCCCCCGCCGGATGTTGATGAACCGGAAGGCAACACGCGGGAAAAGTCTTTTCGCTCGCGCCGCCCCACGGACAGAACAAGTCCGGTTGCGCCGCGACCGAAGCCTGCCGTTGAGGAAACCAGCGAGGATCCCGCCGTGGAATTCGAGGAAGAGCTGGACAATACGATATCAGCCGAGGAGGCCGGGCCGGCGGAGGAACAGGGGGACGAAACCCAGTCCTCCGATCGATCTCCGCGATCCCGGCGGCGGCGGCGGGGAAAAAGAGGCCGCCGTCCACGTCGGGATGATCGCGGTTCCTGAGCCGCGCTTGACCATGCGGAGATTTTTAGCCGAGTAGTCCATGCCTCAGACGCCCCGAAAAAGCATCGAACAGATTGTCGAGGAAGTCGGCCGCTATCCGCTCGACGCCTTCATGTTCGTGCAGGAATGCATCGCCCACGCCGCCGACGCCGTACACGGCCCGATGTCCGAGGACGAAAAGACGGTAGCCCGCTGGATGGCCGAATGTGAGCTCGATTTCCCCTCTCTGGCCACGGCGTATCTGGAAAATATCCTGCCGGCCGAGATCATGGAGATTATTGATCGATTGGACGGCGTGGAAAAAATGAACCGACATGTAACCGGCCAACAACTCTGCTGGGCCTTGCGTGACGAGGCCCTTGGACGTTGGGGACTGATGGCCCGGAGTGTATTGGCGCGCTGGAATATCACCCGCACGGAGGACATCGGGGCCATCATCTTCGCTCTGGTGGACAACGGCTGGCTTCAGAAGCAACCGACCGATCTGCTCGATGATTTCAACGGCGTTTTTGATTTCGACGAGGCTTTCGAGCAGGCCTATCGCATCGGTTAAAGAGGCCCTTTCCCTTCATCGATTATTAGACCTTGGATCGGCGAAAGTCCGTCGGCGGCTTCGCCCGATAACCTGCCCGGCAACTCCTTTCTTCAATTCAATCAAGAAAATCACGTTTCTAACCTCAGAGCGATCGCCAACATCCGATACCAATAAGGTATCGCCGTTCTGTTGATTCCGAGTCCCGGCGGTTGAAAACATGAATGACTGGTTGGATGCCGAAACAAGGGCGGAACGTGCCCTGCAACTG
>CAZXSA010000467.1:0-2092 GCA_964642815.1 uncultured Planctomycetales bacterium | reverse complement strand
CAAACCACTTTTCGGGATGGAATTAAAGGCCCTATCCGAATTGAACGACGTAGAATAGACGGCATATTGGAAATCGTGGCGGTAAACGAGTCGACCGGGTCCATCACCGTCCTCCCCAGCCGACAGCTTGATGACGGGCCCCTCGAAATCCCTGAATCCGTCGCCTTAGCAGGAACAGACCCTCATGGACGTGGTCGTTGACATAGCGGATTTCCAGGTTTCCGCGGATCCCCGCGCTGATCTGGTAACATACTCCCTCGGCAGTTGCGTCGGGGTTAGTATCTGGGATCCGGAGGCCAAGGTGGGTGGCATGCTCCATTACATGCTCCCCGAATCCTCCATTTCCCCGGAGAAGGCCAAGCTCAACCCCGCCATGTTCGGGGACACGGGCATCCCCGCCATGTTTCGCGCCGCGTATGAACTCGGAGCGGTCAAAAAACGCCTGATTGTCAAGGTCGCCGGCGGCTCCTCGTTGCTTGACGACAATGGGACTTTCAACATCGGCAAACGCAATTACATCTTGTTACGCAAGATTTTCTGGAAAAACGGCGTACTCATCGATGCCGAGGATGTCGGCGGAGCGGTGAGCCGAACCATGCGCTTGTCCATCGGTTCCGGACGCGTAAGCATCAAGAATCGCAATCGGGAGGTGGAGCTATGACTCGCATGGATGAAATTCTTGATCGGGTCGCGGCCATCCAGCCGCTGCCCGACACCGTCATGAAGCTCATCAACGTGGTCAACGACCCCAAGAGCACGATCGACGACATTATCGAGGTGGTTCGTTATGACCAGGCCGTCACCACGCAGATGCTCCGCATCTGCAATTCCGCCTATTTCGCCGTCTCCCGCGAGATCGACTCCCTGAACGACGCCATTCGGATGCTCGGCACCATGAAGATCCTGCAACTGGTCATGGCCGTTCACAGCAACTCGCTCCTGGCCAGACAGCAAAGCGGTTACGGCCTGGAACCGGGCATCCTGTGGAAACACTCCGTCGGCGTGGCCATTACGGCCACATGTTTTGCCGAACGCATCCACTATCCTAATTCCAATCTGGCCTTTACCGCCGGATTGCTGCACGATGTCGGCAAGACCATCCTCAATGAATACGTAGGCCGCGAATTCGCGGAAATCGTGCGGCGGGTTAACGAGGACAACCTCAGTTTCAGCGAAGCGGAACATGCGGTTTTGGGCTTTTCCCACGAGGAAATCGGAGCCAAAGTCGCTGAAAAATGGCAGGTGCCCGAGCACATTACCCGTTGCATCCGTTACCACCACGAGCCCCAGGCTCTGGCCTCGCCCGACCCGTTGGTGGATGCCGTGTACCTCGGCAACTGTGTATGCCTGTTACTGGGCATCGGGTTGGGGGCGGACGGCCTGAGTTACCGGGCGGACCATATTATCATGGAGCGTTACGACCTACGCGAGTCGGACCTGGAAGTAGCCGGTACCCAGATGATGTTGGAACTCAAACGGGTTATGCAGATGTTTACCGACCCCGGCAAGACCCAGGAACCCATGCTCGTGACCGGGTAGGAGCTATGCGATGTGTCAGGACGTATTGATTGTTGACGATTCGGCCACCATCCGCCAGATGGTGAAACGGACCATGAAACTCGCTGGGCTAAAGGTGGGCGAAGTCTACGAAGCCGCCAATGGAATCGAGGCCCTGGCCAGCCTCGCCGAGCACCCGGTCGCGGTCATCATGCTGGATATCAATATGCCCACGATGAACGGCATTCAGTTGCTGACCCGGATGAAGGGCAACGATCGGCTCAAGGATGTACCCATCGTCATCGTTTCCACGGAAGGCAGTAGACAGCGAATCGAGGAACTGGAGAGTATCGGGGCCTTCGGCTTCGTCCGCAAACCCTTCCAGCCCGAACAGCTTCGGGATGTATTGAGGCCTCTTCTTGGGGTAGATGATCATGCAGAACCAGAAAACGGCGA
The DNA here is from genome assembly GCA_964642815.1 of uncultured Planctomycetales bacterium. GTDB lineage: Bacteria > Planctomycetota > Phycisphaerae > UBA1845 > PWPN01 > JAAYCU01. Next base: position 139 of record CAZXSA010000467.1, on the reverse strand, counting down.
CGCTGACAACGATCTTTTCTGACGTGCTGGCCAATCTGGCCTTCATGTTCAACGACGACGAGCCAAGCGAACCGGCCGGCGGCGAGGTCTGGATAGAGACCACGATCAGCTACCGCGGATCGGAAAGCGGTACGTTGCG
>CAZXSA010000466.1:0-2152 GCA_964642815.1 uncultured Planctomycetales bacterium | reverse complement strand
TCGAGGCCGCCTTGGCCCTCGCCGAGAAGGCCACCAGTAACAACCGCGGGATCGCGGAGCATTTTGTCTATCTTGGCGATGAATATCGCCAGCGCGGGGACCACGACAACGCCCTGCGTCGGTACAAGACCGCTCTGGGCATCGATCCGCGAAACGCCAAGGCCTATGCCGGCATGGGCAAGCTCTACATGCTGGTCGGCGAACGCGCCTTGGCCATGGATGCCTTCCGGCGGGCCTGCGAGATTGATCCGCGAGCGGCGGACGCCGCTTCCGCGCTGGACCAACTGATGTCCGAGTCCGGAACGTTTACCGTCAGCCACGAGGAAACGCCGAAACCTTAACGGTCGTTCGGAATCGCCCTTACAATTTCATTAAACCATCAGGCGGTAAAGCCGGATCCTTGATCCCCAGCTTTACCGCTTTTTTATTGGGTGGGACCGGGATGGGTAGCTTGGTCCAGTTGTAAATCGTGGTCCAACTGTCACCCTCGATGACCGGTCGTGCTCCGCCCCCGCCGGTGCCAATTTCGGACGCCTCCGTAAGACTGGTATCGGCCCCATCATCCCCCGGCCAAGGTCGCGCCATAGGCGGACCATCGAACCGCGAGTATGATGCTCCGAACAAGAGGATCCTGGCATGATTCGCGTCCTGTGTCCCTATTGTAAACGACGTTACCGAACGGAGCGCTCGGCCCTCGGCGTGATCGGCGTTTGCTCGGCTTGTCATCGGGCCTTCAAGATCGGCCAGGAGTTGGCCCCCTTTGAATGGCAACAGAAGGATCTGGCCGAGGATTCCTGGATCGGAGTTAAGCCGCCGGAGGAAAAAAAGGAGATTCGCCACTGCATCATGTGCGAGGCTCCATTACCAGAGGGCTCGGTCTCCTGTCCGGCCTGTGGTGTGAATCAGGTCACGGGCGTGGTTCACCGCCCCAAGACCGAACCGGTGACCAGCCAGCCGAAGATATGGTCGGTGCTTCCCATTCGGACGGCCCTGACGATGGCCTTGATCGCCGTCGTGGCCGTCGGCGCGGCCTGGCTGTTTTATCGTATGTATGAAGCGGTAATAAAAAGCACCGAAGAGGGGGCGCGTCATGCCAAAATTATGGATGGGGCGAATTTCCTCCGCACGAATGATAGCGAGCGGGCCTTTCTCAGCCAATTCGCCGGCTACGTGGACGATACCGATATGCCGAAACTGCTCGCGGCGTTGTCCGCGAAAAAGCCCGCCATCGCCCGGTCGGCCCGGTTGCTGATCGGCTGTGGGAAAATTACCCGGCTGGCCCCCCTGCTGGAATGGGGAGAGCAGGCGCCAAATCGAACGGAATTGAAAAATATCCTCGATATCATCGGACCACGGCGTCTGGTGGAACTTAGTAACCAGGAAGCCGAGGATGCCCGCCGCTCGGCCGCCCGATCCCTTTGTATTCTGTTCGACCTGCCCGAGCCGGACAAGAAAATCGAGGATCTGGCTCGGCCAATGATTTTTGCCGAAAAAACTGAACTTCTGAATCGGCATTTTCGAACTTGGCCAATGCTGACCGGGGCTTTCGTGGTCAACATAGACGGGACCGTCGGGAATTTCGAGGTTCATCTCGAACAGATCGGGACTGTTTTCTATCTGCATATTGGCTCGCGGATGTTTCGATCGGATACGGGGCGCGGCCGGGAAGTAACGATCCCCATCGAATACTGGTGTGCGGCCACGGCTCCGGCGGTCGGCGCGGAGCAGATTCGCTCGTTGCTCGACGGACACGTGGTCCTGACCTCCCCGACCGGCGCGGAATGGATCGGAACGGTTTTTCTCACCGTCAAACAGCCCTTGCTTACGAATTTACCAGGGTTTTTGCCCTTTGACCCGCCGGCCAGCGGGCAGACGGTGGAAAAACCCGTTCGCCTGGAGCGACCGGGAGGGCGATGACCTACCTCCTCCAACACCACAGCCGGCCACCGATGATCCGGAGGGACAAATACGGTATAATAGAAATGCGTTCCGAACCTTCTGGCCCCGGCCTCCCCCGGCGGACCAAACGGATTTCAGGATGCATGGATGACGAGTGATTGAACCGGGTCGGCGCTAAGGCCACGGCCCGAGGCTCACGTAACCGATATGGAAAGTGCTTCATGAGCGAGGAAATCAAACAGGATACACCCAA
>CAZXSA010000465.1:0-2153 GCA_964642815.1 uncultured Planctomycetales bacterium | reverse complement strand
AAACCCTACATTTATTTCGCGTTGCCGGAAGGCAGCGATCTGCGCAATCTGGACCGTACCGTCACGGTCAAAATCACGACCTACAGCGACGGTCAGCCCGGCCAGGCTATCGAGATCGAATACGACTCGAACTATGCAAACGATGTCGCCGGCTTTTATCGTGCATCGAGGCAGGTGACGTTGCCGGTTGAAAAAGGCTGGCACACCGTGGAAATCGAATGTCCGCGGGCCCGGTTGGCCGGCCATCAGAACGTCAAGTCTGATTTCCGGGTTGAGACCGTCGGCGAACGCGACATCTATATCGCGGATATCGAGCCGACCGTACGGTAGGAATGAACCGGATACGGAGCAAAAATATGACTATGCTCGAGAGAATAATCTGGGTGCTGTTTCTCGTGCCGACCGGCTTGGTCCAGGCGGAAGCATTAACTCTGCCGATGGCGGAACGCCCGGAGTGGGTCCAACGAGAAGGGATTGTGATGGCCGGAAGCTGGGAGCAACTGATCTTTCGCGCCCGGCGGGCGAATAAAAGTTACACTCCTTCCGCGGAGCAATTGGAGGGGTACCGGCGCGAGCAAAGCCCGGAGATGATCGCCCAACTCAAGGATCTCGGCGTGAATTTTGTCATGATGCCGGGCTACAAGGGTTTCGGCCTCCAAGCCGAGGCCGAAGGCATGGCCGACAGCGCCCGTTTCGCCCGGCTTTGCCATGAAGCGGGCCTGCATGTGGGCGTTTATCTGGGCAGCGGGACCGTCGGCTGGGAAACCCTTTTCAAGGAAATACCCGACGCCCGGGATTGGCTGCTGCTGGACCAGGCCGGAAAACCGATCGTTTACGGAACCCAGGAGTTTCGCTATTTCTGGAACCGAAACCATCCCGAGGCCGCCGCCCATCACAAGAAGGCCATCGATTTCGCCATCCGCGAAATCAAAACCGACCTGATCCATTTCGACAATCTCTTCATGGGCCCCGGCTACGACGCCTTGTCCATCAAGCGTTTTCGCGACTTTCTGGCCAAATCTTTCAGCGCCGCCGAGCTTGAGCAAATGGGGATCGAGGACGTGTCCGCGGTCAACCCGCCCAATCCGGATGTGCCGGACAGCATGTTACGCCGGGCCTGGCAGGACTTCGGCTGTCAGTCCTTGGCGGATGCCCATGAGGATATGGGCCGATACATTCGTGCCCAACGGTCGGACATGCTTGTGGTATGCAACCCTTACCAGATTCGGCCGCACATCGAGCCGCCGGTGGATCACGGCCGGCTCATGCCGGGCGGGGAGGCGATCTGGCATGAGGAGAATGATCGGTCCGGCTACCGGGATGGGCAGTGGGTATCGGGGATTCGTACTCTGAAGATAGCCCGGGCCATGAACAACATGGCTTTCGTCTATAACGTGACGCCGCTGGAGATAGCCGAGTCAATCGCTTTCAATCTGGATTGTCTGGGGTGTATCTGCTGGTTCGAGTACGGGCAGATCACCGCCATGCCGGGAAAACCTTATCCGTTTTCGGATGAATCCAGGAGTTATATCCGATTCTTCAACACACGTCGCGATCTGCTGCGCGATGCCGCGGTGGTGGCCGACGTGGCCGTGCTGCGTAATTTCCCGTCGCAGGTTTTCGCGGACGCCAAGCATCCGGAGTTGACTTATCTTGTCGAGCAGAAGTTGATCGAGAATCGCGTGCCGTTCCAGATTATCTTCGATCATCAACTCCAAGACCTGAGTCGATATCGAGCCCTGGTCCTGGCCGGTTGCGTTGCTTTCTCGGACCAACAGATCGAGCGGATCAAACGGTTCGTATCCAACGGCGGTCGCTTGTGCGTGATCGGGCCGGCAGGGGAGTATGACCAGTGGCTGCGACCAAGATCGATTGATCCCTTCGCTGATTTGTCTCCTGACTATGTCGTGCGTGTTGGCGCTCAAGACGATATTCTTGCCGCGGTTCGACGGTCCTGTGCGGACCAGTTGTCGCTGAATGTGGAATCACCGGTCGGCTTGGCTGTTGAGTTGACCGCGCAGACGCATCGGCGGCTGGTTCATCTGGTCAATTACCGCGAGGATGGGCCGATTCACGATCTCGGCATCAAATTACACATACCGCCCGGCAAACGAATCAAGTCTGTAACCTTGGTTGCTCCGCAAACCTCGGGA
>CAZXSA010000464.1:0-2162 GCA_964642815.1 uncultured Planctomycetales bacterium | reverse complement strand
CACCCGGCTTGGCCTCCGGCAGCAACTGGTCGTCGAGAAAATGTTGTTTGGGCGTGAAATAGCGGTCCCAATCCTCGAACCGATAGGAGTGATCGAATCCATTCTCGATGGAATTACCGTCAAAGTGCCATTTGCCTGAATGATAGCTGCGATAGCCGGCCGGTCTCAGCAGGTCGGGCAGGAGTGCGGCCCAGGCCGGTCGTTGCCGTCCGGGATCGCGATTGACCTGTTGGGCGTAGTAGCCGGTGAGCAAACAGGCTCGGCTGGGCCAGCAGCGAGCGGTGTTGTACATCTGCGTAAAACGCAGCCCGTTGTCGGCCAGCCGATCGAGATTCGGCGTGGCGATCTCGCCGCCGTAACAGCCCAGATCGGAAAATCCCATATCGTCGGCGAGGATCAGCACGATGTTCGGCCGCGCCGGCAGAGGACACGGCGCACCCTGCTCATCCGCCGCCCTGATCGACGGCGTAAAGAACAGGATGACGGCAAGAACGAAGAGGTGAACGACCGGTTTCGATCTCATCTGGATTGAGGAAAAGGCCATTTTGAATACCTCCGTTTTTTATGTTATACCCCGAGACTATAGCGGTTTATCGCCGTCGTCAATGACGTGGAGCAGTCTCCCGATGCTCGCGCACCAACCGATAGAGTTCATCATAGAGCGGAGCGAGGTCCGGTGATCGGGCCATTTCATGTATTGTCCGCACGCCCTGATAGTAGCCGACGGGGTGTTTTCTCCATTCGGGGTGCTCGGCGCGGATGACCTGCAGATATTCCCGCAGTCGTTGACGGGCGGATTCCTCCTTGAGCAGACTCTCGTCGAATTCCACCTCGACGCCGCAAGGGATCGTGGCGATATTACGAACGGTGGCGATAAGGTCGGTCTGTCGCAGATTAAGGTGGGGGAAGAAGTAGTTGGGTTGGACCATGAGGTAATCGATGCGTTCCATCGGCGCGGCCTGAAGCAGTTCGAGGACCGTGTCGCGGTGTTTGTCGGCATAGGCGTTGTAGGGGATCCATGTAAGGGTCAGCTTGCGGCCGTTTACCTCGATCGCGTGCAGATGCCGGGCCACGGAACGGATCAGGTCGAGGTCGTACTGCGAGGCAAGGTCGTTCACTTCGCCTTCCCAGGCCTTGCGCAGGTTGGTGTGCCACTCGGTGAACCAGTAGAAGCCGAGGAGGTCGAGTCGTTTGAACCGCGCTGCGCGCCAGCGCGTGAGGACGGATTGCACGAACCATTCGACGGCCGCCAGTCGATCGGCGTCACGAATCTTGAAGTTCCACGCCGGGCCGTCGGAAGATTCGCTAAAGTTCGTTACCCGGACATCCGGATAAGGAATAGTCAACACAACCCAGGCGCGTACGGGGCGCCCCAGCTCGGTTTCGACTCGGGCGAGTCGTTGATCCATCGCGTGCAGTTGTCGGTCGGGAACGAAGCAGCGGTCGAGACACTCCTGCCAGTCAAAACGGGTGGTTGGCTCCGCCTGGGTGTTTGCCAGGAAATACCGGCCTCGCGAGCTCCGATGGTACATCCATATCACCGAATCAAAGAATACATCGGTCGGCTTCTCCGCGGTCGTACCGCGTTTCTCATGGTAGGCCAGATAATGCCTGAGTTGCTCGGCCGTCCAGTCGCGCGGCCCGCGGGCATCGAAGTCGTAATAGAGCAGCAGCATATCCGGTGCGGTGGGCAGACCGCCGGCCGGCGGTGCGGATCGTACCGGTTGGCTCGATGCCGGTTCCGCCGCCAACACGGGTGAACAAGAACCCGGATTTGAGACGAGGGCGGTAGGTGCCAGGACCAAAGCCCATAGCGCCCTTAGAAACACGACTCGCGATGTATCCATCAGGCGTACCTCCATGGGCACAGGAGAGCAGACCGTAGCGTCCCAGACGGTATCCCGCATTTTGAACGAAACTATTGACGCATATTGTTGCCAAGTTGTCCAGTGCGATGGCGTCCACAAGGTGATCTTGTTCTGGATTTAGGCCTGCATTATCTGCACTTCGGGGAAATAATATGCAGGTTCCCACCATGCGGTTGCGTGATAGGAACCTGCTTGCAAGTTTTCAAAAAAACATTTTGGTAGGCGTTGCCATCCCGGCGGGCCAGGATGCTCAGCCCTTACAGGCAGCGCAGGAACGCCACGAGGTCTTGCTTC
>CAZXSA010000463.1:0-2168 GCA_964642815.1 uncultured Planctomycetales bacterium | reverse complement strand
ACCGTTGCTTAATCCGAAAAACAAAATGTCTCATTGACGAGTGAAACAAATCATTTTTCCTAAGAACGAATTTTATGCGTTAGGCAGCATAAAATAATGCGTATATCAAACCGAAGTGGTCTGGACGGTTATCGCGAATCGATGAAAGGAAGGAAATCATGAGGAGTCATTCAGGAGTGAGTACGGGGGCATTCTTTACGCTCACCTTGTTAGCGATGTTCCTGTCCGCAATGCCGGCGCAGGCGTTGCCAATTTTGGGATCATCCAATTCGGTCGTGAACGGAGGATTCGGGGCCGAGTGGGATTCGTGGGAACATGGATCCGGCCTGGCTCTTGCCTACAATTATGATGTAGATCCGTTGGACCGTTTCGTCGTATGCGAGGTGCCTCAGTCAGACCTTTTACTCAGGCAGATCGTGGATGTAAGCCCTAATCCTCTCTGGAACGACAAGTATCATTCCATGATTGTCGATTTGATGGCGGATATCTGGGTCGAAAATGCGGTGGCTGGTTACGGCATAACCTTCTGGCTCGATTGGTGGAACGAGGATAAGAACTCGATCGACGATCCGAGCCTTTTGGGTGATCCGGATGGCAGATCCGTCGGCGTAACCTACATGTTCGCCGACATACCGGGTTATGTGTCAAAAACCTGGTTGACGGTGAACCCGTTCAACCGCGATAGCACGCTGTTTGCGAACTTTCAGCCGCGGTGGGTGTCCGTCGAGGCGGAATTGATTCAGCCAGGGGGCTACGGTGTCGGGGTTGATAATTTCATCCTGACCACTCAGTGCGTCCCCGAGCCCGCCGCGCTCTTGCTGTTGGTACTGGGCGGTTTGGCCTTGCCGCGACGAGGGCGATAGAGGCCGGATAAAGCTACGGGGGGAATAAGCACAATCGAACACAACAAGTGACTGTTATGTTTCTTTGTTATGTGCGCATATTGTTATCCTCCCCATAGGTATGTTCAAGGCGTTATGATTAGTCCGCGTATTTCCTAACGAAGGAGGAAACCATGAAAATCTCGACAAGGTGCTACAGAAAATTCGTGTATGGACTCATGGTCTCGCTGGTCCTGCCGGCGACCATGCTGTTCACCGCGAGCACGGGGGGGTGCGGGAGCGCATGTTGCATAACCCCGCTGGCTTTCGGTGGTCTGGCCATCTGGTTATTGGGCCAGCCGCGGGACGATGGCGGTAATGGCGAGGAGCCTGGCCAGCCGATCCCTGGCGTGAACGGGATTAATTGCTGGGATCTGAATGGCGATAGCGTGAACGACCCTGAGGAAGATGTCAACGGTGACGGCGTTTGGGATGCGCTTGATTGCCAAGGGACCGACGGCGCGGATGGTACGGATGGCGTGGACGGCGCGGATGGCGCGGACGGCGCCGATGGCGCCGATGGCGATCCCGGTCCGCAAGGCCCGCCCGGACCCAGTGGTGGTGGCGGACCCGCCGGCGCGGATGGTCTGAATTGCTGGGATCTGAACGGCGATGGGGTGAAAGACCCTGCCGAGGACATAAACAACGACGGTTATTGGGACGCGCTGGATTGCCGCGGTCCGGCCGGCACTTGCCCGGATTGCCCGACTTGCTGCTCAACCTGCTTCGATGTGTTCGTCGAGGATTTCTTCACCTATAAGGAGCTCCTGCCCGTTGGTCAAAATCCCTACATTGGGCAGCTACCCACCGACCCGGTCCCCATTCGCGAGCCGTGGCTGGGCGAAAAGCCGAACAATATCAGAGGGGTTCTGGCCTACCGCTTCGCCGTCCCGTACATCTACAATTTCTGCAACGATGACCAGGCTTCGCGTCATCCGATCACCATGCGCATGTTCTTCTGGCGGGAAGGGCCGCCCGGCTGTTTCGTGTTCCGCCTGGATGCCTACCGGCTCCGTAACGGCGGAGGCATTGAGGACTACGGACTGGGCCGCTACATCAAAATGCCCTCCGATTCGGGCGATAAGGTGATGGTGGTCATCGATCTGCCCTTGAGCGAGCCTTTCCCGAAGGGACTGGGATTGCTCAACGATCTCGATCCGGCCGACCTCCTGGCCTTCGAGCTGAACACGATTCTGGCCTATGAAGAGGAAAACCCGATAACCCAGACGAATGGGGCCATCTACACCATGCTGGGCGTCGAGTTCATCGAAAGCTGCACGGGGCAAG
>CAZXSA010000462.1:0-2195 GCA_964642815.1 uncultured Planctomycetales bacterium | reverse complement strand
GCGATCAACGTGGCCGCCACCTTGGCGGTGGGCAGCCCCGACGATTCGGCGATGGCCTCGATCGAACGCTCCTCGTGGTCGAGGTTGTCAACAATCCGCCGTTCATCTTCGTTCAACTTGGCCCGGGCCACTGCTGTATTGTTGTCGTCCGCGGCCTTGGTCACGGCATCACCTTGCAACGCCGTCCCAACCTCGCCCAGTTCGGCCAGAATATCGTCGGCGCTCATCACCAGTTTCGCGTGCTGGTCGCGAATCAGGGCGTTGGGACCGTTGGAAGAGGCGCTGTCCAGGCGGCCGGGGATGGCAAAGACCTCGCGGTTGTATTCGCTCGCCCGTGCGGCCGTCGAAAGCGATCCGCTGCGCCAGGCGGCCTCCACCACCAGCACGCCCAGCGACAGGCCCGCGATCAAGCGGTTGCGCGGCAGAAAATTCTCCGCGCGCGGCTCGCTCTTCAGCGGCAATTCGCTGATCACCGCCCCGCACTGGCAAATCCGCTCCGCGAGTTCACGATTCTCGGGCGGATAAATGGCGGCCAAGCCGTTGCCCAATACCGCCAAGGTTCGCCCGCCGGCCGACAGGGCGCCTTTATGTCCTTCGCTGTCCACGCCGCGAGCCAGGCCGGAGATCACCGTTACGCCCCGGGCGGCCAACTGATACGCAAAACGATGGGCCTGTTCACGGCCGTAAAGCGAGCAACGCCGCGCGCCCACGATGGCCACGGCCACCGCATCCTCCGCTTCCAGATGGCCACGCAGATAGAGACAGATCGGCGGATCGGGTATATGCCGCAAGCCGGGCGGATATTCGTCATCGTCGCGGCAGATAATACGCACGCCGAGTTTTTCCGCGAGTTCGATTTCCGGAGCGATCTCCACCGTATCGCGCGATCGGACAATGGTTTCCGCGGTAGTCGAGCCGATGCCCTCGACCGATTCGAGTTGTCGAGCGCCAGCCCCCAGGGCCTGTTGAGCGGAACCGAAGCGTTCGACGATACGGCCGAAAAGAATCGGCCCCACCTGCTCGGTCATCGCCCAACGTAAATGTTCGATCGCCGCCGACGAAGCCACCGGGTTCGCCCCTGCGCTCATGCCGAGTCCCTTTCGCGAAGTGCGTCCTGTAATCAAAGACCGACAGGCAGATTACCCGCGCCACCCGTCGGGGACAAGCCACCACCCCAACGGATCGGCCCGTTGAAAATGAAAAAAAGGGGGCCGGGGGTGTTGACTAAGCGACGGCCTTATGCAAAACTATAACCAGCGCCACAGTTAAGACGGTTTTTGTCTTACGCCCGTGATTTCCTGAACAACGGTTCGGGGAATCCGGGCGATGTTTCGTAGTGGGTACTATCACGGCGGCGTCATAGCGGGAGATCGCATCGTATGCTCAAAGCCAGCGACCTGCGTCCGGGAAAAGTCATCGTCTTCGAGGGCAAGCTCTACTCCGTCAAGGAGTCAGCCCATGTAGCCAAGGGCAACAAGCGCAGCTACATCCAGCTCAAGCTCAAGAACTTCCAAACCGGACAGATTATCGATTATCGCTCGCGCGTGGACGAGTCCTTCGAGACCCCTTTCGTGCAGAACAAGGAATACGAATTCCTCTACCGCAGCGGTGACGATTACATTCTGGCCGACGTGGAAACCTATGACCAGATCCCGGTATCCGGCGACTTGTTCGGCGACGCGCTCCAGTTTCTGAAAGAGAATATTCGGGTCACCTGCGACCTGGTGGACGGAAAAATGGTCAATGCCACGCTACCCGCGGTGGTGGAGCTGGCCGTCACCGAGACCCCGCCGACCATCAAAGGGGCGACGGCCACCAACCAGCCGAAAGAAGCCATCCTCGAAACCGGGGCCAAGGTGCGCGTCCCGGCCTTCATTGATGTCGGCGAAGTCGTCCGCGTGGACACCCGCACCGGCGACTACATCGAACGAGCCAAGTAGCCTTTCCGACTCGTCATCTCCTACCAGCCCAGCGCAAGCGAGGGAATAATTTACCAGCCCGACTCGTGCTGCGCAGCGAAGCGCTGCTTCGCAGAGTAGCATGCGCCAGCGAGGGACGAAGTAAGCAAGACAGCGAATTAGCGAGGAGGCAATACTGCCCGCCCGAAACAGTTTACCAAGCTTGCCTCGCCTGGGCGGGCCTGCCTCGCCTGTGGCGGACCAGCGAGGGTTTCACCCCGGGAGGGGCAACGGAAC
>CAZXSA010000461.1:0-2220 GCA_964642815.1 uncultured Planctomycetales bacterium | reverse complement strand
CTCGCTCAAGGGCAACTTCGCCTGGCACATTACCCGGGCGTTTCATCAGGCGGGGCGGTGCATCGGATGTGACGAATGTACACGGGCCTGTCCGGCCGGGATCAATCTGCGGCTGCTCAATCTTTCGTTGGCCAGGGCGGCCGCCGAGCAGTTCGGCTACGAAGCGGGCATGGACCCGCAGGCCGATCCGATCATCGGGGCCTATTCCCTCCAGGACAAGGAGACGTTTATCCGATGAGTGCGGTGATTTCGCAAACGGAGCTTCGCCGACTGGTGGATGGCTGGATTGCCCAGGGCATGTCAGTAGCCGGTCCGCGTCAGGTCAAGCCCGAGCATGTGTTGTATACGCTGCTGAACGAGTCCGGGCAGTTGGTTTTGGACGGCTTTGTTCGCCCGGCTAACTCGATCAAGGAGTTTGTTTTCCCCCGGCATGAAAAGCTTTACGGGTATCGGCTGAACGACAAGGAAATCAAACTTACCGAGGTTGAGCCGCCGACGAAGCCGCAGGTGGTGCTGGCCGCCCGGGCGTGCGATGCGGCCGCTCTGCCGATTCTCGATCCGCTGTTCAACTGGGATTTCAAGGACGATTTCTACAACCGCCGACGGGAGCTGACCACGGTGGTGACCCTCGCCTGCAACAGCCACGACGCCCATTGTTTCTGCACGGCCGTCGGTCTGGCCCCCGATGCCGAGCGCGGCTCGGATGCCATGCTCTTCGATTTGGGTGACGGAACCTACGAGGTGCGCTGCCTGACGGAAAAGGGCCGTAAGCTGTTCGATGGGAAAACCCAATCCTCGAACAAAATCGGCCAGGCCAAGGCCTCGCCCGGCAAAACGCTTGATATGAAAAAGATCAAGAGTTTCATCAACGGCGATTTCGAAAGTCCGCAATGGCAGGAGATGACGTTACGCTGTTTGGGGTGTGGTTCGTGCGCGTTTACCTGCCCGACCTGTTATTGCTTTGACATCGTGGACGAGGGTAATGCCGCCGGCGGTGAGCGTGTGCGTAACTGGGACGCCTGCCAATTCTGTCTGTTCACCAAACATGCATCCGGGCATAATCCGCGGACCGCTCAAGGCCAGCGGCAACGGCAGCGTGTTTTGCATAAGTTCAGCATGTACCCGGATAAGTTCGGGGAAATCCTCTGCACGGGTTGCGGCAACTGTACCCGCAATTGCCCAGTGAGCCTGGGGATATTTTCGGTTCTGGATAGCGTACAGAAGATCGACAAGACCGGTACGGGGGAGGCCGCCTGATTATGAATATCTACAAACCGGATCTGATGGACGTGCTCGAGGTCAACCAGCACACCGCCGATATCAAGTCGGTGAAAATTGCCTTTAAGGACAAGAGCAAGCAGCAGGATTTCGCTTTCCGCGTCGGGCAGTTCGGGATTTACTCGGCGTTCGGTTACGGCGAATCGACCTTCAACATCTGTTCCAGTTCGACCTGGAAGGACTATACCGAGTTCTGTTTTCGCCGTACCGGCAAAGTGACCGAGGCCCTGTGGCGGATCGAGCCGGGCGACACCATCGGTTTTCGCGGGCCGTATGGTAACTTCTATCCGACAGACGAGTGGGAAGGGAAGAATCTGATCTTCATCGGCGGGGGGATCGCCATGCCGCCGATCCGCTGCGCGATCTGGTATGCCTTGGAGAACCGCGAGAAATATGGGCGAATCACCATTGTTTACGGGGCCCGTTCCGTCGGCGATCTGGTTTATCGCGAGGAGCTTGATAAATGGGCCGGATACAAGGATGTTAGAGTGATCCGCTGCGTCGATCCCGGCGGCGAGACGCCGGACTGGAACGGCGAGGTGGGTTTCGTGCCGGCCGTTCTTGAAAAAGCCAAGGTGCCGGCGGACAATTCCGTGGCCTTGGTGATCGGCCCGCCGATCATGATTAAATTTTCGCTGCCGGTGCTCAGCAAGATGGGCCTGGCCGACAAGGACATCTACACCAGCCTGGAAAACCGCATGAAATGCGGTGTAGGCAAATGCGGCCGCTGCAACGCCGGCCCGGTCTACGTCTGCAAGGAAGGCCCGGTTTTTAATCTGGAGCAGATCAAGAGACTACCCGAAGATTATTGATCCTCCGCCGAATTTTGGCGGAAGGATCAGATTTCCCGTTTGTCCAAACCGTTGATGAGGCCGGAGAGCATTTTGGCGATTTCCTCGAGGGCTGCGCGTAGTTCAGCATTCCGTTCTTCCTCGATGAATC
>CAZXSA010000460.1:0-2257 GCA_964642815.1 uncultured Planctomycetales bacterium | reverse complement strand
CGCTCCCTATAATTGAATACCGTGTCGGCGATGATTATAATATTCGACGAGTACGATGAACCTGCCTGTTACCGGGTAAACCCCGAGATGTTCGGCGGCCAGGAGCGCGGAATCGGCTTTCGCGAACGGCTCGCCGTTTCTTTTGGAGCGAACAATTGCATGTTCCCTATCGTTGACGCCACCTGGCTCGCTCCCGGCATTCGCCGGATCGTCGTGCGCGCCCCGCACGTACTGCGGCATCATCAGCCGGGACATTTTGTCATCGTTCGGGTCCATCCCGAAGGCGAGCGCATTCCGCTCACTGTCGCCGACACCGATCACGAAAGGCAGACGATCACACTGATCGTCCAGGTGGTCGGGGCGACCACCGAACAGCTTTGCAGTCTCGAAACCGGACAGAACGTTCTCGACGTTGCCGGCCCGCTGGGCAAGCCGACCGAGATCAAGAAATTCGGACACGTCGCCCTTGTCGGCGGCGGCGTCGGGACGGCCGTCATTCTTCCGCAGGCCAAGGCCCTGAAAAATCTCGGCAACCGTGTCTCCGCGGTGACCGGTGGGCGAAACAAAGAGTATGTCATCCTCGAAAAAGAGCTGAGCCAACATTGCGACGCCGTCTATCCCTGTACCGACGACGGGAGTTACGGTTATCACGGATTCGTCACCGGGAAACTAGACGAATTGATCGCGGACAAGAGTAACCCACTCGATGCGGTTATCGCCGCCGGGCCGGTCCCGATGATGAAGGCCGTCGCCGAAGTCACCCGTCCACACGGCATCCATACCATCGTCTCGCTCAACCCGATCATGGTCGACGGCACGGGAATGTGCGGCGGTTGCCGGGTCATGGTCGGTGGAAAAATGCTGTTTGCCTGTGTCGATGGGCCGGAGTTCGACGCCCACCAGGTGGACTTCAACGAGCTTCGCGATCGGCTCACCGCTTACCGAACGCAGGAGAAGCGGGCCTGGGAGCGACAGCACGATAAACATGAATGCAAGTGCAAAATGGCGGGGGTGCATTCATGACCCTCAAGGCTTCCGAGCGAATGAAAATCCCGCGTCAGCACATGCCTGAACAGGATGCCGGCCAACGGGCGACGAATTTCAGCGAGGTCAATTTCGGGCTGGCCTGCGAGGCCGCCCGTACCGAGGCGGATCGTTGCCTGCGTTGCAAGGGCGCTAAATGCATGGGCGGCTGCCCCGTCGGCGTGAACATCCCCGGTTTTCTCGGTGCTCTGGCCGATGGCGATCTCGACAAGGCCGCGGATATCCTTTTTGATGCCAACGTCCTGCCGGGCATTACCGGCCGTGTCTGCCCCCAGGAAACCCAATGCGAGGCCATCTGCATCCGCGCCGGGAAGAGCGAGCCGGTGGCCGTCGGTTATCTCGAACGCTTTGTCGCCGATTGGGCTCGCGAACATCGCAGGAATAAAATTCAGCCGCCGCCCTCGACTGGCAAGCGCGTTGCCGTCGTCGGCTCCGGGCCGGCCGGCCTGACTTGCGCGGGCGAGTTGGCCAAGAAAGGCCACCAGGTCACGATCTTCGAGGCTTTGCACAAGGCCGGCGGCGTGCTTGTCTATGGTATCCCGGAGTTCCGCCTTCCGAAAAAGATCGTCGAGACCGAGGTTGAAAAGCTCAAGCAACTTGGCGTGCGCATCGAATGTAACGTGATCATCGGCCAGACCTACACCCTTCGCGACCTGCTCGATGAACAGGGCTTTGACGCTATTTTTATCGCCAACGGGGCCGGTCTGCCGGTTTTTCAAGGCATCCCCGGCGAAAATCTCAAGGGCGTTTATTCCGCCAACGAATATCTTACTCGGGTTAATCTGATGGGCGCCTATCGTTTTCCGGAATGTCCTACTCCCGTGGTCAACGCGCCACAGGTCGTGGTGGTCGGCGGAGGCAACACGGCCATGGATGCCGTGCGCACCGCCCGGCGGTTGGGCGCCTCGCCTGCTACTCTCGTTTATCGACGAAGCCGCCAGGAAATGCCCGCGCGCGTCGAGGAAGTCAAACACGCCGAGGAAGAGGGCGTGGTCTATCATTTCCTGGTCAACCCCGTCGAAATCCTCGGCACCGAAGATGGCTGGGTCCGCGCGGTCCGCTGTCAAAAAATGGAGCTGGGCGAGCCGGACGATTCCGGCCGCCGGCGCCCCGTACCTGTCCCCGGCAGTGAATTTGAAATCCCCTGTCAGGTTTTTATCGAGGCCATCGGTACCCGGGCCAACCCCCTGCTCACCCAGACCACTCCCGAACT
>CAZXSA010000459.1:0-2258 GCA_964642815.1 uncultured Planctomycetales bacterium | reverse complement strand
CGGAACAACAGCCAACGGAGAAACCGCCAGAATTGCGGCGGGTGGTTCTCGTACACAAACCGTACCTTGGCGAAGATATACGCCCAACGGCGCATCAGGTATTCGAGGGTTGTATCTGAACTGAACGCGCCGTCGCTGATAATCGCCTTGATCGCCGGATTGTTCTGGGCGGCCAGGATCGCCGCCCCCGCCCCACGCGAGATGCCGAACAGGCCGATCTCCACCGGCCGACCATGCCGCTCCAGCCAGTCCTCGACGTAGGCGATCGCCCCCAGCATGTCGTTGACTTCCCGGTCGCTAGGCCACTGGCGGGGATGGTAGCCCGGCTCGCCGCTGGAATCGCCGTGCCCGCGAAAATCGAAACTGAACACGTCATAGCCGGCCGCCAGTAGTGGGCGACAATAACGCGCGCAACTGTACATGTCGCTGGAGAATTCGTGGGCGAAAAGCACCATCCCCTTCGCCGGATTTTGCCGACTGAATAGAAACATCCCCCGTAAATTCAGGTTGTCGAAGGCCCGGAAAACAACTTTCTTGCCGTCGATCCGCTGAAAATCGCAGGGGCCCATGGCCAGCGGCGGCGGCGTGTCCCGGATGATGTTTAACATCAACTTGACGTATTTGCGCAGAATGAGCCACACGGTGACCACGATGAACAAGAGGGTCATCAGTATGGACACCAGGGCCCAGTTCGGGGCCAGATACTCCCACACGCCTTGCAGCACGGGGAGCAGCTTCTGCGTCAGATCGCCGTTGGCCTGCAAAAGAAGTCTTCCCATCAATGATAACTAC
Source organism: uncultured Planctomycetales bacterium (assembly GCA_964642815.1). GTDB lineage: Bacteria > Planctomycetota > Phycisphaerae > UBA1845 > PWPN01 > JAAYCU01. Next base: position 1,466 of record CAZXSA010000459.1, on the reverse strand, counting down.
TTCACTATAGCGGCCGCGCCACCGGTTATGGTAGAGGAAAACCATGAAGGCAGGCAAGCACCCTTGCCCGACCGGGCAAGTCATGGTACGAGTTAGCGGATATGTGGGAAGCGGTCTTACTGATGATTGGGCTGGTCGCCGGTGGGTTGATCGGCTGGTTGTGGACCACGATCCGCGGTCGGACGGCGATGGCGGACGCGCTAGGTACCCTGCAGGAACGGGCGGCGGCGGCCGAGGCCGGTTGTACCGAATTGCGTCAACAAATCGCCAAACATGAACAGACCATCACCACCCTCGGCTCGCAACTGGACGCCGAACGCCAGCTTCGCGTCACCAGCCAGACCCGCCAGGAGGAGATGACCCGCCGTTTCGAGGAACAGAAACGGATGTTGGACGAGGCGGAGAAAAAGCTGAAAGAGTCGTTTGACGCCCTGTCGGCCAAGGCCCTGCAAACCAACGCCGAGCAATTCCTGCTCTCGGCCCGCAAGACGCTGGAGACGCTGCTCGGCGAAGCCAAGGGTGATCTGGCCAAACGACAGGAGGCCATCGACCTGATGATCAAGCCGCTCGGCGAATCGCTCAAACGCTACGAGGAGCATCTCCGCGGTTTGGAGCAAACCCGTCAGAAAGCCTACGGATCGCTGGAGGAGCAGGTCAAATTGCTGGCCGAGACCGGTCGGCTGTTGCAGCAGGAAACGGGTAAGCTGGTAACCTCGCTGCGCGACCCGAAGGTGCGCGGGCAGTGGGGCGAGATCGCCCTGCGGCGGGCGGCGGAACTGGCCGGCATGTCCGCCCATTGCGATTTTTCCGAGCAGGTGACGATTTCCGGGCCGGAGGAGGCGCGGTATCGGCCGGACATGATCGTGCATCTGCCCGGCGGGCGAACGGTCGCGGTGGACGCCAAGGCCGTGCTGGATGCCTATCTGGACGCGGTGGCGGCCACCGACGAACCGCAACGCGCGCAGCAACTCGCCCGACACGCGGGGCAGATTCGCAGTCGAATCCGCGAGCTTTCCAGCAAGAGCTATTGGGACAAGCTGCCGGCAGCGCCGGAATTCGTGGTGTTGTTTCTGCCGGCCGAGTCGTTTTTCAGCGCGGCCGTCGAGATGGACCGGACATTGATCGAGGACGCGATCGCCTGCCGCGTGGTCCTGGCCTCGCCGACCACGCTGATCGCGCTGTTACGGGCGATCGCCTTCGGCTGGCGGCAGGAGCAGTTGGCCGAAAACGCGGAACATATCAGCCAGCTCGGCCGCGAGCTGTTCGAGCGAATCCGCACGCTCGCCGAGCACTGGTCCAAGGTCGGGCGGGAGCTGGAAGGGGCGGTCAAGGCCTACAACCAGTCGGTCGGCTCGCTCGAAAGCCGGGTTTTGCCCGCCGCCCGCAAGTTCCAGGAACTCGGCGCCGCCACCGGCGAGGCCATCCCCGAAGTGCCTCAGATCGAACATTCCCTCCGCCGCCTGGAC
>CAZXSA010000458.1:0-2263 GCA_964642815.1 uncultured Planctomycetales bacterium | reverse complement strand
GAGCCGGGCATCGGGGACGAAGGGTACGAGATCGTCGGCGGCGGTAACGGGTCGGTACGGATTATCGGCAACGACGAACGGGGGCTGATCTATGGCGTAGGCAAGTTTGTACATACCTCTGGTTACGATCAACGCGGGTTCACGCCGGGAACCTGGCGAGGCCGGTCCGTACCGCAATGCCTCATACGCGGTATATACTTCGCCACACACTTCGATAACTATTACGAAGCAGCGCCGCCCGAAAAAGTGCGGCGTTACCTTGAGGATCTGGCCTTGTGGGGGACGAATGCGTGTCTTGTTTTCTTCCCTTATAGCCCCTATCAGGGGTTTGAAGACCCGGCGGCCCGGGAAGCGATTCAAAGACTGAACCGCATCATGGGCGACGCGAAAGCCGTCGGTATGCGAGTCGGTTTAATCATCCAGGCGAATGAGGGATTTGCGTCCACGCCGGTTGACCTGAAGAGTACGCGTTGCCTCTCCTGCAGCCGCAGGCCCAGTTTTGTTTGCCCGGCCAAGCCGGCGGCGATGGAGCTTCTGAAAAGGAACTGGACGCAATTGCTGGACGAGTTCGCCGAGGTCGGATTGGATTACGTCGTGTACTGGCCGTATGACGACGGCGGTTGCGGTTGTCTGGACTGTGCTCCGTGGGGAGGGCGAGGTTTCCCCGGGCTGTGCCGCGAGTTGACCGGCGTTCTACGTGCCAAACAACCCGACACCCGCGTCATTCTCAGTACGTGGCTCTTCGATCAGGATCCGAATCCGCCGAAACAATATCTCATTTCCGTCGCGTTCAGGAAGGACGGCGATTATGCGGGATTGTCCGGGCATCTGGCTACGGACCGGAGCTGGGTGGATTACCTGATGACGGACGCTCATGAGGATTTTCCCGAGTATCCACTGAAGGTCGGCGTGCCCGGCGGTTTGCCGATGATAAACTTTCCCGAAATCACCATGTATGGTTCACAATATCAGTGGGGTGGGTATGGGGCCAATCCACTTCCGCGGCGCTTCCAACGTCTATGGGACCAGGCCAGGGATAAATTGGTCGGAGGATTCCCCTACTCCGAAGGCATCTTCGAAGACATCAACAAGATTGTTTTCAGTCAATTCTACTGGGCTCCCGGCCGTTCATCGGCCGAAACGGTGAAGGAATATATCGCCTATGAATATTCCCCCACGGTGGTCGATGCCGTCGCGAAAGCCATCGATATTCTCGAACATAACTTCATGCGCAGGCTCGTGACGGAAAAAAGAGTGCATCCTCCCCACGGCCGTCGCCCGGGTATCAGCACGCTGTCCAATGGCAGCCGGATAGAGTTTCTCAATCCCGACCGGTCTTCGCTCGACGAGACCGGGCGCCTGCGGCTTGGACATTCCTCCGAGGAAGCGTTGAGGCTGATGAAACAGGCGGAAAAGATGTTGCCCCCTTATGCCAAGGCAAGCTGGCGGTGGCGGATACTCTACCTGCGGGCCCTGATCGATCGGGAATTGGTCCTCACGGATGGCTGGCTCGAAGGCCCTGTACTCAAAGAAGCGTTCGACGAATTAACCCGTATCTATCACTCCGCGGACATCGATCACAAGCTCCAGGTACCGTGGATCGACATCCCCAAAGGCAACAATTAACCATCCGGCTTTGAAGTCACCCCGGCCTGCCATGAGATCGGCCGGCTCGCCTTGGCCGGGAAATTCAGATAAAATACCACCCCCATGGGCATGGGGTAGGGATTGGTTCGGATATGGCCCGAAAACGACGACCTGACGAGCAAAACGATACCATGCGGCGACGAAGGATATCCGGATTTTTGACGATGGGGGCGGCTTTGGCGGCGGTGATGCCCCTCGGCTGCGAGCAGTTCGTGCGCCAGCGGGTCGATCCGCTGGAAGGCGGGTCGACCGGATACCCGGAACCGGTTCTGTGGGAATTGCCCGACCCGCTGGCCGAGAACGTCGTAGTCGACAGCGCCGAGCAAAACCCCGACGATTACCTCAAGGAACCTTACCACCTCGGCCCCGATAACATTATTCGGATCCTGTTTAACAAAAGCCCCTTAATGATCGCCAGCCGGGAAAGAATGGTTGCCGCCCAGTACGGCCTGGAGGAATTCAAGGCCAACCTGAGCCGGGCGGAACCCTACGTGCGAGCCGATGCGGTCATCAGCGATTTCCCCGAGCAGCGGGACGCCCGCATCGAGAGCGGGACGGCCACCGCGGGAATGCGCAAGGAAACATTTGACGGCTCGGTCTACGAGGCGGATGTCGG
>CAZXSA010000457.1:0-2268 GCA_964642815.1 uncultured Planctomycetales bacterium | reverse complement strand
GCCGGGCCGGATGGAATCGGCGAGACGTTACGCAGGAGTGAACAAGGCGATGGCCGACGAGGACATGGATGGCCTGTTGAGTCAGGACGACATTAACGCGGCGCTGGAGGCGGCCGGCCTGGAGTCCGAGGCGGGTTCGTCCGCGGAGGTTGCGGCGGAGTCGGTGCCGGAAGAGACCGGCGGCTTGAGCCAGGCGGATATCGATGCCGCTTTGAATGGGGTGCCGGGTAATCGTTCAGTCGCCTCGGAAGCCCGGGTGGATGCTACTGGGCGGCCGTTCGATGAAGCCGCCGCCGCGATGGCCGCCGCCATCGCGCAGGAAGCCGCCCAAGTGAAAGTGGCGGTTCCCGCCGCGCCCAGCCCGCCACCGCCCGGTGCCCGGCCCGTCGAACTGCCGGAAATCCGCATGGGGTCCGCCGCCTCGCGTGAACCGCAGGCTATCGATTTGCTTCGCGACGTCGATCTGACCGTGAAAATAGAGCTGGGACGCAGCCGCATGTTGGTGGACGACGTGTTGCGGCTGGGCGAAGGCTCGGTCGTCGAGCTGGACAAGCTGGCCGGTGATCCGGTCGATGTGTTTGTGAATAATCGACTGGTGGCCCGTGGCGAGGTACTCGTGCTCAACGATAACTTTTGCGTGCGTATCAACGACATCGTGAACCGGGAGGGTGAAGTGGACGAGGAGGAGGAATAAACTCGTTCGGTCGGGGCGCTCCGGGCGGGACTGCCCGGGCTTGTGTTCCGACGCCCGCTTTTCGGGCAAACCGTGGCCCAACCAGAGGCCCGGACGCAGGATGAATCGGCCTTATTCGGCAGGATGCCCAACGGACCAGGAGGGTCCATTTCATGCATATTCCCCGTTATCCATTAGCCACCGTGATCTTGACGTGGACTGTCGCCCTGGCTTGGGTTTCAGCGAATCAGGGGACGCAAGTGTTGCCGGATAAGGAGGGCGATCCGCTTGCTCCGGTCAGGAATATCGGTTTCGCGGGTCAGGAGCACCGTGCGCCGATGATGTGTGCGGACGAGGCGACGGCGTCCCGGACGGCCGAGTCCAGACCGATTGTCCGCTCATCCGCTCCAGCCGGTGCTCAGCATCCGGTGAGTCATACGGAGGGGGATTTGGCGGCGCATCCGGTCATCCCTCGGGAAAGCGAGGGGAAGAGCTTGTCCCGCGACAGCCGCGCGACCGCCGGCTTGTCTTGGCGCGATGGCTTGCCTTTGGCGCTTGTGCTGGGCGTGATCGCCGCGATGGCCTTGCTGCTGCGGCGGTTTCTTCCCCATCAACGGTTGCTGACCGGCTCGGGAGCGATCGAAGTGGTGGCCCGTACTGGCCTGTCGTCGAAACAACAATTGGTTTTAGTCAAGGTGGGTCGCCGCCTGGTGTTGCTGGGAGTTTCGGCCGAGCGGATCAATCCGCTGTCGGAGGTGGTTGATCCGGACGAGGTGGCGGCGCTGATGGGTACCGCCGCCGGCGACCGGCCAAGCTCCATGCGGCGGGCATTCGCCGATTCGTTTGAACGCGAGGCCCGAACGTATGCCGAGCCGTCGGCCGACGATCAACTGGTCGAGACAGTTGGCGGACAGGTTCGCGGCTTGTTGGATAAGCTTCGTCGGCATACCCGCGCGCGGGAGGTGGCCTGAAAAGCATTTCGTCTCGTGGGTCGCGTCGCATGGGCGGCAGGTTCGGCGGGTCGCGATGGCGATAGAAGAACGATAACGGCGCAAAGGAGTTGCGCGGCATGATGCGGCATGGATGCCTGAGTTGGTTTTTAGCCGCGGTGGTGGTCGCCACCGCCGCGCTTGAGCTGCGCGCCCAAGCCTTGCCCCAGGAACCCGCCGTCGAAAATCCGCTGGCCATCCCTGATGTCAGCCGGATCTTGCCGCCGGCTAATACGCGCGAGGGGGTTCATTCCAGTCTGAAAATACTCCTGATCATGACCGTACTGAGTTTGGCCCCGGCCATTCTGGTCATGACCACCTGCTTTACCCGCATCGTGATCGTCCTGGCCCTGTTGCGTCAGGCCATCGGCACCGCCCAGTTACCGCCGTATCAGGTACTCATCGGCCTGGCGTTGTTTTTGACCTTTCTGGTGATGGCCCCAACTTACGAGAAAATCAACAACGATGCGTTGCGCCCCTGGTTGGACGACGCCCCGGGCATGACCCAGGCTCGCGCTCTCGATCTGGCCGAGGGCCATCTACGCGATTTTATGTTCGATCAGATCGAGAACGTCGGCAATCATGAGGACATTTTTCTCTTTCTGG
>CAZXSA010000456.1:0-2295 GCA_964642815.1 uncultured Planctomycetales bacterium | reverse complement strand
CCGCCCATCGGGAACGGGTGGAGATGCGCGAGAATAACCTGAGGGAAACCACCGGCATGCTGGTTGAGATGGAAGCCAGCCGATCGGAAACAATGCGCCGAACCCTGGATATGCTTCGCGATTGGTATAACAGCGATCTGGTCAAATGCCGCCGGGCCGCCGCGGATGCCGAGCAATGGATGCACGACGATTTGACCCAGTGGCAGCGAAACGAAAAATATAACCGCGAGCTTCTCGAAGACCTCGGTCGCGGAAACGTGCAAGAAATCGAGGAAACGATACCGCTGATTTTGTATTGACGACCAACTTTCACTCCCGTCGATACCCGCCACCCGCCCCCATCCGTGCATTCACCACCCTGCAAGGGTACAATGAGCTGGTCCGGAGTAGCCGACCTTGTTTATGGTTGGCGAATCCTGCTTGGAGGAGATCAACATGATCCCATGCGACCAATGCGAATATTTCAGCCAGGGGCCGGGCGGGGAGTTCGGTTTCCGCTGCAACCCCTTTACCAACATCAAGGAACCCGAATGCCTGGTTAAATGGCAGCTCATCAAACTCGATGCCATGGTCCAGGCCTACCAAGCCACCATCTCCTTCTATAAACGCCTCGCTCCGCTCCAGGAAAAAATGTTCCGCCAGATGGAACGCGAAATCGATGACATGGAAGAATCCGAGCGATGGAAATACGAAGAGGATGAAGAGAACGACGAGGATACTCCCCCGCTGACATAATGGCCGACGGAAATACGTCACCCCTGGTTTTATACCCACCGCAATTATGGGATTTCTTGCTTGACCGGATCGGATTGCATTCCTAAGCTGTCAATAAGTTCGGCGATGATCCATGCAATTGGCAACCGATGACTTGCGGCCTGGTAGGCTTAAGTCAGAAGTGAGTGCGCGGTCGCCCTAGTTTGGATATGCCGAACAAGTGACGTAATACGGAGCGATGGGGAGTCATCACGATACCAATTGGTCTTTAAAAGGGAGTACGTAGACATGCTATCCTTCAAGAATTTGACAAGGATGTTGATGGGTGTGGGTATCATGCTGGTCGTCGTGGGTTGTACCAGCAGCGAAAAATACGACGTCACGATTTCGTATGTGCTTGAGCCGACCCAATCGTTACCGGAAGGGCTGACCACCGTGGCGGTGATCGACTCGGAGGTTAAAACCGACGGGACCGAGGATACCGATCGCGTGCAGAAGTGGTCAAAAATCTCCGCCGACATGATCGAGCAGATGATCGACGAGGCCGCCAAGAAACACGGCAGCCCGTTGAAAGTGGCCAAGCGCCGGGAGACCAGCAAAATCATGGCCGAGCAGGACATGGTCGCCGCCGGCTTGGTCAGCGGCGAGAAAGCCAGCGCGGCCGCCAAATTGCTCAACGTGCAGGCCCTGATCACCAGCGACTTGAACATCCGCACCGAGGTCAAGACCAGCAAGAAAACCAGCTATCACCTTAGTAATCTTTACGGATACGGCGGCTGGCATTGGGGCGGAGGCGGGGCCAGTACCGATTCCAAGGAATTGGACGCCATCGCCCGGAACATCACCCTGCAACCGAAATACGCCATGGTGGACCTGGCCGGACAGTCGATCCTCGACTATGCTCCCAAGCCGTTCCGCAAGATGGATTCCAAGAAGCCCAGCGGTTTCTATGGCAGCAGTTCCGGCGAGGCGGACTTGGATCCGGTCGATCATTATATCGGCGATCTGGTCGAGCAGGGTACCCGTGAATTCGTTAGTATGTTCGTACCTTGCGAGGTCGAATATGCTTACGAGCTGAAATCGAGCCACAACAAGGATTGCGCCGCCGGTGTACGGGCCCTGCGGGCTGATGATTACGAAAGCGCGATGCAGTTCTTCAAAAGCGCCTTGGCCAACGAGCCCACGGATCATCAAGCCGCTTTTTGTCTGGGAGTTACTTCCGAACTGACCGGCGATTGGGAATCGGCTTTGAAATACTATCGTCAAGCGGCGGCCATGCCCGACCTCGACGACGAGGATATGCGGATGTACGTGGCGGCCAAGGATCGGGTCAAGGACCACAAGGATCGTATTCGCAAATCCAAGTAAATTAAGAAGTTAAGATCAAAGGGCAATCAACCTGTTCTCGGGAAGGGGCGACATTGAGGCTGTTCGATAGGCCGATATGATCCGTGTACCAAACTGCCAAAAGCATTTGTCGGGTCGCAGCGAGTGGAAGACGTTGTCGGCTAACCAATTTGCTTTTGAGGTGTCTTGTACCGTGAACCTGCTCCCGCGGGCCTCGCGGGCGGGCCTGAACCT
>CAZXSA010000455.1:0-2317 GCA_964642815.1 uncultured Planctomycetales bacterium | reverse complement strand
TATCGAGGGGATGACCGTATGCACCATCCCCGTCGCGATCGGCAATTCGACTTCCCCTTCACCGAAGGCCGCATGTCCGAAGGCCAATATCCGCTCGCCAGCCACCTCCGTACAGGTGCCCAAGCCGACCATCTCCATATCTCCGCTCATGAAGGGAATGCAGAGTACCGAACCCGGTTCCAATTGGATGTCCCGGGTTTCGACGAGGGCGGCCGGCGTTGCCCCACCACCGGTTACCGGGGTGAATCCCCGCCGGTCAAAATGAGGCTTTAGAAACGCCAGGGCCGGCTCGCTGATCGCCGAGATGGCTACCGGAATCTTCAACGGCCACAACCCGTCTGACGTGGTTTCCGCCGCCGCGGAGGTTTGTCCGGTATCGCGTGAATCATTGAAGATACTGAACCGCGAAGCCTTGGGTATTTGTACCGCCGAAAGTTCGCCCACGATTCGTCCAAGGGGTATTCCCGCGGACGGAGTGGATTCAGGCGTTGTTTTTGTTACCACCGCCGGCTTGCCTGTTGTTTTATAGTACTCGGGAATCTCGATCATTTGCGTGATCGGCTGAAGGCCGCAGATCGGATCCTTGTTCATGTACCAACCGAAGGCCACGGCGCCGATCATTCGCTCGCGACCGCTTTCATCCTTGATATAGCAGGGCGATCCACTCATGCCGGCAATGATCCCGCTGTGTTCGAGGTTCAGTCCGGAGCAGCGTACCAGGATCACGTCCTGTTTGGCGTACCAGGCGTTCCGCATGACGGAGAGCACTTCAAACTCGAAGGTTTGGATTTTCGTGCCGGACATGACGGTTCGACCATAGCCCTTCATTCCGGGTCGCAACTCGGCTGGCGACAGATACCGGGAAGCATCGAAATCCGCCCCCCAGGCAGCCATGGCCGATAATCCCGCCACAAGCAAGCCGGCCCACCGGATGACGCGTAACCTTCGCTGGCTAAACACATGAGGCATACCCTTCCTCCCGTAGACTTCAATAAAGCTTCACCAATTTATAGAGATCGCATCTCATTGGCAAATGGTCCGAGAATAGGCTGTTTTTTGCCGGGATACCCCAGACTTCACAGATTATTCAATTTGACTATTATCGGCGTCGAATATAGTATTGGGATAAAGAAACCAGCGACCTGTTGTCCGATTGGATCATCGTGGTCCCTGGCCGGTGGCGAAGCCCGCACTCGTGATCGTGCGGACTCCGCTTCCGGCCCGGAGCGAAAAATCAGGTTGGAACCGTGACTACTCAACAAACCCTGCAAGCGGTGCAGGAGCAGATCGGGTATCATTTTCGTAATCCGCAGCTCCTGGTTTTTGCCTTGACTCACGCCTCCAGCGCGGATGCCCGCGTGAATAGCAACGAGCGCCTCGAATTTCTCGGCGACGCCATTCTGGGCATGGTGGTCTGCCATGAGCTTTACGACCGCTTTCCCGATTATCTTGAGGGGGAATTGACCAAGATCAAATCGGCGGTGGTTTCACGTCGGACCTGTGCCCAGATCGCCCGCGAACTCGGTCTGACCCGCTACATTTTTCTCGGCAAGGGCATGAGTGGCCGCGACCAGTTGCCACAATCATTAGCGGCGGCCGTATATGAGTCGCTTATCGCCGCCATTTATATAGACGCGACGGAAATCGGGCCGGTCCGGGATTTCATTTTGCGCACGATGTCCAGCTATATCACCGATTCCGCCGAATCCGAGCATCAACGCAATTACAAATCGCAATTGCAGCAATATGCCCAGAAACACCTGGCGGCCACCCCGCAGTATGAATTGATGGACGAAAAGGGTCCGGACCACAGCAAGTGTTTCGAGGTCAGCGTTGTCATCAATGGCCGGCGTTTCCCCGGTGCCTGGGGCCCATCCAAGAAGGAGGCCGAGCAGAAGGCCGCCTACCTGGCTCTGTCCGATCTCGGACTTATCCCGGCTTCCGAGGAATTCGAGCCGGAAATGGCCGAGGGGTGAAATCGGCTTTGTCTTGATTTCCGGAACCAGGAAACATCGCCGGCGGTGGCATTGATCCTGCGGTTATTTCACTCGGTTTCCGTGTCTTCCTGTCGCTCAGTCAACCTTTCCTCATGGACCATTTGCTTTACAGGTCGCGGTTGTGTCATGTTTTCGCCATGCCCATTCAGTACGCCACGAGTGGCGGAAAGGCTTTTTATGTTCCAATGCGCAGGTTATTCGCTTTACGGAAAAGCTCAAATGCCGTGAAAAACGAATTCGCGGCAATCAAGGTAAATAAGCCTAACATCCCGGTTGCCGCTCGGCGCCACCCAGGCAATTCTTGAACTGGGTGAAATCGG
>CAZXSA010000454.1:0-2327 GCA_964642815.1 uncultured Planctomycetales bacterium | reverse complement strand
AAGCATTCAGCGCCGTGCCCACGCCGGCCCCAAAATTGTCGGATGCCGCGCCGCCATTCGCGCCAGATAGAGTTCCAACGGTGGTATCGCCGTCGTTCCATGCCGAGAGCCCAGCGGCTGAGCCTGTCCCGGCGTCCTTGGCATATTCGAGCATCCCGGTGCTTATCCCTAAGCCATTGATTCGGTCGAGTGCTCCAGCTTCCGTTACGCTATTGAAATGCCAGTATGCAACCAAATCGGCATGGACGGAACCCGCCGCCAGCGTCAAACCCAATACGGTAAGGATAATGGTACGTTTCATTTGAGTTTCTCCTGTCTATATGGACCTTCTATGTCCCTGAATATGTTCCTGTCTCGAAAGGGTCGAGACCGTCCCGCCCGCCGAACAGGAATTTCCGGGCTTCCCTCGCCCGGAGTTACGATTCGTAACACTTGTCCAAACTGGCCGCTGATCGTGTCGCTGAATCAGCCTCCTTTCTTTGCGACCCGCGTCTCGTCGACGAAACCGGTTGAAAAACCTTGGTTCGGGACGCCCCCGTGGGTCTGATTCACGGATTCCTTTTTTCACCGAGTACCGATATCCTCCCGGATCGAGGCACGGTAAAAATCACGGTGTTTCATGGTTCATGCTTTTCCGACATGGCCGATTTCCGAATCGACCCCCATCTGACGTATATGCTTGAACACGATCGCGTTGCCGCACCGTGTCGAATTCTCAACCCCTTAGGACCAGTCGTCCCAGGCGGAGACCACCTAAGAGGCCTCCGCCTGGGCGAATGGCCGTTCTCACCTGCCGTATATCCATGGCAGATGTCTGGAAAAGGAAGCGCATGTGGGGGAAGAGAAGGAGAATTTCATTTTAGTACTCCAATCGTTTTATCAACGGCCGCCTCATCGGGTATGGGCAATTTCATTGAAGTCGCCAGCATTTCCGTACTGACCGGCCGGCCTAGGTAGGCCTGGGCTCCCGCTATGCGGCAGCGGGCCTCCATATCCATGTCTCCCGCGGGTCCAATGGCGATCACGTATTGAATCGCGGGCAAACTTGCCAACCGGGAGATCAACATCTCCCGTCCCGAGGTCAGTTCGGCGGCCACTATCGCTCGCCGAAATATCCGCGTCTGTAACAGTTCAAAGACCTCTTCATGCGTGGTGGCCAGGCAAACGCGAAAACCAAAGGGTTTCAGGCACCGGAGCAGATGTTGCCCGTTTTCGGATGTGGCTTCCGCCGCCAAAATGTTTCGAAGGCTCCGGTCCCACATGGGCGTCTCGCTTCCGCGTTCACGAACGGACTGGGCCGAACCGACCGAGGCAACAAAATTAAAGTTGACTAACCTCATAAAATCGCGGCCGATCCTTGGCCCCTCCGAGCCTGCCGAGAGACATCACAAACGATCTGTTCACGCGCAGGTGTCCGCGCGTTTTCCGCTTTTCCACGACCCCGCGTCATGGTGGATTCAGGCCACTTGACTTCGTTGCCCAAACTCACGCATCCGCGGAAATCCGATCCTTGTCATTTTGTTGTTTCTTCCCGCCATCCCGTCGATATTGTCGGGATGTGAGAGCTGATAAACATTGAGCAAGCATCATGCCAAGCGTATCTTCTTGCGGTAGAATCATCGAAATTCGTGACGGTTCGGAATCGACGAGGAGAAATGTTGCGCGGATGTGATTATTCATTCCCCATTAATGAGTCGTCGAATATCGATGCAAACTCATGACAAATAATGGATTTGGATGAATGAAGTGTTTTCATTGCACGCGATTGGACAGACGGACGAGAAGTGGGCATGCGTATTCTCTTTTGGGGCAAATGGCTGACAACGTGACTTGCTTTCCGATTTGGGAAGGTTTAGCGGATCATTCGGGGTAAGGTAATGTGGGGCGGAATGCCACGGCGGCGTGGCCATTTGCCACGGAAACACTTCGAATAGCCAACGGATATTGGCGCGTGAAATAATTGAGCCGAGTATTGCGCAAAGAGGCGACGAGAGCGCAGAGGAAATATCGGAAAAAAGCTGTTCTATGGTGAAAGGTTTATCTCAGGCCGTGGCGGTTCATGGTACGCCAAAGGCTTTTACGATCGATGCCCAGTAGCCGGGCCGCCTCGGTGCGCTTACCACCGGTCACCGTCAATGCACGCTCGACATGCCCTCGGATAGCCTCCCGTAACGGGAGTAACTCAGGTTGTGAAGTGCAAGCGTTTTCGTAGGCCAATATCTCGCAAGGCAAATCGTCGATGTCAATGGTATCCCCTTGTCCAAGAACATATGCTCGCTGGATGACATTGGACAATTGCCGAATATTGCCGGGCCAGGAGTAATTCA
>CAZXSA010000453.1:0-2348 GCA_964642815.1 uncultured Planctomycetales bacterium | reverse complement strand
ACTAATGGAATAAGCCCAGGTGAAAGGAATCATTATGCCGGAGAACTTTGCCGACCGCCTCATTCAGGCCGTCAAGGCTAAAAAAACCCCCACCTGCGTGGGGATCGACCCGATTTACACCCGCTTGCCCGCAGAAATCGCCGAAAACAGCGAGTTGAACGACGAAGGGGATTCGGAAGTCGCTCTTGACGCGATTCTCGAGTTTTGCCGCCGGGTCATCAAAATAGTTGCCCCGCTGGTACCCGCGGTCAAGATTAACTCCGCCTTTTTCGAGCGTTACTACTGGGAAGGCGTCGAGGGTTACTGGGATTTGATCCAGGAAGCCGATCAAAACGGCCTCATCGTTATCGGCGACTGCAAGCGTTCCGACATCGGCTCGACCGCCAAGATGTACGCCCAGTCCGCCCTGGCCGAGCCCGATTTCGGGAACATGGACAGCCTGACCGGCCCCGACGCCGTAACCGTCGTCCCCTACGCCGGGCTTGATGGCGTCAAGCCCTTTATCGACGTCGCCCGCGAGGAGCAGAAGGGCGTCTTCGTCTGGGTTCGGGCCAGCAACGAATCGGCCGCCATCATTCAGGAGGTCAAGCTCGAATCCGGTCTGACCTTCGCCGAGCACGTCGCCCAGCAGGTAGACACCTGGAGTCGCGACGCCGGGCTAATCGGTAACGCCGGCTACAGCGCCGTCGGCGCGGTGGTCGCCGCCCGGGATAAGGATTCCACGGCCCGCCTGCGCGAACTGATGCCCCAGTGCTATTTCCTGGTTCCCGGTTACGGTGCCCAGGGCGGCACCGCCGCCGATATCGTCCCCTGTTTCAAACCGGACGGCACCGGAGCCATCGTCACCGCTTCGCGCAGCGTGATTTACGCCTACGAGGACATGAAATACATCGAGCGTTTCCCCTCCGAGTGGGACAAATGCATCGAACAGGCCTGCAAGGATTTCATCGCCGATATCAACAAAGTGGTGCAGATAAGCTGATTCGTTTCCTGCGGCCAATCCATCCCCCGGATTAAGAGTACGTCCTCAAACCCCATAGCGTCAGCCCTTTCGGGCTGAAGAGCATCGGCGAGACACCGATGCCACATCGGTTTTAGGATGCACTCTAAGGCAGAATCGCTATCCGGCCTTTGGTTTATCGGTGCGGCACCGCAGGCGACCGATGAGTTGGGTCACGTCGGTCAGATCGTGGCGGCGGAGATAATCCTGCATGCCCTCCAGAATCTTCAACGGCGTGGTTGGATCGATGAACATGGCCGTCCCGATTCCCACGGCGGTAGCTCCGACCAGCATGAATTCGACGGCGTCGCGCCACGTCGAGACGCCGCCCATGCCGATGATGGGGATACCGGCGGGCTTGGCCACCGCGTTAAATACCCGATGAACCAGATGGAGCGCCAGGGGCTTGATGACCGGCCCGCTGAGCCCTCCGGTATTGTTAGCCAGAACCGGCTCAGCTTTTTCCACGTCGATAGCCATGCCCACAAAGGTGTTGATCATCGAAAGGCAATCGGCGCCCGCGTCAACGGCGGCACGGGCGGTGGTGGTGATATCGGTGACGTTCGGCGAGAGCTTGACGATCAGGAGGGATCGTTTGACCACGGCACGGACGGCGGCCACCAGTTTGCCGAGGGCGGCCGGGTCGGTACCGAACACCAGGCCGTCGGCCACGTTGGGGCAACTGACGTTCAGTTCCATCGCGGCCACGGTGTCTATCGGGTCGAGCCGGCGGCAAACGTCCACGTATTCATCGACGGTGTGCCCGGCCACGTTGACCAGGGCGGGCACGTCCAGGGCGGTCAAAACCGGCAGTTTTTCGGCAATGAAGCGTTCGATCCCGACATTGGCCAGGCCGATGGCATTGAGCATCCCGGCAGCGGTTTCCGCGACGCGTCGGGGCGGGTTGCCCTGGCGCGGATGGAGGGTCACGCTTTTGGTGGTAAAGGCCCCCAGACGGTTCAGATCCAGAAAAGGGGCATATTCGTCGCCGTAACCGCAGGTTCCGGAGACGGTGAGCAACGGGTTCCTCAGGCGAAGCCGGCCCAGGGAAACGGACATATTCAGGTCGGTTTTCATGGATATTCTCTCCGGCAGGCAGCATCGGCCAAGCCGCCGGCGATGTCAAGGGTGGCTTCTTGCCGACCGGCAATGGTGGTATAATCATGCCGGCTTACCAAGCAATGCCTTGCTGGGGGGCAGGAATACCGACAGCGAGTTTCACGAACTTGTTTGATAGCTGTCGACCCCAGCGACACCATGCAACAGGACATACCATCGGACGCAAGGAACCATAGAGCCATGCTGCGAACCATGTTGAAATCGAAAATTCATCGGGCCACGCTGACCG
>CAZXSA010000452.1:0-2354 GCA_964642815.1 uncultured Planctomycetales bacterium | reverse complement strand
TCAGCACGGGGACTTTCGACCCGACGGACAAGTCGCTTGATCTGGCCATCGAGGGCGAGGGCTTCTTCCAGGTTCGCTCGTGGTACAACGGGCAGGAAGTGACGGCCTACACGCGGGCGGGAAATTTCATTCGTAACGCCAACGGCGACATGGTATTGGGCAACAGCGAAGGGTCGATCCTGGAGCCGCCGGTCAATATTCCGGAAGACGTGGCCACGGAGGCGGTACAGATCGGCCGCGACGGCCAAGTCATGGTCCGACAGCCGGGTTCCAGCGAACTGACCCAGATCGGGCAGATCGAGCTGGCCCGGTTCGTCAACCCCGAGGGGCTGATCTCCATAGGAAAGAACCTGTTTCTGGAATCCGACGCCTCGGGAACGCCTTTGGAAGGGATGCCTCTGGAGGAGGGGTTGGGAGCCATTCAGCGGGGCATGCTGGAAAGCAGCAATGTGGATCCGGTGCGTGAACTGGTGGATTTGATTTTTACCCAGCGTGGTTACGAGATGAATTCGCAATCGATCAAGACCGCGGATGAGCTTTTACAGGTGATTACGAATCTGAGGAGATAACGCGCGGCCAAGCCCGGATGGGCAAGTGATCGGCGAAGTGGAACATTGAAATAGCTCCGGTGAAAGGCCGGGGCCTCCGGGGTTTTAGGACGGCGGGGATGAGGCGGCGAGCTTCAGGAGTAGCTTGGCTCGCGGAAGGATATTACGACGCGGAGGTCGTCGATGCAGGATGCGATACGGGACAACATGAAATCAAGGTCACGAGGCGGGCACCTCGCGCGGTTCACCGCGGGCTGGTTGCTAGCGGTCGCGGTTTGCGCCCAGGCGGCCGGTCCGCGACTAAGCAATGTCCCGGTGGATACCTCGACGGTGGAACCGACGGAGACCGTGATCCGGCTATACCCGGTGGCCGTGGTCAGCGGCGCGGAGATAACCCTGGCCGACGTTGCCGAGATTCAAGGTTCGGCCGTTCGCCTGGCCGGCGGATGGTCGATCGCCCCGGCGCCCGCTTCCGGACAAACCCGGGAACTTTCCCTTGGAGAAATTCGGGCCGCATTGGGGCGACGCGGTATCAACCTTTCCCAGTGGATTTTCCGCGGGGCCAGCCGCTGCAAGGTGACCCGTTCGGTCCCAACGCCGACGAACGCCACCGTCTCCATACCTGGTGAAACAAACCATTTGCCCAATACCCATGTTCAGGCCGATGTCGTCGCCGCCGGCGAGCAAGGCGACATACGTCCGCATTCAATGGAGGCGGCTCTGCGGGCCTGGCTGGCGGGACGTTTGCGGAAAGCGACGGGTACGCCGGTTATTCGTTTCAGCACGAATCCACGAATCGCCGGCGCTTTGGCCCTGACTTCGCCGCCGTACCGCTTCGAGATCGGCGAGGTCGGAAAGCAGTCCTTGGGTGATGTCGCTCTGGAAGTGACCGTCTACGAGGGGTCGCAGGTTCGTCAAGTGGTTCAGATCCTGGCCAATGTCGCCTTACGCGTGTCGGTGGTCCAGGCGACCCGGCCGATCAATCGCGGTGAAACGATCGCGGAAGGCATGGTCGAGCTTCGCCAGAGGGAATTCGAGCGGATGGAGGATATCGGCCTGCAAAGTCTACCACCGGTGATCGGCCAGCGGGCGAGGCATTTCATCAATAGCGAAGAGATGGTGCAGGCCCGTCATCTGGAACCCATGCCGCTGGTCGAACGCAACGATCTGGTCACGGTGTGGGTCCGCCGCGGACCACTGGTGGTGAAAAGCAGCGCCCAGGCCCGGGCAGCCGGCACGTATGGCAGCGTGATCGAACTGCGCAGCCTGATGTCCAAGGAAACGTTTTTAGCGACCGTGACCGGCCCCAAAACCGTCGAACTGGTTGAAGGGGCGCCGGTTTCGGGAACGATGGCGGAAGGAGGCCGGCCATGAGGTACGCGATCCGGCTGAGTCTGTTGATCGTGGGGTTGCTGCCTTTAACCTCGGCTGCCCAAAGCTCGTCGATGCTGCGGATGAACCCGGTTCGGCCGGAGACCGGCGGCGCCGGTTCGCCGGAGGAGGCGGGGAACATGCAGTATTCCGCGAATACGGGATCCACGGAGTTTTCCGCCGTCCAGCCGAGGCATCGCAGCCGTCCGGGCACCCAGGCCATCGAGCGGATGAGCAAAATCGCCGTGGCCCCGGTCCAACCCCGGCAATTCACGCCGAACATGCTGATTACCATCATTGTTCGCGAGCAGAAGAAATACGAGGCCGAAGCCGAGTATGAGGCGGAAAAGAAATGGAAATGGGATGAGCTGCTCAGCCGCTGGTTCCGGTTTTATCCCGATTGCAAGCTGGGCGAGGATCATTTGTCCAATGGCA
>CAZXSA010000451.1:0-2385 GCA_964642815.1 uncultured Planctomycetales bacterium | reverse complement strand
TTCCCAGTATTCCATGGATTCGTGCATGTGGTCGCGTTCGTCGAGGCCGATGCGGCGGAACAGGTCGGCCATCGTCTTCTGGCGCGGGTAATACTCGAAATACGCGGTATCGACCGGCTCGGCGTCCCACTCGGGATGCTCGGCGACCATCTTCATGTATTCGTGCTCGGCGTGGGATTCGAACCGGGCGTTCATGCCGAACGACCAGGCCGGCCGAATGAAGAACATCGCCCGGGTCAGAAAGAAATAACCATAGGTCAGCAGCTTGGGGATCAGTCGGCGCTTCCAAAAGCTCAGCCGAATGTCTTTCTGCCGCATGATATCCTCGATCATCAGCATGTGGTGCTGTTCGTTGTCCTGCGATTTGCGGCCGAGCTCGATCAGCCGGACGAGCCGGTCGGAATCGGGCTTTTTCACCCAGCCGGCCCGGGTATACAGCTTGGTGAACCAGATATACGCCCGATTTTCCCACGCCCAGTACGGGTAGCGGGCCAGAATCTCGATCACCAGGAACTTCGGCAGCGTCCGACCCTTGCCGTAGATGACATCCATCGCCAGGACCATCATTCGTAGAATGAAATTGGCCGGCAACAAGGGGCTGGCCAGCGATTTGGCCTGTTCGGCCTTGAGGTCCAACTCCTTACCCATCGTCAGTTCGTATTTGCTCATGGAAATATCCCTCGAAATAACAAGCCCGTTGCAATCGACGCCGCATTATAAATCATTCCCGCACAAGTCAACAAACCCAGTGCCAAAGGCGCGGACGAAATGGGTGCATCAAGGAAAATGGCAACGGTAGATTCCGGCCTGTATGGGAATGTTCACATGCCGCGGCAACGGATGCACGGGCAAACCCTTGTCCCGCTGGAGCGTGACAAGGGCCTGCCCAAGCCACCCAGCGGCCCCATCCCCATTCACCCAATCAGGCCGTATCTTGCGACGATTAACCGTGGCGCATAATATGTTTACGGCACGTCGCGGATCGGCTGGACGGCTGAACGACAGTGAGGTGTCCTTGAAATGGGACGCGTAAATATAACCGACTCCACGACGGCCAAGCTCGGCTTTCTCATTGGTTGTACCACGGAGCATACGAAGATCATTGACAATACAGAATATGTAAATCAAACGAATGGATGCGCCTTCAGGGCAAAGCCAACCATTCAGGCAATCCTTGATGCTGCCCATTTTGTTCTTATCTCCGTGCCCTCGGTGATCTCCGTGGTTCATTACCCGGCGAAACCGCCCACCGCGAGGTTCCTGCCTTGACCTGCACCAACAACAGTTGGATCGAGCGAACGATCGGCCGATGGAACTGGCGTATTTGTCGCGAGTGGGCAGACATCCTACAGGCCGCCGAGAGCCCGGACTGGTTGAACCTTGAACACGATCCGCGGGCCGCGCTGGTGAAAGCCAACCCGAACCGCCGGGTCTGGCGGGTCCGGCTTGGCGAACGGTTAATCTTCGCCAAGATCAGCTCACCCGCGCACCGCTGGGCGCGCTGGAGTCGGCTCCTGCGCGGGTCGGATTCCGTCGGGGAGTGGCGCTGCGCGGAGTACGCGGCGCGGCACGGCATCGATACCGTTCAACCCATCGCGGCGGCCGATTCACCCTGGGCGGATCGCCGACCCGGAAGCATACTGCTGACCATCGGCCTGCCTGACGCGATCGCACTGGACGATCTCTGGACCGGCCTCGACCTGAAGGCAACAAAAACCCGCGCCATAAAAAACCAGATCATCGACGCCGTCGCACGGCTCATCGCCCAGGCCCACCAAAACGGGTTCGAGCATCGCGACCTGCATCCCGGCAACATCCTTATCGACCTGCTTGCCGACGGTCGCCGGCGCGCCTTGTTCGTCGATCTGCACAACATACGTCTCGGCCGGAGCATCGCCGATGCCCGCGTGGTCCATAATCTGGCGACGTTCAATCAATGGTTCGAGGTTTGGGGCCAACGCACCGATCGGCTGCGTTTTCTCGATCGCTACCTGCACTGGCATGAGGCGGCCAAAGCCGACAGCTCCCACCCCTTTCGGCTTGGCCTCGACCGCCGCGAGTTGATCCGCCGTATTAGCCAAGCCACGGAAGCGCACGCCAACACCTTATACGTCAGACGCGATCGACGCTGCTTGCGCAGCGGCCCTTATTTCGCCTGTCTCAAGCTCGACGGCGGCTGGCGAGCCCATGTTTTTCTCAGCGCGAAGCATCCGGTCCCCGGCTCGCGGGCGTCTGAAATCAGCCTGACGCCGCAACAATGGCGCCATTGGTTGCGGCGGCCGACCGACCTGATCGACCACCGGGACGCCCGACGGGTCATCAAAATCTCATCCACCGCCGTGATCTGCCGAGCCGCCCTACCGTTGCCTGATGAAACCAACCTCG
>CAZXSA010000450.1:0-2405 GCA_964642815.1 uncultured Planctomycetales bacterium | reverse complement strand
TTGACCTCCGAATAGGTCACGTTCTTGCCGCGGGCCAGCAAGGCATTGACCAGTTGACGGGACTGGGCGGGCGAAAACAGCCAATCACTCGAAAAGCTGATGACCAGAAATTTAGCCTGCACGTTCTTGAAAGCCTCTTCCAGCGATCCGAAACGGGCTTCCAGGTCGTAGTAATCGACGGCCTTGGTGATGTAAAGGTAACTGTTGGCGTCGAAGCGCTCGACAAAGACGCGGCCTTGATGGTCAAGGTAGGTTTCCACGGAAAATTCGCTGGTGAAGTCGTAGCTGTAGCGGTCGGCATGGCGGAGTTGACGGCCGAACTTCGTATGCATGCCCTGCTCGGAAAGATAAGTAATATGGGCGACCATGCGGGCGATGGCTAATCCGCGTTCGGGAGCGGCGGCGTCATGGTATTGACCGTCGCGGTAATTCGGGTCGGCCAGGATGGCGTTGCGCCCGACGGCGTCGAAGGCGATGGACTGGGCGTTGAGCCGGGCGGTGGTGGCGATGGCGATGGCCGTCGTCACGCTTTCAGGATAGCGGACGGTCCATTCCAGAACCTGCATGCCACCCATCGATCCGCCGACGACGGCCAGCAGTTTTTCAATGCCCAGATGCTCGATCAGCCCCTTCTGGACCTTGACCATGTCCTCGATGGTGATGACCGGGAAATCGAGCCCCCAGGGTTTACCGGTCCGGGGATTGATGCTTGATGGGCCGGTGGTTCCGCGACAGCCGCCGAGAATGTTGGAGCAGATCACGAAATACTTGTTGGTATCGATGCCCTTGCCCGGCCCGACCATGATATCCCACCAGCCAGGCTTGCGATCATGTTCGTTGTGATAGCCGGCCACATGGGCGTCACCGGTCAAGGCATGGCAGATGAGTATGGCGTTGTCCTTGGCCGGGGTCAGGCGGCCGTAGGTTTCATAAGCGACCTGGATCGGGCCGAGTGATCGCCCGCATTCGAGGCGCAGCTCGTCGGGCGGCGCGAAGAGGGTCGCGGTTTGCGGCTGGACAATCCCGGCCGAGTTGAGGGAAGCGTCGAATATCTTGGTTTGATTTTCCATCATGCGGGATTGTACGCTCGATTGCAAATAACGCACAAGGGGTATCGGCCATCCTGCAAGTCACATCGCACGGGCAAACCCTTGTCCCGCCGAGGCGTGACCAGGGCCTGCCCATGCCACCCATTTTGAAAGAATCTTATGGCCCAGTCCATCGACAGGATCGGAGCAGAGTTCCACGGCCATCCATAATCAATGTAGTGAGAACTCGATCACCCGGGGGTTGACCAGGCGTTTGTAGTCCGCGCCGTGCAGCTTGATCAGCTCGGTGTGCGAACCGGCATTAAAGGCGATCTCCTCATCGTCGGCCAGACGCCGGTCCATGTAGACTTCCATGTCGTACAGGTTGCCGAACGGCGGCATGGCCCCGACCTCGCATTGCGGGAACGATTGCTTGAATTCCTCCTCGCCGGCGAGCTGGACTTTTTTCGCGCCAATCGCCTCGGTCAGCCGGTCGAAGTTGATCTGATGGGTCGCGGGCAGGACGGCCATCGCCATCCGTCCGTCGACCTTAACCATGACCGTCTTGGCCAGATCCTTGCCCGAGACATGAGCGGACGCGGCAATCTGCTGGGCGGTGAAGGCCGGCGAATGAATGATCGTCACATACTTCACCTTGTTCTCGTCGAGAAACTGTTTTAATTTCTGGACAGGCATGACCGACTCCTTTGCAAAACGTGGCCCGAGTTTTTGGGGAAATGTGCTTATTCCATTGTGTCACGGCGGGGCCGCCTTTGCAAGCCGGCGGAGATATGGCCGGATGGCCCACGTCTTCAGATGTGAGGGAGCGATGACGACCCGCTGATGACAGAATCTTTCCGCTGGTGCGCGAATCCTTTCGCGGCTGGACCGAGATTCCCATCTCGGTCCCATGGTTCAGGGATTCCTATCCCATTCGCAGCCAAAGGAAGGGATTCCCCCGCGGGAAAAGGTACGAGAACGGATTCTCGTTCCAGCAGCTATCTTTCGGCGCTCATCGTCTCTCTCTTTCGCGATCCGACGCGACGGTGATGGTCAACAAATCCCCATCCCGCAAGGCCACCCTCTCGCCTGATTCATCCACTATGAACCCGGCCAGCGGACGCAACGTGTACGTCCCCTCCACGCCGGCCACGTCCAGGGTCAAGGTCAACGGCACCGTGGTGCCCGCCCGCAACGCCTCGGCGGTCAGCCCGCCCACCTTGCTCGCCGAGGCATACAGGTTGACTCCGTAGGCGGTATCGATCGGACCATCGACGGCCGTCAGGTCCATCGCCATCGTCACTACGCCTACGCCCCGCGCCCTCAGCAGCGGGTCCGGACTGGTGCCAAGCTCTACCCGGCCGTTCGGATAGGTGA
>CAZXSA010000449.1:0-2418 GCA_964642815.1 uncultured Planctomycetales bacterium | reverse complement strand
TTCCGATTCACTTGCAGGAGCCTTTCCGCCGGGGTTACACCACGTACAACCCGGTGGAGGACGATTTCCTTCGCGATTGCAACGGGGGCAAGCTGGCCGGGGCCGCCGGCTGGTGCCTGCATAACGGCTCGAACGCCAATGATACCCCGCCGCACCGTTCGTTTCAGATGACCAACAGCGACGGTCGGCTTTACGCTCAGTGGGACAGCGTGGAAACGAACGTGACCAACTGGGTCAGCCCGCACATTTCCGGAAATGACCTGAAAAAGCTGCGTTATCAGCCGGAATACGACGAGCAACTGTCCAAGCAGATCGGCCGGCGGGACGGTTCGACCCGTTCGGCCAACGTGGCCCAGGACGCGGCCGGCTATCTGACCTTCGGGCCGTACATCACCCGTCTGCCGGCGGATACCTACCAGGCCACCTGGCGGATGGCGATCGACAACGTAACCGCGAACAATGAGGCGGTGGTGACGATCGACGTTTACACCATCGACACCAATACGGTCCTGGCCTCCCGGACGATCACCCGGCAGGAATTCGCCCAAGCCAACGTGTTTCAGGATTTCACTCTGAACTTCGCCTACAGCACGCCTGGCAACCGGCTGGAATGGCGGACCCTGTTTCTCGACAAGTGTTACCTGAAAGTCGATTACATCGAGGTCAGCGCGCAACAGACGCCGACCGCCCCGATTATTTGCGAAGCGACACCGGACCCGGACACGGCCATGGTCAACAGCTCTTACACCAAGCAGCTCAATCTTTGTACGGGCTATCCGGCTCCGACCTGGTCGGTGATCAGCGGGCCGAGTGGTTTGCAGGTCAGCAGCGCGGGTTATGTTTATGGCTGGACGCCGACTTCAGGACAGGTAGGCCAGACATTCACCCTTACCGTTCGGGCAACCAATGACCAGGGCTATGATGACGAGACCTGGCAGGTGACGGTCCAATCCGCTCCGACGCCGGTGTTTGAAGATACCCTGATGAATAACAGCAAGATCAGTGGTTCTTACGGCAGTGGGACATTTTCCGCCGCCGGTTACACGCTATCTCACTCCGGCGGGTATGACCAGTACAACACCAGTGAGCCGCGCAGCGTGGATTTCGTCTGGTACGACAAAACCGGCACCTGGAACGTCGGCTCGATCGAATTTGACGTAAGCGGGCTAAATCCCTCCAGCGGTTGCACGAAGAACGAACTCATGTTGTCCTGCGACAGCACCGGGATCAATCCCGCGACCACCTCAGGAGAGTTTTATAACAGTCCCTATCAAGCGCTGGTTCGTAAGAGCTACGACGACACCTATGGCAATACCGACCGGATGAAAATGACCGCGGTGAGCGGTAGCACCGCTTTCGAGGAACGTTCCAACGTCCTGAGCTGGAGCGGCAGCACCACCTATCGGTTGCGCATGACCTGGAACGGTTCGCAAATTCGCTGGTATCGGGGCACCCCCGGCCAGATTCTGACGGAGATCAGCCCGCCCTCTCCGCAGAGCGTGGGAACCTGGTCGCCGCAGAAATTGCACATTCAGTTGGGGGCGACCTTCCGGGCGGGAGTTCGCGGTGTCCAGGAAAGCGGCGGGGAGCCGGGTACTTGTTACTCCCTGCTACGAATCTACAATCAGAACCTCGGCAATGCGGCCACTCCCTTGCGGGATGGGACCGGTAACACTCCCCCGGTCGTCAACGCCGGTCCGGACCAGACCATCACTTTGCCAAGCAGCGCCAATCTGAGCGGGTCGGTCTCCGACGACGGCCTGCCCAACCCGCCGGCAGCGGTCACGGTGACCTGGACCAAGCAGAGCGGGCCGGGGACCGTGACCTTCGGCAATGCCAACGCGGCGGTCACGACGGCCTCGTTCAGCACATCGGGCACCTACGTATTGCGGCTGACGGCCAGCGACTCGGCGTTGACCTCGATCGACGAGATCACCATAACGGTCAATCCGGCGGCGGGCCCGCCGGGCAAGGCCGCCTCTCCAAACCCCACCAACGGGGCCACGGGCGTGAGCACCCTCGCCGTCTTGAGCTGGACGGCCGGCAGCGGATCGACCTCGCACAAGGTTTATTTCGGAACCAGCACCTCGCCGGCGTATCAGACCCAGCAGACAACAACCACGTTTAATCCCGGCACCCTCGCGAACTTCACGACCTACTATTGGCGGATCGATGAGGTCAACTCCTTCGGCACGACCACGGGCGATCTATGGAGTTTCACCACGAGGTCGGTGCCTTCCGATTTCGACAGTGACGGTGACGTGGATTTGGCTGATTACGGCTATCTCCAGCGCTGCTTCGGCGGCAGCGGAGTAGCCCCAGCCGGAGGATGCGAGGCCGCCGATCTCGACGCGGATAACGACGTGGATGCGAACGATTTTAATGTCTTCAGGAATTGCATGGGCGGCGCGGATCAGC
>CAZXSA010000448.1:0-2480 GCA_964642815.1 uncultured Planctomycetales bacterium | reverse complement strand
GCTCGCTGGATGACATTGGACAATTGCCGAATATTGCCGGGCCAGGAGTAATTCATAAGGCATTCCATGGCTTGGCTGGAGATTTTTTTCACCGGCATGTGTAGCAAATCGGCGATTCGAACAAGCAGGTACTCGGCCAATAAGGGAATGTCCCCGGGGCGTTCGCGCAGGGCGGGAATCCGAAGGCAGACCACATTGAGACGATAGTAAAGATCCTCGCGGAACTTGCCTTCCCGTACCGCCTGCCCCAGGTCGCGATGGCTGGCGGCGATCACCCGGACGTCGATGGGAATTTCCCGTGTCCCACCCACGGGGCTCACCACCCGTTGTTCGAGAACGCGCAACAGGGAGCTCTGGATGGGCTCGCTCATATCGCCGATTTCATCCAGGAGGATGGTTCCGCCGTCGGCGGCCCGTAAAAAACCCATCGTCGCGTGGCGCGCGCCGGTAAAGGCACCGGCCTCGTGGCCGAAGAGTTCGCTTTCCAGCAGGGTTTCATTGATGGCCGCGCAATTAACTCCGATAAACGGGTGTTCCCGTCGGCGACTTTGTCGATGCAGAATCCGGGCGGCCACTTCCTTGCCCGTTCCAGACTCGCCTTGAAGCAAGACATTGATGTCACATTGTGCCAGGCGCAGGATTTGTTGACGTAGTTCCTGAATTTGCGGCGAATTACCCATTAGTTCCTCGGCGGTTGAGGGCGGGCGGGTTGTCGTGATCATGATTGTGACCCTTTCAGCTCGGGTAACTCATAAGTCTCGCTCTCATGGACCCGGTGGTACAATGAGTATCCGTATCTACGAATCTCACCGTGTTCACGATTCTGACGAATACGTCCGGCCGCGATAACGGCGTTGGCATCCGGCGGATACCGAGCCACGATTCACGTACACCCGGCTCGGCTGAAAACCAGCACAACACCGGAAACTCAAATTAATACTTCTTCTTACCCCTGAGGCTTGCCAGCCCATCTCGGCCGTTAGCCGCGCTTACTTTCCCCCGTATGCGCGACTACGCGTGGCTTCATCCTTGACGAATGGCTGACAGAGGAGGTTGATTTGAATTTGTCAGCAGTTACATCCGTGCCCTTACAACAATGGTTTTTTTAGCAGTTTCGCCCAGAATTGTCAAGATGCGGACAAAAAAATTGTGGTAAATATCGCCGACCTCGTGGCATAATACACATATCTCAATCGTGGCATGATTTGCCTGAGTTGATCGATTATTATTTTCCTAAGACTATTTATTATAAGCAATTATGGCAATATTTTCGTCCGATGAAAGCGTGCATAATGACGACAAGGAATACGTTATGAATTCAATATTAATCCTCTTTTTTAATGTTCAACCCAATCCGGCGATTTATTCAAGAAAGTATGACCCAAACGTATGCCTCCCGTCGGAATAATCACCCCAACCTTATAATTAATATGATTTAACAGGTTTTTCGCTTTGCGAGCCCAAAGGCATCGAACAAGCATGGATACCCCGCCGGAAAAGATTTGTAAGCTTTCCATGCAAGGGATGGAAACCTAGAATCGACATATCCGACCACCACTTGGCGGTAAGTGGTGTTAAGAACGGAACCCATCAAAAACGGAGAGATACGATGAGACGCTACTTGTTCACCGGATTGGGTATGGTCATGGCGGGTATCCTGCTCTTGTCGTGGCAAGATCGGCCTGCATGGGCCCATTGCCAGGTTCCTTGCGGGATTTATGACGACACCGCTCGGATCAGCGCCATGCTGGAGGATAGCACGACCATTGCCAAGGCGATGGGCGAGATTCAAAAACTGGCGGAAAAAAAGGATCCACTCAGCTTCAACCAGATGACCCGTTGGGTTATGACCAAGGAAGACCATGCCTCCCGAATCATCGATACGGTGGCCGCTTATTTTCTGACGCAGAAAGTCCAGGAGGTCGAGCCGGGAGCGGATGGCCATGCGGCCTATCTTGAGTCGTTGGCTACTCATCATCGGGTGATGCGTCTGGCGATGAAATGCAAACAAACCGTGGATCCGGCCAACGCCGAGGCCCTTAAGGCCGCCATTGAAAAGCTCGGCGAGATTTACCACTACGGCCATCAACAATGACCGTTATGTCGGGGCACGGAAGATCGCATTCATTACCCGCGCAGGCGTTTCAGAATAAATCCGGTTGGAGCGCCGATATCGACTACGTGGAGTCGGCCGAGGTGTTTACGGGCGGTGGATTGGCCGTAACCGCTTTTTGCGGCGACGAAAGTGACGGTCATATCCGCCTCGATGGCCGGGCCATCGGCCGTGCCGGTGTCGGCGTTCAAGCCGGAAGGCACATCGACCGCCGCGATCAGCGGACCGCGCAGGCCGTTGATAGTCGTGATCACGGAGGCCAGGGGCTCGCGCACCTGCCCGGTAAAGCCCGTGCCCAGCAGTGCGTCCACGATTACCGCGCACTTCCGCCAGCGCCGGGTGGCGGCCACCAGGGTTCGCCGGTCGT
>CAZXSA010000447.1:0-2509 GCA_964642815.1 uncultured Planctomycetales bacterium | reverse complement strand
CGGGACGATCTTTCTGGACGAGATTTCCTCGGCCACGCCGGCCCTGCAGGTCAAGTTGCTGCGGGTATTGCAGGAAAGGCAGTTTGAGCCGGTTGGATCGAACAAGACCGAACACGTTGACGTGCGGGTCATTCTGGCCAGTAATGAAGACTTGTCGCGAGTCATGGAGGCCGGCCGATTCCGCCAGGATCTTTTCTACCGGATCAACGTGGTTACCCTGAACCTGCCCAACCTGCGAGAGCGAATGGGAGATATTCCCTTGCTGGCGGACCATTTTCTCCAGCGTTATCGCCAGGAGTTGCGTAAGGAAGTGCTCGGATTCACCGAGGAATGCCTGGAATGCCTGCGGCGTTATCCCTGGCCGGGCAATGTTCGGGAACTGGAAAACATCGTGGAACGCGCGGTCGTCCTGACACGCAACCGCCAGATTGACGTGGATGACTTGCCGGAAAACGTGGTGGAAAAGGCCCGTTCGAGCCCCGCGGGAGAACGCGTTTACCGCCCCATGTCACTCAAGGAGGCCCTGGAGGATCCGGAGAAAAAAATAATCGAACAGGCCTTACGCGCGAACAACTGGAACCGCCAGATCACCGCCCAGATTCTGGAAATCAACCGTACCACGTTATACAAGAAAATGAAGCGCTACGGGTTGGACGCCGACCCTCTTCGCGCTAAATGAATGCCGGCAATAAAACATTAGAACGCGAGTTTGAGCGGCTCACGGAAACGGGCTGCGATACCAATGCGTCGGAGAGGTTGAGAATCGCAAGACGAGGCCGTCAGCGTGGACGCCGGTTCGTACCAACGAATAACCTCGACCATGCTGGACGCGCGTCCATGATATGGGAAATATCCGTCACCGGGAGGTACGGTTAATTCCACCTCCCAAACGGAACCAACCTGAGGCGGCGTGACACCTTCCAGCATATCCATCTCGCAATAGACCCCCCCCGTGCTGATATTTTCCGTTACCGTGCGAATGGCCTGACCTCCATTTTGGGGCACAGGACGATATTCCACTGGTAATCGGATGTTCAGGCGTCGATGCTCACGTCGATCCTGCTGCATGGATATTCCGGCCTCTCGATCCTCTCCTCGCACCAATATGCACTTCATTCCGTACTCGCAAAATTCAGACCAAAGATAGTCAACAAAATCAAATTCCTGGGCAGTTCATATAAATTCATATATGACAAGATGTTGCGAAATGGCAGATGGCCGCGGTTATTCCCGGTGTCCTCCGATATAAGTTTCGATTGTTGCTCAAAATCAACAAGGCAATCTCTCCGGCGTCACCTAAATATCGTTTAACTCGTTATGCCATCCGGAATTATCGGACTGATGCGGGGCGAGGTCACAGAAAAAACAGTTGCATATTTCTCACCAGCCTGTGCAACAGAAAACCACTGCGATAACTGGAAACATACGCTGCGGACTGATCGCGATAAACGACTAATGCAGGCGCGATGGAATCCCGTCGTCCAAAGAGCGATGGGATTGGGCAAGACCATCGATGGAATGATCGTGTATCCGCCGCAAAAAAAGTAACGCGGACACCGATCCAATCAGGGCCATGAACATATCCCATTGCGTATCCCACGAATCCCCTTGGGTAGCCAGGAATTGATCGGCGCCTTGCTCGAGGAGGAGGGCGGTCAAGCCTTCAACAAGTTCGTATGCGGCGCTGATGGCCAGGCAGCAAGCCACCGTTAAAACCGACAACCATTTACCCGGCCGCAACGGTGATGTGCGTAGCAACAATTCGCGGACAATGATGGCCGGAATGAAGCCTTGGGCTAAATGGCCTAACCGATCGTAATGGTTGCGTTGCAAATCGAGAACGTCCCGAAGCCAGTTGAACAGCGGCATCTCGGCGTATGTCCAATGTCCGCCCATCATGAGAATAATCGCATGAACCCAGATCAGGACATAGGCCAGATTGCTGAACCGAAATCGTCGATAGGTGGCAATCAGGAGAGCGGCGCCAATGATAGCCGGCATCACTTCGAGCAACCAGGTCAATCGATCACGGGGATGGATGCCCGACCAGATCAGAATGCACGAACCGGAAATCAGCAATAACCCGTGCAGTCGCCTATGGTTGCTCAACGAATCACCCACCTCCCGATACGGATTCGACCGAGCATTGTTTCAGTTTGCCGGCCAACTCGACCCGAAATGGAAACGATCCTCGCCAGATAGAAACGCACATCCGTCCTCACTTGCCTCGCCATTGGACGTATCGAACGGCCAAGGCCGCGGAGGAAGCCGCCACCCTTTCACGCGCTCCAGCCGACATCGGTGCAGATTTTTCTCAGGGCATCGACGGCGGTCTTGAAAAGGGCGACTCCGGTTTCGCCGGCGAATTGGCCTCCCTTTGATAGATGCGGCTCGAGGGCCAGAAAGCCGTCATAACCGTTGGCGGCCGCGTCCCGAAGAATGTCCGGAATCTGGCCATCGCCTGTACCGGCGGGCACTCCAATATCGCCGCCATACTTCCAATCCTTGA
>CAZXSA010000446.1:0-2533 GCA_964642815.1 uncultured Planctomycetales bacterium | reverse complement strand
CGAATAACTGTCGCCCATCTGCGACCAACTCAAGGCCGGGCCGGCCGCGTCGGCGATGGGCGAATGGATGCATATAGGGAATATGACCAGAGCTAAGAGAACGGGCATTCTTTTAGACATGAGCTATTTCCTCCCGCCCTATATTATAACAATTGGCCTGTAAAACGCATATCATGGATTCGCCTATTTTATCCCTTGCCCGGTAAAGCGTTTGGAAATGTAGAGTTAGGCCTATGTTCATGATGATCCCCCAATCCGTGCGTGTTTGTTCTAAGTGCTTTGTTATCGGCTAGTTCCGATCGTTGCTTAGGTTGGATATTCCGTCTTCCACTGGTTTTGGTGATTTGCAGGAATCCGCCGAGAGCGAGGTATCGACCCGGTTTACTTTGTGTTGCCGCTTTATCCGGCCGGCTGCCCGAAATGACTGGGTTCAGGGCGTTTGCAGATTGGGATCAATCTGCTATGGTTCTGAGCGTTGTTCCGAGTACACGGAGACGTAGGGTTAATCAGGAAACGGAATGATGAGTCATTTTTCCCTGTTGGACGGCGGCATTGTCGGTGTTTACCTGCTGGCCACGATGATCGCGGGGGTAATGGTCCGAAAATATGTCGGCAAGGTGGAGCATTTTATTGTCGCCGGTCGGGAAGTGAACGTGTACCTGGGCATCGCCTCGCTGGCGGCCACCGAGTTTGGGGTGGTCACCTGCATGTATGCCGCCCAGAATGGCTATGACAAAGGATTTGCCGGGGCGACGCCGGGCATTCTCTACGGGCTGGCCATGTTGATCGTCGGGGTCACGGGGTTCTGCATTAAACCCCTGCGCGAGGCGGGAGTGATGACGATTCCGGAGCTTTTTGATCAGCGCTTCGGCCCGCGCATTCGCTGGCTGGCCGGTGTGGTCATCGTCCTTGGCGGCCTGCTGAATATGGGGATATTCCTGCGTACGGGAGGAGAGTTCCTGATCCATGTGACGGGGGCGACGGTCCAGGAAGGCAGCCATTATCTTGAGATCGCCATGACCGTGTTACTGCTCATGGTGGCCGTCTATACCATTTTGGGCGGAATGCTCTCCGTGCTGGTCACGGACTTTCTCCAGTTCGTGGTCATGAGCGCCGGATTGATCGCCGTAACGATCCTGATTCTTTTTCAGGTCGGTTGGAGTACCCTGGTCGAGACAGTGGAAAAGCATCATGGAGCGGGCGGTTTTAACCCGTTTATTCATCCGGAGATGGGTTGGTCCTGGGTCGTGTTCAATTTTCTGGCGGCGTTCGCGGCCGTCCTGACCTGGCAGGCGATCGTGCAGCGTTTGCTGGCCACCCGTGATTCCCGAACCGGACGCAAGGTGTACACGGGAACCAGTTTCTTTTTCATTTGTCGTTTTCTGTTACCCGGTATTTGGGGCATCGCCGCCTTGACGGTGATCGGCCCGGAGATCGTGGGCAAGAACACGCAATTGGCCATGCCCCAATTTCTCAGCACGCATGTGCCGATCGGGCTGATGGGCATTTTGGTGGCGGCCATGCTGGCGGCCGACATGTCCACCGATTCCGCCTACATGCTCACTTGGGGCAGCGTGATCTATAACGATATCTTGCGACCGTTTCATCGAGGACAATGGACCGACAAGCGCGGTATTCTGATCAATCGCTTTATTGTTGCGCTGATCGGTATTTTCCTGCTGTTTTACGGTTTGTGGTACCCGCTGAAAGGCGCCCTTTGGGATTATCTGGTCATCACGGGAACGATCTATCTGTCGAGCATGTCCGTACTGCTGATCGCCTGCTGTTACTGGAAAAAGTCGAACAACTGGGGGGCGGCCGGGGCCATCTTTTTCGGGGCGGCGATTCCGGTGACTTTTTTGGTGATGCAACAGTTGCCGGCCACGAAGGAGTTGGCTACAACCATCGGCACCAACTACTCCGGCATCGCCGCTTTCGGGATGGCCGCGATGGCCATGATCGTCGGTTCACTTATCAAACCCCTGTTTCAATCCGACGGGGTGGAAAGGTAAGGTTTGCCCATGGGTGCCCACTGGTTCTGGCTGTTGCTGACGACGGCCTGCATAGGCTGGTATCTGTTCGTGACCCTCTATGTGGCGGTCAAAGGTTTCGCGGATATCCGGAGCATGCTGGACCATCTGCAGGAGAGCGTTGCCGGCGATGCGGCCGCTCCGTCGGACCGGCCATGAAGGCCGGCCGCGGTCCCGGGCGACCCCGCGGCCAAGGCCCCGCCGCGAATACGGTTTCCGGCCACGCGCCTATAATAATCGGTAGAGGTCCACGACCCGATTCCGCCGGAACCGAGGGAATTTCAGATGTTCAGGTCATCTTCTACCGTATCGACGCTTACCATAGTGGGTACCGCTTGTCTTTTTCTTGTGGGCTGTCCGAGTCCGAAGCCCTGGCCGGAAAGTCCGTTGTATGAAACGCCGAGTAACGATCCGAATTGGGAAGCGCCCGCCGACAAGGAAGAAGCCATGGAGGCCATGGCGGGGCATTATGCTCATTACGACGTGGTCGCCTACCAGAGCGA
>CAZXSA010000445.1:0-2534 GCA_964642815.1 uncultured Planctomycetales bacterium | reverse complement strand
CCGTCAGGCGTTTTGCCGAAAGGTTGGATCGACATCAGGGTTTGCTTTCCACATGAGGCACAAATAATCGCCAAAGGAACCAGGCACGCCGTGTGGGCGATGGACCGCCGTCGCTCTAAGATCGTCATGATTTACGTCCCGCCGAATGAAGAGGGCCTTCGTTTCCAGGAAACCGCTGCCCATAGGATAACCGCGGGAGCGTCCTTGTCTATCACCGCCGAACGGGGATGCCTCGGCCGGCCAGATAATCCTTGATCTGGGCGATGGTGAACGTGCCGAAGTGGACGATCGAGGCCACCAGAACGGCATCGGCATGCCCGTCAACGATGGCCTCGTACAGATGTTCAAGCTTACCCGCCCCACCGGAGGCGATGACCGGCAGCTTGACCGCATCGGCGATGGCCCGGGTCATGGGGATATCATAGCCGGCCAGCGTCCCGTCGGTATCCATGCTGGTGGGCAGAATGGCCCCGGCGCCGAGCCCTTCGACCTCTTTGGCCCATTGAACGGCGTCGAGACCGGTGGGTTTGGTGCCCCCGGCGATCATGACCTCAAAACCGCTGGGCAGATCCGCCGATTTCCGCGTGTCGATGGCCACGGTGATCTTGTCGCGGCCGAACTCGCGCGACGCCTCGCGCACCAGTTGCGGATTTTTCACCGCGGCGGAGTTCATCGAAACCTTGCTGACCCCGGCGTTCAGTAACTCCTCGATACCTTCGAGGCTGCCGATCCCGCCCCCGACGGTCAACGGGATCGTCGTCCGGGCCACCGTGCGCTTGACCACGTCGAGCATGGTCTTGCGGTTTTCGAGGGTCGCGGTGATGTCCAGAAACACCAGCTCGTCCGCCCCGGCGGCACAGTAGGCCGCGGCGTTCTCGGCCGGGTCACCCACATCCTTGATCTCGACGAAATGCACGCCTTTGACCAGCCGGCCGTTCCTCACATCCAGGCATGGCACGATTTTACGGTAATCCATGATTGCGACTCCTGTCGATTCGGCGGCGGGCAACAGCCCGCCCTACGGATTCAAAGGTGGACGATAACCCATACGGTGTTTCAGTTCGGCCGCCCCGCATGAAATTAAAACCGGGGCGACTGGTTCAACGTATGTCCGCGTGGTACTCCTGCAGGGATTTCACTTTGCCCTTGCCGCCCCGGCAGGCGGCGATGCCCTCGGCTGCGGCCGCGGCGGCTGACAGAGTTGTAACATACGGAATACGATACTTGATCGACGACTTGCGGATGTACGAATCATCGAACTGGCTCTTCTTGCCGACCGGCGTGTTGATTACCAGATGAATCTCGCCGTTCATGATCGCATCGACGATATTCGGCCGCCCTTCGTGCAGTTTCTTGATCGGCTCGGCGGGCACGTCGTGGCCGGTAAAATACGCGCAGGTTCCCTCCGTCGCCTTGATTTTGAAACCGAGTTGGTGAAACCGCCGGGCAATTTTCAGGGCCTCGGCATGATCGGGACCGGGTACGGAAATCAGCACGGTGCCTTCCAGCGGCAAACGCGACTTGGCCCCGTCCTCGGCCTTATAGAAAGCCAGTCCGAAACAGTCGGCCATGCCCAGCACCTCGCCCGTGGAACGCATCTCCGGCCCGAGTACCGGATCAACCTCGGGGAACATCGGGAAGGGGAACACCGCTTCCTTGACCCCGAAATGCGGTATGGTTCGGTCCCTGAGGCCGACATCGGCGAGTTTACGGCCGAGCATCATCTCGGTGGCTACGCGGGCCATGGAGATCGCGCAGACCTTGGATACCAGCGGCACTGTCCGTGACGCACGCGGGTTGGCCTCCAACACGTACACCTTGTCGTTGGCGATGGCATATTGCATGTTCATCAGGCCAACCACGTTCAATTCGCGGGCGATCCGGCGGGTGTACTCGTAGATGGTCTTGATGTGCTTTTCGGGGATGCTGATCGGCGGAATGACGCAGGCGGAATCGCCGGAATGAATACCCGCCTGCTCGATGTGCTCCATGACCGCGGGCACGAAGGAATCCTTCCCGTCGGCGATGGCATCGGCCTCGGCCTCGGTCGCGTTTTCGAGGAATTTATCGATGAGGATAGGCCGCTCGGGGGTCACATCGACGGCGGCGGCCACGTAGCGCCGCAACATGTCCTCATCATGTACAACTTCCATCCCCCGCCCGCCGAGTACGTAGGACGGCCGCACCATCAATGGGTAGCCGATTTGCCGGGCGATGCGTAGAGCCGCGTCCAGATCGGCGGCCATGCCCGAGGCCGGCATCGGAATCCCGAGCTTGTCCATCATCTGGCGGAAACGGTCGCGGTCCTCGGCCAAATCAATGGCGTCGGGGCTGGTTCCGAGGATGTTCACTCCGGCGGCCGCCAGCTCCTGGGCGATGTTCAACGGGGTCTGTCCGCCGAACTGAACGATGACTCCTTCCGGTTTTTCCTTTTCGTAAATGGCCAGCACGTCCTCGACGGTCAGCGGCTCGAAATACAGCTTGTCGGAAGTGTCATAGTCGGTGGAGACGGTTTCCGGGTTGCAGTTGACCAT
>CAZXSA010000444.1:0-2560 GCA_964642815.1 uncultured Planctomycetales bacterium | reverse complement strand
ACCGGATCGTTCAACAGTTGGGCGATAAGCAGTAAATCCCGGGCGACGTAGAGCATTGCATCCGTGCGGTAAACGAAGCGGTCCAGCCGCGTATCCCAGGGCATCAGGCCCGTCTGTGGATCGCGCGAATTCCAATAGTAATCCATCATGCGTTCGATGCGCCGCCGATATTCAGGGTTGTGGGTTTGGGCATCGAGAAAAGCCCAGGCCACGCAGTAGCCCGACGCGACGAAAGCGAAATCGCACATGTATTCATCGTCTTCGAGGTACTCCTTCTGATCGATCCGGGCGTGCCGGCTGTGCGTGGGCACGGCCGCTCCGGGTTCCGTGCAATGATACTTGAGAGCGTCCAGGCCGCGCTCGACTTTCTCCGGGTCCGCCGGCCACATGCGTTCCAACAGCCAGACAGGCGGGCGCGGCAGAAATTCATGGTATGGGTGAGCGTACAGCGGCTGATTGCGAAACACGTCCCAGCATGCGTGTGTGCCCCAAGTGTAAAAACCGGTCGCTGGCGCGATACATTGTCGGGTGAAATGATGGATATAGTCCGTCGCCGCTTCCTGATAGCGTTTATCGCCCGTGCGGGCCGTCAATTCGTTGAGAAATCGAATAAGGCCGATATCCATCAGCAGATTTGCTCCGCCGGGCAGCCGGTCGTGGAAACGCTGATTGGGTGTACAAGGTCGTTGAGTACCGGGTATGCGGTGGGTTCGCGCATCGAGGATATTCACGAATAGCGGGGTCTCCCGTGGCCCGTAATGGTCTCGCCCGTGTTCAAGCATAAGATCGGCGAATCGAATCAGGGTTTTCAATGAATGATCGCTACCGATATCCTTCGGCGTGGCGGGCTTGGGCTCACGGATTTCGTCCAGAATCATCCGGACCAATCGCATTTCGGCGGGCTTTTCTCCCTCGATGGGCGAGGCTACGGGTAATTTGCCGAGCCCGCTTGACTTCCGGAATCCCAGAACCTCGAACGGAAACCCATCCCAGATGACACCGTCACGAATTCGCAGTCGTCCGAATCTCGCCCGAGCCGGTTCAAAATCGATGCGTCGCCGGCCCGCGATGATACGTTCATCCGACCGGCCGACCACCATCCATTCGCTTTGGCCGTCGCCTAGGAAAACTTCGAATGCCCCGAGGTATTCCGCCCCTTTATTTCGCTTCCCCTTTGCCTCGTCAACCGGCGGGATGGATATGACGAAAGCATCGACGACCGAATCTTTCTCGAAGTCGAATAGAAAATTGATCGGTTCGCCCGGGATGATGGTCGAGGGTGCGAAGAGGGCGATATTCCCTTCGATGCGAGCGTCGCGAGGCCAGGGTTCGAAATAATGATCTCGATACCGCTCGAGATTGCAGAATGTGATATTGACGTAACTATACACGCGGGCGGCAACGATTGGCTCGTCGGGGTCTGCGGCCTGTTCGGCGACGACAACGGCGTCGCCCGTCCAGCCCGCGCCCGAAACCAGTATCCAGCCAATGATGGGCAACCAACGGCCGCGACCCACGGCCGAAACCGGTCTTCGGGGTACGAGGATTGTTTTATTCATTACGTTAGTCTCCATTCGGTATTCTCTTATCCACCGGCCGGTTTGAATTTTCGCCCCCTTTGCTTGCCGGGCGGCTTTTTGTATAATCCCTTTTTCGATAGCGGTTTTCCAGTGCGTGGACCGATTGAACGATCGTCTACGATAGGGTAAGTTGCTGAAAAGTCGAGTTGTTCCATGTCCCCGGACATGGGGGGCACGCGCGGCCGAAGTGGCGGAATTGGCAGACGCGCGGGATTCAAAATCCCGTCCTCGCAAGAGGGTGTGGGTTCGATTCCCACCTTCGGCAGTCATTTAGGCGTCGGTAAAAATACAACGACGCATTCGAGTGCATGGGCAGGATCTTTCCCGATACAATGAACGGGACCGGTCCTGCCCGTGTTTTTTCGGACGCCAAGCCCCGTAAGCCCGGCCCTTTACGCGGATAGAAGGCTGATTCAAATAGGCCGCAGCGGTGCCCGCTTATGGCGCATCCATCAATACGGTGGATGTTTCCGCCTCGGACAGTTTGTATTTGTTACTCAGGTTGCGGATTTTGGGCTGATGGGGGTTGATGGCCAGCGAGCGCTGCCAGGCATCGAGAGCGAGGCGGCGCATTTCCCGGTCGGTCGGTTGCTGAAGATAAAGGGCCATGCGGCAGACGCCAAGGCCGGTGTGGGCATCGGCTAGATCCGGCTGTAGATCGACGGCCCGCTGATAACTTTCCAGAGCTTCCTGGTACTGACGCAGTCGGAGGTAGCAATAACCCAGTCGCTCATGCGCCAGAGCCATGTCCGGCACCAGTTCCAGGGCTCGTCGCAGGGAATTGCGGGCTTCTGGAAAACGGTTCTGGGCAAGTAGCGTATTGGCCAGGTTCGCCAGAACCATCGGCTGGCGCGGGTCCAGTTCAAGGGCCTCGTTGTAAGCCCGGATGGCCTCGAAGTATTGACCGCGGCTGTGCAACGCGGCACCGAGGTTGATGTGCGGGGCTGCTTGTTCCGGATCGATCTCGATGGCTTTGGTGT
>CAZXSA010000443.1:0-2567 GCA_964642815.1 uncultured Planctomycetales bacterium | reverse complement strand
GGAAGTATTATCGCCGGCGCAGGTATGACGGTCGATGAGTTTTTGGAACTGCTGTGAGGAGAGAGAAAAAGCGACGCTACTGATTTTCCGCCGGACAAGCGAATCCTTTCGCACATCTGCATCCGCGGGATGGGAATCCCCAAGCGGTGGTATCGAGATGGGAATCTCGATACAGCAAGGATGGGAATCTCGATACCGCAAGCTCGATACAGCAAGATATTGATCCAGCAGGCTCCCGAGTCAGGATCTTTGAAAAGGCATATATGAGCTCAACCGAACCGACCACCACATCATCCAACGAAACTCCTGCCTTCTCTACCTCCGTGGTGAATCCCCCCGTCCGAAAAGGCTGCTGGTGGCCGCAGATCGTTCTGGCTCTGGCCGCGGCGGCCATCCTGGGGACATTATTCGTCTACGACGTGCCCCTCATGCGCTGGCGCTACGACATGATCGGCGAGGAAGCGCAGGAACCTCTGGCCAACGTGCTGGTCAGCTTCCGGGATTTCGGTCAGTTCGTGACCAGCGTGGTCATCCTGATCGTGGTGGGGACTTGCGACCGGCGACGTTGGGCGATCATCGGCGTTTTTCTGCTCGCCCAGTTTTTCGCCAAGGTCGGGTACGACAGCGGCAAGCATCTGATCTCACGGTATCGGCCGGGCCCGGCCATCGCCCGCGTCGCGCCGCTGGACGAACTACATAATCGCCAGACCTGGCTCGGCTGGCGGAACGGCGACGGCACCATCGACACGCAGTCCTTTCCCTCGGGTCATTCGTCGGCCGCGTTCGCGTCCGGGATCGTGCTAGCCTGCTTCTATCCGCGTCTCGCCTGGCTGTTCTGGATTTTAGCGATCGGCTGCGCCACCTCCCGCTTCCTCGACGCCGTGCATTGGCCCAGCGACTGCTGGACCGGCGCGCTTATCGGCTACGTCTCCGCCCGCCTGTCGCTCGGGATTCATGGCCGGATCATACGTCGTCGTTCTGAAAAAGCCGCGGGCATCAGTCCATAGCAGCGGTGGTATTGTCATCTTGGGTCTGGGTGCGCATGAACAGCCGACAAGTGAAATAACCATCCTTGTCATGCCCCTTACACACCCTATAATCGCCTCGGATATAACGATGATTCCAACATGCTTTGACCGGGGGAGGTTTGTAACATGTCGTCGGGGTTTTGTTATTGACCCCTTCCCGGTAAGACCAGGAATATCCAAGTGAAACCTGATCGGAGATAAATCGATGTTCAATCAGCACAATGAAACCGACTATGCCAAACCCTTGCCCGGTATTGCTCAAAAAACCCTGGTTTATGGCGACAAAACCTTGATGACCGAATTCGTTCTTACCAAGGGCGGTACCCTTCCCTTGCATGCGCATCCCCATGAGCAGACGGGCTATCTGGTCAAAGGCCGGCTTCGCCTGACCATCGGCGATAAAGAGTATGATGCCCATCCCGGGGACGCGTGGACCATTCCCATGAATGTCGAGCACGGTGCACGTATTGAAGAGGACTCCGTGGCCATCGAGATTTTCTCTCCGGTACGCAAGGATTATCTGCCGAGGAAAAAGATATGATAAAGACAAGAGAAGCACAAAGAGGATGCCTCATAATCTGGGAAACGTGTCGTCGAGTTTTCTTTGTAATGGATGCAAGCAAGAAATATAAGTTGATGCGATTTTGCTCGATCCTTTTCATGCCCGTGGGTTGTAGCACCACCCATAAGTCATCGCTCGAAAAAGATTTTGAACATCGCAAGATTCAATTTATCAGCGTCGACCTGGACTGGAATGTCGAATCATGCCGCGGTGCGGGCGCTACCGCTTATATGCATAATGCTGAGATTGTCATGATTGCGTCCGAGATCGGGACAAGCAGGCGGGTGTTCTACTACGAATTCTATTTCAAGGATAATCATCTGCTAATGGCTATCCAGCGCGTATGGTACATGATTGATCATCAGGGAGATGACCTCAAGAAGCCAACTTTGGAATCTGAAACCAGATATTTTTATGAAGACAACCATTGCTACAAAAAGGACGGTATTCTTTCAACGGAAGGGATCGAAGAAAACGGATTGCTTGAGATGGCCGATGAACTCATGAAGCTTGCCCAAGTCAAGATGAAAAACCACAATTGATTTGATCCGTCTCGACGACTATGGTGGCTATTCAGAGACAACGTGAGGGTGTTCAAGAGAAGGCGATTGGAAACAGAAATCCTTGTCGATTGCCATCCCCTCATGACCCTGGCGCACGGGACCGAGTTCCCTCGGGTTTGGCTTTGAAAGAATGCCTCGCGCCAAGACGCGGAGGCGCAGAGTTTTTTATTAAATAATTCTCCGCGGCTCAGCGTCTCTGCGCGAGGCACTCTATTCTCAGCACCTCGGCGCCTCCGCGCGAGGTATCGAAAGTTCGCCCCTCCTGACCGGCGGCGGGACTCATGGTACATTGGATACCGTTGATGATTTTGGGGTTGTTATTGGAAACTTGTTGAACCATGTTGCGTATCGGTCATTTTGAGGCGGCCACGAACCTTTTGCTTTCGCCGATCTCGGGGTATTGCGATCTGGCGT
>CAZXSA010000442.1:0-2596 GCA_964642815.1 uncultured Planctomycetales bacterium | reverse complement strand
TTGTCTTGACCCGTTTGAACGGAACCCCTTTCGTGGTGAACTCCGAGCTGATCCGTACGATAGAGGAACGGCCGGATACCACTATTACATTGGTCAACGGCGATACCCTGATCGTTCGGGAGAAGATGCACGACGTGGTCCGGAAGGCCATCGAATATGCCCGAATGGTAAGGATTGTACAGTATGAATGAAGTCTTCGGCGGTCCGGTCGGGTGAACTGTCGGATGGTGATAGTCGATGAGACTGGGAAAAGATAGCCTGCGGGTAACGTCCGATAATCAATCGCCTGGCGATCGATCTCGGCGTGGTGATTTGTGTATTTTCGCGGATTTCCGAGGTAAAGGCGGCTGAAATGGATCGCGGTACGATAATCGGTTTGACGGCCACCATCGGCCTCGTGATTTGGGTCATGCTGGCCGGCTCCAGGGAGGCGATGAGCGTTTTCTGGCGTCTGCCTTCCCTGGCCCTGGTCATCGGGGGGGCGATTCTCGTCACGTTGGCCGCCGTTCCGCTCATGCGTTTTCGGTCTTTTGGACGCATGTTACGTAAGGCGTTTCGCGAGCAGCGACACAGTCCGGCCGAATGTATCGCGATCCTGATCGCCCTGGCGGAACTGGCCCGTCGGGATGGCTTGCTGGCGTTGGAAAGGTCTGTTGAGGGTTTGAAGGACAGCTTCCTGCGTCGGGCGATGCGGATGGCCATCGACGGTCTGGATGCCAATATGATCGAGTCGGTCCTGCACACGGAATTGGAGAGTACTGACCTGCGTCATGTCCGTGGGCGGGATATTCTACGTTCGATGGGCCATGCCGCCCCCGTGTTCGGCATGATCGGTACCCTCGTCGGGCTGGTCATCATGCTGGGGCGGATGGATGATCCGTCGACGATCGGTCCGGGCATGGCTGTTGCCCTGCTGACCACCTTGTATGGTCTGCTCTTTGCTAATGTTATCTGTCTGCCCTTAGCCCGGAAGTTGGGGCATCGCAGTAGCGAGGAGCTTTTGTGCAAGACGATCATGTTGCATGGCGTGCTGGCCATCCAGCGGGGCGACCACCCGCGTCTGGTCGAGCAGAAGTTGCGTGCGTATCTGCCTGACGGCGGCGAGGATTATGAGTTTATCCGCGCGGGCCGGGAGGTCTCGTCCCTGGCCGCGGATCAAGAGGCCCCGAGCGTCAAGGAGGAATCCGCAAATCGTAAACAGGCCGGCGAGCCGCGAAAACCGTCCTGGATGGAGGCCGCCTGACGATGTTTTGGGTTCAGCGGTTACGCAATGAGGACGAGGATGCCTCCTGGTTGGTGGCTTATGGGGATTTGATGTCCCTACTGCTGGCTGTTTTTGTCATGATCGCGGCCATGAGTGAATTGCGTCCCGGCCGGCATTATGCCGTTGTTCGCGACGGGGTGCGCAAGGCTTTTGGCTTTTCGATCGGCGGGCACGACGCGAGCGTTTTGCTTGGGACGCAACGGCCGATGACTTTGGTGGATCGGTTGGAACGTGCCGGGTTGCGGCCGACGACGGAACACGCGGCAAGCCAGGATGACGAATCGGCGTTAGCGCCTTGCGATGTACTGGTCGAGAAGGATCGGGTGGTGATTCGGGTGGCGGGTGCGGCTTGTTTCGAGGCATTCAGCGCCCGGTTGCAGCCGGCCGGCAGGCAGGCTATCGAGCGAATCGCCGATTATCTGGCCGACGGACAGGCCGGTCTGGAGATTCGCGGACATGCCGGTGACGGATCCTGGCCGGTGTCCGCGCCGTTTCGCGATGCACTGGATCTGTCCTATGAGCGAGCCCGTGCCGTGGCCGCGGTCTTACGCGAGAAGCGGGTTGCCGGTGAGAGACTTCAGATTACTTCCCGCGGCGACCACGATCCGCTGATTCGGGATCCGGGTCCGGTCTCCGGCGGGGTGAATCGTCGGGTGGAAATCATACTGTACGCGAGCCCTATGAAGGGCAGCGAGGGAAATATCGCCGAGAAAGAGCGGGTTAAACATGGCTGAGAAGGAAGTGGAACAACAGGCGGAAACGGGCGAGGCCACACCCGGCCGGCGCAAGAATCTTACGTTGGTGGGTATTTTATTGGGGGTCATGGCCGCCGAGGCCCTGGTGGTCGTGGTTCTGTTCAAGTATTTTGGCCCGGCGCCGCAGCAGGTTGACGCCATGACCGCCGGTCTCGACGGATCGCAGGGTGTTCCGATCGACAAGGATGTGGAGGTCGCGATAACCACCCTGCGAGCCCCGAACGAAAAGGCCGGCATGACCATTTACGAACTGACGATCGTCGCGGTGGTGGGTGATAAACACCGCGAGGAATGCGCGAAACTTGTCGAGGAGCGGGCCAATAAAATACAGGACCGGTTCAGCACGATCGTGCGCGAGTCCGATCCTCGCGATTTTTCGGGCAGCATGGAGGTCGTTCGGGGTAAGTTCAAGAACGAATTGGCCAAAGTCCTGGAAAACGAGGAGATGGTTAAGGAGATACTGTTTCCCAAGGCGGTGCCCTACAGCGCGAATTGACGGGGCGCCGCCGGCCGACGCCCTTGGCCGGGCCGGATGGAATCGGCGAGACGTTACGCAGGAGTGAACAAGGCGATGGCC
>CAZXSA010000441.1:0-2598 GCA_964642815.1 uncultured Planctomycetales bacterium | reverse complement strand
CGGCAAATAATCCCACAAAACTGACCCCCTAAAACCTCTTGAGCCTTTCCGGTCGTCAAAATGCCCACAAGATGGACGAAATGCCGTCACTTTGGCATAAAAGAGAGGGAGGGATTAAGGGATGGAGAGAAATGGTGGGATTGGACGGCCAACGAAGGAGCGAGGGGGGATCGGGCGAGAGGGAGACGCGGGGAAGGAGAGAGAGGACGAGCATTTATCAGGCTTCCACGTACTCGCACACGCTGCTCGATTCGGGAACCGGAATACCGTCAGCTCTCAGCCCATCGATATGAAAAGCAATAGCCCCTTGGATCTCTCGCTTGACCTCTTCCAACGTCCGCCCGGTGGCCACGCAACCGGGCAGATCGGGGACATAGGCGGAATAATTACTCTCTGCTCTCTCGATAACAATAGCGTAACGCATCATTGCTCCCCTTTACAGCCGGCCTGTTTCAGAATGCTGTTCAAGGTTCCACGGGCCAAATCGTCGTTCGGTTTGCCGGGCACGGTCACACGGCCTTTCTTCCGCGAATGCTTGTATTGGCGATGACTTCCCCGCGTGGCCACCTGATACCACCCATCTCTCTCCAGCATCACCATAACTTCCCGAACCTTCATGGCCACTCAATTATAGGAGAACAAACAAGCCGTCGCGAATAAGCCACGATAAACCCAAAAACTCAACGGCACCCTCAGGCCGGCATTTTCTGCAGTTGCGGACGGTTGCGCCGGACCCGCAGACGGCCGCGAATGTTGTCCAGCACGTTCATGAAGTTGATGTACGAATCGTAGGGCGAATCGTAGGGGTTGAAATACTTGTGCACGTCGCCGTCGGCGAAATACTTCGTACACATGTAATAGAAATGGTCGGAGGTCTGCAGCTTGCGCCAATCCTCCAGCAAATCCGGATCGTCGCACTTCTTGATCTCGCTCTCCAGCCGGTACAACTCGTGCAAGGCGTTGGACTGCATCGCGTTGCCCAGCCACGCCGACAAATCCCGCTCGGTATCCG
Source organism: uncultured Planctomycetales bacterium (assembly GCA_964642815.1). Taxonomy (GTDB): domain Bacteria; phylum Planctomycetota; class Phycisphaerae; order UBA1845; family PWPN01; genus JAAYCU01. Next base: position 1,586 of record CAZXSA010000441.1, on the reverse strand, counting down.
CCCAACTGATCATGTGCGGCACGTCGTATTCGCCGGCCACCGGGTAACGATCGATCACCTCGCTCGGGGTGAGGAAATCGTTGTCCGGGTAGCGGAACAGTTCTTCCGGAAGATGCCGGAAGAAGTCGAAAATCCCCGTGTCCTCCCATTGGTGCTCGCCCAGGGTTTCGTAATCCATGAACAGGTTCACCGTGTAGCCGTTCCCGTTCACCTGGTTCACCCAGTAGGCGAATTTCTCGGCGGTCAGCGGCCACTCCTTCCAGCCGCGATTGGAGAAGCGGAAGGCGATATCGTCACTGAGACGATAGTTTTTCAACAAGAGGACGATATCCCGCGTGTTGGGCGCCCGGTAAAGGAAATTCGGCGAGCGATACCCGAGGATATGATCCACGCCCTCGCAGATCACCCCGCGGAAACCGAGCGATTCAATGAAATGAGCCACGTCGTTGTTGTAAATCAGCTCGGTATCGCGAAATACCGTCGGACGCTGCCCGAAAAGCCGCTGGATCTTGTCGCCGTGCAGGCGAATCTGCTCGGCGAACTCGCTTCGCGAATAGAGAAAACTCAGGGAGTGATAATATGTCTCGGCCAGAAACTCCACGCAACCGGTCGCGTTCAAGTCGTGTAACGACTGCAGCACCTCCGGCGCGTAACGCTCGAACTGGTCAAGGACCACGCCGGTCAGCGAATACGCGACCCGGAAACGCCCCCCGTGCCGCCGTATCATCTCCAGGATGAGGCGATTGGCCGGCAAGTAGCATTTACGCGAAACCTTGCGGCATATCTCCGCGTTCTTGTTCTCATCGAAGTAGTTGGCGTCCGTGTCAAACACGCTATAGCGCCGCAGCCGGAAGGGTTGATGCACTTGAAAATAAAAACAGACCGAAGCCACGATGCACCCCACTTCATGAATGGCACAAAAAGATCACGATGCCCGCCTCCGATCCCCGACGCGTCTCCACAACAACTATAACATCTTTTCCGTCGGCCGCAAACCCAGGCAAATCGTGGACACCGTTTTAACCGTGATAAAGGAGGAGAAAGTCAGACGCGGAGAGGGGGCCCCCGCGTGTTCGGTCAATCCCGGCCGGCGTCGGCCGCCGGGGTTTCTATCGGACCAGGTCTGGGCTTCGGCGTTGCCGCGTCCTCCTCGTGCCGCACGTCGTTGGCGTTTCGAGAGGGTGTTCCCTCGCTAGCGCTTCGGGCTGGCGCTCCGGGGGGTTCCTTGCTTGCACTTCGCGCTGGCATTGCATCAATTCGCGGTCTGGGGGCCAGATACTCGTCGAAAAACGCCACGGTTCGGGCCGCATAGTACTCCGGCTTAACCACTACGGATTGATTATGTTTAGCTCCGGGGACTACCCATAGTGATTTGGGGCCAGGAGCTAAGTTATAAAGCAATTGAGACTGTTCCACTGGAATATAACTGTCCCGCTCTCCGTGAATGAATAAAATCGCTTTCCCGGAGGCCATGTGTTTCAAGGCCTTACGGACCGACGGAAAGATACAGTTCAGCTCCCGCCGACATTCGCGGAACAACAGCCAACGGAGAAACCGCCAGAATTGCGGCGGGTGGTTCTCGTACA
>CAZXSA010000440.1:0-2601 GCA_964642815.1 uncultured Planctomycetales bacterium | reverse complement strand
GCCGTGGCGGATGCTGAGCATGACTTCCGGACTCCTCCTGGCGGCCACGTTCTTTCTCCCCGCCATTTTCATCCAAGGATGCTCCGTTCATTACAGTCCCGCGGTCTTGGCGGTGAATTTGGCGGGCGCTGTCCATGCGGGTGATGGCTCGTTGGAATCCATCGCCCAGCAGCTTATGTTTACAGCCCTCTGCATTCCCGCCTATCTGCTGGGTTTCCTGATCGCTCTTCATGCCGGTTTCAGAATGACTTCGTTTGGCGGGTTATCCAGATTGTGTACGAAGGCTATCGCCATACTCATTCTGGGGGATTGTCTTCTGTTATTGGCTGTCTTGTTAATAGGTACTATCAGCATGGGTGATCTGCCGACCTTTCAAGACATCTATGTATCTTTACTGTTTTATGTCGGTTACTTGTTTGTTCCATTACTGGTATTGGCATATATGATCGCCACCATGCCTCTTCGCCCGTTACGTTTCATCAGCCATATATTCATCGCGACGTTGGCCGCCTCCGTATGGTTCGCTTATTGGCTGTTCCAATCCTCAGTGAATATCCGTTACGGCGTCTATGTCTCTTTTGTGGCCTCCTGCCTGCTTCTGCTTTCGTCGATTGGCGAGGCCCGGGCCTTGACCGGTCATGGCTGGCGGCGAACCGTTTGGCTGCTGTTGACCTGCCGCTTGCGCAAGCATCCCGACGGTCATTGCCCGCAATGCGACTACTACCTTTTCGGCTTGACCGTCATGCGTTGTCCCGAGTGCGGCCGGCCCTTTAACTTCGAGGAACTGGGCTGCTCGCCCGAGCAATTGGGCTTCACCGCTTCCATAAAACCACCACCCGCAACATCCTGAGGAATTCCCCACCAGTCCGACTTGTGTTCATCTCAATGTACGTCGGGATTTCGCGGAGTAGCAAGCGTCAGCGAGGGACCATCACGGACCACCACTGAAGGTGAACGCTCCCATCAGAACCGGGAGCGGAAGCGACCGGCCGACACCGTGCAACGTAACCAATGGAAACATATTCCCTCGACAGGCCAAGATTCGCCCCCCTCAGCCGGGTGCTGCCCCGCCACGGTGGGTAAACTGCTTCCGGTTCTGATAAGTACTCGTCAAATCTCAAATTTCAAATCTCAAATCTCAAATTTCAAATCTCAAATTTCGTATACCGGCTACCGCGGATAAAGGAAGTCTGCGTCATTTCATGGTGTGCCGGGAAATGCCGCCTCGCCGCGTGTAAATCCTTCCGCTAAATTCTTTACATGCCCTACAGCTTCAGGACGAGCGTTTCCTTGCTTTTTTATGGATACGAGTTTTGCCGCTTTTGCGGGAGTTTATGAGCGTATCCCCGGATCGGGCGATAAGGGCGGCCATGTAGCCGGCGCCGAAACCGTTATCGATATTCACGACGGCCACTCCGGCGGCGCAACTGTTGAGCATGGTCAGCAGCGGAGCCAGTCCGCCGAAGCTGGCTCCGTAACCGATGCTGGTCGGTACGGCGATCACCGGACAGGGCACCAGCCCGCCGACGACGCTGGCCAATGCGCCTTCCATCCCCGCGCAGACCACCACCGCCTTGGCCTCATTCAATTCCGCGGCATGGGCCAGCAGACGATGAATCCCGGCGACACCCACGTCGTAGAATGAGCGCGTCGGCTGGTCCATGATCTCGCAGGTTTCCCGGGCTTCCTCGGCGATGGGCATGTCGGAGGTGCCGGCACAGACGATGGCCACGTAGTGATCGGTCGGATGGGCGGGGTTCTGCCGCAGGACGACGGTTTGCGCGATCGAATTATAGCGGGCCTTGCGAACCTTGCGGCGGATGGCCCGGGCTACCTCGGCGGAGGCGCGGGTGGCCAGTACATTGCCACCGCCAATCCGGCGCCGTTCGAAGATTTCGACGACTTGCGCGGTGGTCTTGCCCGCGCAGTAAATGACTTCCGGAAAACCGCAACGCAGGGAGCGATGATGATCGACCTTGGCGAAACCCAGATCCTCGAAAGGCAGATTACGAAAGGACCGGATCGCCTCGTCGAGGGAAACCCGCCCCTCGCGAACGCCGCTCAACAGTTTACGCAGAGTTTGTTCGTTCATATTGGGATATCCTAGTTATTCCTCACTGGAAAGCCAACATTTTCAGATCATTATTCGGAAGTCGAGGCGGCCTGCTCCGCGAAAACTTCCTCGATTCGCCGGCCGCGGTAATCGAAGATGGCCTCGACGTCGCGGCGAATCCAAAGCGCATGCATGATGCCGCCGAGCGGACCGAGCGGCGGAGCGTAGCGCACGGTGTCGGTGATCCGGGTGCCTTCGGGAACCTGCTCGAACCGATGGGTATGGTGCCAGACGCGATAAGGGCCGGCTTCCTGTACATCAATGAAGATATGTGGCGGGCGCCAGAGCAATATTCGCGTGCGCCATGGCAATGGCAGGCCGCGCCAGCGGATAAGATAGCGGATAATCGTATCGGTATGCATCTCGATCGGCCGTGGGGTAAGAATGCGAAAATGCACCCAGGGTGGAGTGATCTTTTCCAGTTGCGTCGCGTCGGCGAAAAACGCGAAAACCTCCTCCAGCGGGCGCCGGATCGTTTGCTCGCGATG
>CAZXSA010000439.1:0-2618 GCA_964642815.1 uncultured Planctomycetales bacterium | reverse complement strand
GCAGCCGTTTTATCGGGACGGGACGATGCGGCGATACGGAGATGGTGAAAGCCCGCTGGTCGTTGCGCCATTTTAATCTGGCCGACGAGGATCCGGCGATGAGCGATATGGATGCGAAACTGGTGGCGACCGCCAGGGAACGTTTAAATTTGCTGTGGCGCGGTTGAAATGGTTGCCGGTGGCTCGAGCGGGATGCCCGTTGCCCGGCGCGTCAAGAATCAAAAGGAACTTATTCGGAGGTAATGTGACATGGCCATGAGCCGTGCAGAGGTCTTTGAGCAGGTCCGGGCGACGCTGGTGGAAGCGCTGGCGGTGGAGCCGGAGGAAGTGACCGAGGATGCCACGTTGCAAGGCGATCTCGGGGCGGAAAGCATTGATTTCCTCGACATCGTGTTCCGGCTGGAAAAGAATTTTAATATCAAGATTCCGCGCAACGAGTTGTTCCCGGACGATCTGCTGAACAATCCGGAGTTCGTGGTCAACGGGAAATTCACCGACAAGGGTCTGACCCAGATCAAGAAGTCGATGCCGCACGCGGATTTCTCGGCTTTCGAGAAAGACCCGGATGTGAACAAGATGCCCGACCTGTTCACGGTTCGGACGCTGGTCAATTACATCGAGAAGAAACTGGCGGCCTGATGCGCGGACGGCGAAACGCCACACGACCAACGGCCGGCCCCCGCCGGCCGTCGCCTTAATAAGCGCGGACGCCACATACAAAAGGGAGCTGTTTGTCATCATGCGCTGGTTCTGGATCGACAAATTCATCGAATTTGAATCGGGACAACGAGCCGTGGCCGTCAAAAATCTGACGATGGCCGAGGAGCATCTGCATGACCATGTACCCGGCTATCCTTGCATGCCGGCCAGCCTGATGATCGAGGGCATGGCCCAGACAGCGGGGATCCTGGTCGGCGAGGCCCGCGACTTCGAGGAAAAGGTGATTCTGGCCAAGGTCAAGCGGGCGAGTTTTACCGGTCTGGCCCGACCCGGTCAGCAGTTGCGTTACGAGGCGGTCGTGGATTCCATCGCCCCCGAGGCGGCCCTGACCAGCGGCAAGATTTACTGCGACGACCGGGAAATCGGACAGGTGGAACTGATGTTCTCGCACATCGACCAGAACATGAGCGGATTGAAGTTCCCCGAGGAGAATTTCGTGTTCAACGACGATTTCATGAGCTTGTTGAGCACGTATGCCATCAAGCGTTCGGGGCAGGAACGCGACAAGTGAGGACCGGAGCATGAATTCGCGACGCGTGGTCATCACCGGACTGGGTTTGGTAACCCCCCTCGGGATCGGGGCGGAGCAGACGTGGAATGGTCTGCTTGAGGGAAAAAGCGGAATTTCGCGGATACGGCCTTTTGATCCCTCGGGATTTCAGTCGCAGGTTGCCGGCCAGATCGAGCAGATGAAAACCGCCGATTTCGTGCCCAAGACCTATCGAAAAAGCGTCAAGATCATGGCCCGCGACATCGAGATCGCGGTGGTGGCCAGTTATCTGGCGGTCAAGGATGCCGCTCTGGTTACCAAGTGCATCCTCGATCGCAAGGAAGCCGACGGACCGGTCAGCGTCGATCCGGCGCGTTTCGGGGCGAACATCGGGGCCGGTCTCATTTGCGCCGACCTGACCGAGCTGGCCGGTGCCTTGGCTACGGCCGTCGATGAGCAGGGCACGTTCGACATCCGCCGATGGGGCCGCGAGGGAATGAGCAACCTCACGCCGCTCTGGCTCCTGAAATTTCTTCCGAACATGCTGTCCTGCCACGTGACCATCGTGCATGACGCCCAGGCCCCCTCCAACACGATCACCTGCGCCGAGGCCTCGAGCCATCTGGCGATCGGCGAGGCCTTTCGTACGATCACCCGCGGCGACGCGGACGTATGCATCTGTGGAGGAGCAGAGAGCAAAATCAATCCGATGGGCCTGTTGCGGCAGGAGCTGCTCGGCCGGCTCAGTCGCTCCAACGATCCCGGTCAGGCCTGTCGGCCTTTCGATGTCGCTCGCGACGGCACGGTAATCAGTGAAGGCGGCGGCCTGCTGATTCTCGAGGAACTCGAACACGCTCGAGCTCGCGGAGCGAGTATCTACGCCGAGCTGGCGGGTTTCGGCGCCTCCAGCAACACGCACGACTGGCATACGCCTGATCCGCGAGGCGGCGGAATCGCCCTGGCGGCGCGCAAGGCCTTGGACGATGCCGGCCTGGGCGTCGAGGCCGTGGATATGATCGCTACCTTCGGAACAGGTATCGCCGAGCACGACTTGTCCGAGGCCCGTGGATTACACGCGGTTTTGGGATCGCGGATAAGCGATATTCCCGCCCTGGCGATCAAGGGTGCTATCGGTAATAACGGGGCCGGCAGCGGGGCGATCGATCTGGCGGTGGCCGCCTTGTGCATGAGGCACGGTACGATCCCAGCCGCGGCGAATGTCGGCGTCATCGATCCGCAATGCGCCCTGAAGGTGATAACCGGCAAGCCGAGCGAGGCCCATGTTCGCGCCGTTCTCAGCGTGGCTTATGCCCTCGGCGGCGGGCAGAACGCGGCCTTGGTTCTGAAGAAGCTGGAGAGTTGACGTGAAACGACGACGCGTAGTGATAACGGGTATGGGCTGGATCAC
>CAZXSA010000438.1:0-2635 GCA_964642815.1 uncultured Planctomycetales bacterium | reverse complement strand
CCGTGGTTTCCACGGGCGCGGCGCTGGGGGCGAGCAGGGTGACCTACACGCTCGGTTTGGGTGGCGATAACCAGGCCGCCACGTACGAAAACTCGCCGGCGTATCCGCAATTCGATACGACGGTGGGAACCTACACCGAGGTTGGCGGTCAGACGGTCAATGTTACTTTGGGAAGTGTGGATCTGACCTGGAGTGTAAAGGTGGCGGTCTCGGGCGCCCACAACGATCTGGTGTTGCCGAGCGGTTTGGCCAACTTCGCATTTACTCTTGAACTGCGGGACGCGGCCGACGCATTGGTCGAGGGGGTTATCTACCACAGCACGATCAATGACGGCGACAACGATGGATTCCGTGGGCAGGTCCTGGGCGTGACCGATCCGCTGCACTGGGCGGCGTTCACCTTTATCTACAACATCAACGATGCGGGCGTCGAGCTTGCTCCCGGCCGAGTGATTGATGTACTTGATTTAGGCGGCCCGGGCCTGACTCGGTATACCTATCCGAGTAAGACCGGAGCGGCCGACAGTCTGGCCGAGCCGCTGGCGGCGGCCGCGCCTGCCGGTACGCTCATGGGCATGGGTGCCGGTTATCCGGAATACGTTGCGGCCGAATTGAATGATACCGGTGTGCCGGTGTCCGATTACTACTTCGGTATTGGTATGGATGACGTTGTCGGCTCCGCTTGGAGCTATGAGGGTTTGGGCGTGGCACCCCTGGCCGAAGGCCAGATGAATCTGTGTGGCCTGCCCAGTGGGACTTACACTCTCAAGCTGATCTCCTCCAAGAACGATCAGAACGTCAGCAACAACATCCTGGAAGGCGACCTGGATCCCGACTGGGAGCTTGTCGGTCATTTCGCCGCCTTGGCTAACGAGGTGGTTGAGGCTGAGATCACATTCGTGGTGAATAATGATGAAACCTGCGGATGTCAAGAAGATTTGGATTGCTTGGACTCCGATCTTTGCACCGTCGATACATGCGTGGCAACTGTTTGCCAGCACTCGCCAGTCGAGTGTCCGGAAGGCGAAGTCTGCGATCCGGATAACGGCGAATGCGTTCCCGAGGCCGAGTGCGTCAATGATGGTGATTGCGAAGACGGCAATCTATGCACGACCGATACGTGCGTGGACGGCATCTGCACGTTCCCGGCGGTCGATTGCGGCGAGGACATCTGCGATCCGGATACGGGCGAGTGCGTCGAGTGTCTGAGCAATGACGATTGCGGAGCGGGCGAGGAATGCGTGGATGGCGCGTGCGTGCCTACCTGCACCGATCCAATCATGCTCTCGGCCGCGTCCGTGATGCGGCATGGTGGTACGACCTCGGCGACCGACTACGCGATCGCTATCAATCTAAATCCGACTCCGTATACCATCGAGCCACGCGCGGAAGGCACCATTTCCCAGCACCGGCTGATGTTCGTGTTCGATCAGACCATTGATATCAGTGCCGCTTCGGTGGTCCTGAACAGCGGCTCGATCGGGAGTTTGACTCTGGCGACGACCAACGTAGCCAACGACACCCTGGTGGCGACGATGGCGACGGCACCGACGATCAACACCTGTTGGAGGATTGATGTCAGCGGCGTGAAGAGCGCTTTGGGCGGATGTACCATGACGGCCAAGACTCTTCGCGTGCGGTTGCTCAGAGGTGACGTCAACGTCAACGGTGGCGTGAACATTTTGGATCAGAATGCCGTCAAGGGTCAGTTGGCCAAGCCGGTTACCTCGGCCAATTTCTTACATGACGTGGATGCCAGCGGTACCATCAACATCCTGGACCAGAATGCGGTCAAGGCCAATCTGGCTAAGACAGCTAACTGTCCGTAACCGGAGATAGTGTTTTGTAACCGGGTTTCGGACCCGGGTTCAAAGCCGGGTCCGAAACTCGGAGGATTTTGAAAAGTGCAGAGAAGTGGGTTTCCTGGGAAGCGTTTTCCCGGGGAAAAGCAAGAGGGAAAGGAAGTACAGTTTATTTAGTTCCGCTCCGGATCGAAGGATGGTTTCTTTCGAACGTGGTGGAAGGAAAAGGAGAATGAAAATGAGAAAAGTTTTGTTGGCTTTGGTTTTGTTGGCATGGCCGGTGGCGGCGTTCGGTGTCGATATGGGCTTGTTGGGCGGGCCGGTTACTTTCACTCCGGGAGTGGATACCGAAATCACTTTCGATTTGAATATGACAGTGGCCGCAAACGAGACCAGCGGCGTGCAATGGCTCCTTTTGTGGGATGATGCGAATCAGAACACTCTATGGGAAGTCTCGAATGTTGACGCCTCGGTGAACGCCTCGTCATGTACCCGTGACTTTCCTGGATACAGCGTGGCCGAAAACCTGGGCATGAGTTTGCAACAGTTTTCCGACGCTATGCAGTTCGAATCATGGTTCAAGGGGTCCGTGGGCTTGCATCCGGCGGGTACGTTCCTCTTGGCCAAGGTGACCATCAAGCCGTTGGCGGATTTGTCAGCCTATGCAGGCCAAACCTTCACGCTGGGTATCCCGGGGGAGGAGCACGGTAATGTGTTTACCGCCGAGGGGAATCCCATTGGCACCAGCCAGGCTTTGGTGGTGAACATCGTTCCCGAACCGGCCAGCGCTCTGTTGCTGCTGTTGGCGGCGCCCTTTATTCGTCGGCGCACGG
>CAZXSA010000437.1:0-2667 GCA_964642815.1 uncultured Planctomycetales bacterium | reverse complement strand
CGTCCAAGCTGCCGTGGCCGTGATCGGACATGATCAGGATCGCGGCCTGCTTGGACCGGGCGTAATCGAACAAATCACCCAAAGCCTCGTCCAAGACGTTGAAGCAATGGGCGGCCAGCTCCGCACGCTTCGCATAGCGCCCGTTGGTTTTCGGATCAAGATACTTCCATGTCTTATGCTGGAGGTTGTCCACCAGCTTGAACAGCACCATCAGCACGTCCCAGCCGTATTGCTCACCGCAATAGCGGGTCAGGGCAGCCCCCTGACGGAAGCTGTCCTCGATATAGTGCAGGTTTTCCGCGAAGAGCGCGTCGCCGCCGAAGGCTCGCCGCCGCCAGTTGGTCTGATAGCTGTACTTGGGCCAGCGTTTGAGTATCTCGGCTTTCAATTCGGGCGGGAAGGTGAATTCCGTATGGATGCCCGGCGTCTCGAAGCCGGAGATGACGAACCCGTTGACCTTCGGCGGTGGGTAGGTCATGGGTACGTGAATCGCTCCGACCCGCTTGTTCCGCTCGCTAAGGATTCGCCAGATGGTCGGCTCGCGGATTTCGTAGGTGCTGTTGAAGGCCAGCTTGCCGGTGGTCGCGTCATAGCGCTCGAAGTCGATGATCCCGTGACGGCCGGGGCCCTTGCCGGTCATGAAGGTCGTCCAGGCCGCCGGAGTGATCGGCGGAATGGTCGAATTCAGAACGCCCGAGGTGCCCTCCGCGATCAGCGCGGCCAGATGCGGCATGCGCCCGGCCGCCATCATCGGCCGCAGGATATCGAACGTCGCCCCATCCAGGCCGATGATCAGCATCCGCCCCGCGGACGATGCCGGCATATTTGTCCCTGTGTCCTGTTCATCCATCAGGTTATCCGCCCTTTATATTCAAGCCTCATCCATGGCCACAGCCGCGAATATCGAGCCGGCCATTATGCCCCGTCCCACCACCGCTGGCAATGATCGACCGAGGCTGTTACAGACCTGGCCCATAACCTGGGATACAAAGCGTAAGGCTCTTATTCAAAATGCTTTATATTCGATTGGTTATTTTTTCTGGTCGGGTTGCTTAAACGATATGCGGCGTTGTTCTTGAATAATATTAATTGCATAATCGGTTTAATTTGTAAGCGTTTTTCTCGTTAAACACCATATTATAACTGTTGATCTCCAATCAGAAGCATTTTTTTATATTGAACAACCAGGTGGCCCATCCAGCCCAGTAATCATGCATGGGTTGGGGCTCGATGATTGGTGATGAGAGTAAACAGGTTCACGACCTGCTTGATAACAAGGGCGTGTTTGTGCGTATTCGATCATCGTGAAATCCATCGCTACGCGATAGATGGGCCATCCGGCCTGCGTGCAAAACAATGGCAGACTTTCCGCTCGGAAGCGCGCCGGCCATTTCGAATTCCTGTCGGACGAGGAGGTGGCCCGCATGGAAGAGGCGATCCAGTCCGCCTACGGCAATCGTAACGCGAAGGAACCCTGACGAACCGATACTGGCAATTCCCGTTGATCAGGGCTATAGGATGAAATCCCTTTGGGATTCGTGGGGAAACTGACGGGGATTTAATTACAAATGATGTGGTCATCATCTGGTGAACCTTCAATGACCTGGAGATTTTGGGTAGGATGATGCGGGGATTTCTCTGGCGGGTCGTATGAGTCGGAAGTTGTGAGGAGATTTTCATAAATGAGCGGGGACATCATCGAAAGGCCGGACGGGAAAACCTTCGAGCAGAACAAGCGAACAAATCAGCACGGGGCCGAATACTGGACGGCCCGAGAGCTTCAGCCCCTGCTCGGATACGGGCAATGGCGCAGATTTGAAAACGCGATCCGGAAGGCCATAACCTCCTGTCGGCAATCAGGTAACGATCCGGACCACCATTTTGCGCGCGCCGGCAAAATGGTCGATCTTGGCTCCGGGAGTACCCGGAAAATTGCTGATTACCACCTTTCCCGTTTCGCTTGCTATCTCATCGCCCAGAACGGCGATCCACGCAAGCCGGAAATAGCCTGCGCCCAGAAATATTTTGCGATCCAGACCCGCCGGCAGGAGTTGTCCGACACCCAGGCCGCCGACCGGGAGCGGATTGAAATGCGCAAGCAGGCCTCCGAGGAGTTCAAGGCCTTGTCGGGCGCGGCCCGGGATTCCGGCGTTCAGAGTCGCTTGTTCGGCGTTTTTCACGACGCAGGGTATAAGGGTCTTTACGGCGGGCTCGGCCGTGAGCAGATCAAAACGCACAAGGGCATTCCTCCGAAAGACAACCTTCTGGATCGGATGGACACAACCGAGTTGGCCGCCAATCAGTTCCGCATGACCCAGACGCGCGAAAAACTTGCCCGTGATCGAGTCCGCGATCCACAGAAGGCCGTCGATACCCATCATGAGGTTGGTCGGGAGGTGCGGGAGGCCATCAAACGAATTGGCGGTACGTTGCCGGAAAGTATTCCCCCCGCCGAGCCCATCGGGCAAGTCAAAAAACGCCTCAAAGACACCGCCACGAAGCTGCGACTGGAAGACCAAGACGCCAAAGGTTTGATTGGCGGCGATGATGATGAAACGAAAGACGGAAAAAGGGATGAGTCCAATTCTTAATCGGCGGCGAAAGCGGGTAGCCGGTCAGGCTTTTTCGGGGTGGAGTTTTTCCCATTTTTCCTCGGCTTCGGGGCGG
>CAZXSA010000436.1:0-2673 GCA_964642815.1 uncultured Planctomycetales bacterium | reverse complement strand
CAGGTATATAAAGAGGAACACAAGGCCGACCAGATCAAAAACCAGATTCGCGAGACGATGCCGAAGAGTTTTTATCTGCCGATCTATCGCGGCGATCTGCTGGCCTACCTGAAACTGCAGGACGACATCGCCGACTCGGCCGAGGATCTGGCCGTCGTGTTGACCATCAAGCGGCTAGTCATGCCGCCAGCCATCGCCGAGAACATCATGAACCTGGTCCGCCAGGTCTTGCAGGTCTGCGCGAGCCTTTTTGGCTGCTCCGAGAAACTTCGGGAACTCAGCGAGCGGGATTTCGGCGGCCGGCGGGTTCAGGAGATTCTCGATTTGGTCGCCCAGGCGGAGCAAGAGGAGTGGGAAACGGACAAGACCCAGTTCGAGCTGGCCCAGAAACTGTTCGCCCTGGAGGACGAGATTCGGGCCACGGATATTTTCCTCTGGTCGAACGTCTTCCAGAACTTGGGAAAACTGGCCAATCACGCGGACAAGACGGCGGAACGCCTCCGCCGCATGTTGATCCGCTAATCATGGACAAAGCCTCAAAACCTCACGAAACGGAGTAACCGCCTCGATGATGGATGGTCTGATGGCTTCCGCGGTACCCCTTGATCCTTTCCTGATCGGCGCGCTGATCGTGGCGGTCGGCATGTTGATTTGGGACACCGTGGAGGTGGGGCGAAACGACGCGGCCAACCTGGTCAATGCCGTTTATGGCGCTCGGATTCTGGATCGCCGGGCGGCAGTGCTGGTGGCGGGCATCGGCGTGGTCGTGGGAGCGGCCACCTCCTCTGGGGTGATCGACACCGCCCGCAAGGAAATTTTCGATCCGACCGTCCTGAACGTTTACGAGGTTCTCACGGTTTTCATTTCCGTTTACATCGTGGACACGGTTTTGCTTTACAGCTACTCGGCCTACGGCATGCCGGTCAGCACGACGGCTTGCCTGGTATTCGAGATCATGGGGGCGGCCAGCGCGATCGGCGGGCTGGGGATCGTCAAATGGCCGATGGCCGGCAAGGTCGTTACGGCCATTCTGGTTTCCATTCTGATCAGCGGCATTTTCGGCTTCATGTTCCAACGGATCGTCCGCGGGGCGATACGTGACCGATGCCAGGATCTGGACACCCTGCGGCTACACGGCGGTTGGGTCGGCGGAGCCATGTTGACCGCCCTGTTCTACTTCATGATCGTCAAAGGGATGAAGGACGTCTACATTGTCAAGGCCATGAATACCTTTCTGGCCGATCGCTACGACACTTACGGCTTGCCCCTGATTCTCACGCTGACAGCGGCGGTATGGGCGATTTTTGCGCTGTTGATCCACCTGATCCTGATCAGCTACGGCCGCGCGGCCGCCCGTCGCCTGTTTCCCGTTCTGGCGATCATCGGGATGATCTCGATGGGTTTTGCCTTCGGGCAGAACGATTTGGCCAACTGCGCCTCGCCGGGGCTGGCCTGCTGGAACATCGTGCGTTACGGAGGAGTCGCCCAAGGCACGCGAATGGATATTCATTGGTCCATGCTGTTGGGTTGCGGATTTCTCTTGCTGCTGGGCATGACCACCAAGAACGCCCAGCGGGTCACCAGCGCGCAAGTCAACACCGGAAGCATGACCGGCAACGTGGCCTTGTACGCTCCGCGCTGGTGTATCCGGCTGGCCCGCATGATGATCCGCAAAGGTCGGCGGGCGGAAGTGCTGGCCCCCCCGCCGGCGCGCACGGCTCAAGGCGAACGTCTGCACTACGATGCCCTGCGGGCCTGCGTCATCCTGGGGGTATCCGCCAGCGTCATCGCCACCGCCTCCAGCTTGGGCTTGCCGGTCTCGACCACCTATGTAGCCTTCGCGGCGGTGATCGCCACCGGGGCGGCCGACCGCATCCTGCAACGCGGCGACGCGGACCTGAAACTGGCCCGGACCATCTGGGTCGTCTTCAGTTGGTTTGCCTCGGCGGCCATCGCGGCGATGGGGGCCGGCATCGTCAGTCGAATCGTTTTTCACCTGGGCCTGGCCGGCCTGATTATTTGCTTACTCATCAATATGTTCGTGCGTTTCATTCTCAAGCGCCGGGCCGACGTCCAGGACGAGCGAACACGTCAACTGGCCAAGGAACGCATGTATCCCGAGCGGTACGCGGAGTACGAGGGCTGAGCAGACGCGAAGTTGGGTACATTGCTCCGCAAGGCGGCCTTTTTTTCACCACGAACGCACGAATTTCCAATTCATGCCAACGCAGGGGCCGGCAGGCGTGTCCGGTTATATTAATGCCAGAAACCAAGCGCGACGGATTGGTTTCCTTGACGGCTGACCGTCGAGGCCGGTAGCATTTTATTGCCGCGAAGGGGTAGTCTATCCATCCACTACGGAAAGCGGGTGCATCATGAGCATAAGACCGATTGGACATTACACGGGCCATGCGTTCCTGTTTCGGGTTATCTTGTTATTAGTCGCGGCCGTCATTGCCGGCTGCGCGGGTGATAAATATTACCGACAAGGGCGGGAAATGCAGGCGGCCGGGGATTACGACCAAGCCGTCGCCCATTACCGCAAGGCCCTGGAGAAGTCGCCCCGGAGCGGCCGTTATCAGGATGCCCTGGCCGAGGCGGAGGAACTGGCGGCGGAAGCTCATGTGACGCGGGCCAAAAAGCTGTTGGAGGAACACAAACCGGGCCAGGCCA
>CAZXSA010000435.1:0-2719 GCA_964642815.1 uncultured Planctomycetales bacterium | reverse complement strand
TCAGCTTTATCCGCATGGGCAGTTTCAGCACACGATCGGCGTCAAAGGCAAACTGTTGATTCGGGAGGACTCGGCGGCGGTGATGATCTCCCCGGCGATGTATCGCGAAATCATTCGGCCGGCCAACGAGTATCTGGCCGCCGCCCTGGGCAGCGTGGGCTTCCATTTCTGCGGCAACGGCCGGCATCAAGTGGACAATCTGCTGGACATCCCCGGCGTCGTGCATCTCGATTTCGGCCAGGCCTATCTGATGGACATCGACGAGATCTATGTCCAGGCGGCCGCCCGCCGTGTCCCGCTTTCGCGCGTGACCGTTCCGGAAGAGCACCTGACGGCCGCCCGCGTGAAACAACGCTTTCCTACCGGCGTGCTCCTGTGCGCTGCGCCAAGGACCCTGGCCGACGCCCGCCGGATGCAGCAAAGATACCTGGTCGAGGTATAGACCTGGAATTGGGCTGCTTGGATAGATGACCTTTGCGATAAGGGATGGCCTCATGAAAATCGGGTGCATGCTGATACCTATACTGCTCTGGACTTGTTTCCCCCCGGCGGTATTGTTGGCGCAGGATTTGCCGTCAATCACCTTGTGGGCCGTCGATCCATTGGAGAAGGTTTTCCGCGACGCTGAGCCGCGGGCCGGGCTGCAAGCTTTGGCCGAGGTGGCGCGTGGCGAACATGCTTCGTTACAGGTAGTGGTTCGCTGTCCGGCGAAACTGATTGGCTTGCGGGTTCACCTTACGGCTTTCGTTCAAGACGGCCACCCGGCGACAACTCTCCAGGCCCGACCACCCCGCTTTGTCGGGTATGTCCCGATCGAAAAGGGTATTAACAAAATCCCGCCCAAAGAGCCTGTACGCCGGCCGCCGGCCGATTTTCCGGATCCCCTGCTGGAGATGGAGGCCATCGACGTTGATGCCGGTCAGGCCCAGCCGATCTGGATCACGGTTCCGATCCCCCTGGACGCATCCCCCGGTTTGTACAAAGGGCAATTGAACACCGTGGCCACGGTCGACGGCCGGGAGATCTCCGCCGTCCTGCCGACGGTGATTCGCGTTTACGGGGCGGAAATTAAGCGCACGCGACTGTGGATCACCAATTGGCTTTTCAATTACACGACCCACTCGGCCGTCCCCACCCCGTTATTTTCAGAGGAATATTGGGCATTCATCCGCCGTTATGCGCGGAACATGGCCGACCATCGTCAGAATGTGGCCCTCCTTATGCTTTTTCAACTGGTCGAGTTCCGGATCGGCCGGGACGGCCGCCTGGAGGCCGATTTTTCCCATTTTGACAGAATGGTCAACATCTTTATGGAAGAGGGCGTCATCGGGTTGATCGAAGGAAGTCATATCGGCGGGCGTAAGGGCAGTGAATGGACGGCCCCCTTCGTGGTCACGGTCTACGGCATTCAGGACGGCCAGGTGGTCACCGAACGCGTGGACCCGGACGATGCCAGGGTGGAGCAATTCTACGGCTGGTTTTTCCCCACGCTGGTCAAACACCTTCGCGAGAAAGGCTGGTTGGATATCTACCTGCAACATCTGACTGACGAACCGATCGACGCTAACGCCGGAAGTTATTGCCGGATCGCCCGGAAGCTGCGCCCACTGGCCCCCGAGCTCCGATTCATCGACGCGGTCCATTCCGCGCATCTCGCCGGATGCGTGGATGTCTGGGTACCCCAACTTAATTTCCTGCACAGGGATTACGCCCACTATCAGCAGCGTCAGCAGGCCGGCGAGCAGGTCTGGTTCTATACCTGCCTCAATCCGCAGGGCGAATATGCCAACCGCTTTATCGAACTACCGCTGCTCAAGGTTCGCCTGTTGCACTGGATCAATTTCCGTTACGGGATTACCGGCTATCTGCACTGGGGATACAATGCCTGGCAGAGTAACGCTGACCCATTTAAGAAGGTTACCCGGGATCAGGTTGATGGCCAGTTTCTGCCCGCCGGTGACTCCTGGATCGTTTACCCGGGTAAGGATGGTCCGCTGGACTCGATCCGCTTCGAGGCCATGCGCGACGGCATCGTGGATCACGAACTGCTCAGCCAATGGGCCGAGCGCGACCGGGACGCCGCGATGAAAATGGCTGCGAAGCATATTCTCGATTTTGATCGCTATAACACCGATATCGCCGGTTTTCGGGCCAGTCGGCGGGAAATGCTGGATCGGCTCAGCCAACCTTAACCGGGATGATTTACCACGGAGGATATCCAGATGAAAATCATCACGATGATCATCGGGTCGCTGTTGACGCTGGGGCTTGTTCAGCCGGTCTGGGCGGAGGAGGCGCAATGGCCTTCGTCCGCGGTGATGCCGGATGGGAGCGGGCCTTCCGATGCCCGGTTGGAAGAGAGCGTCGAGGGCATCCCCTGGCCGGAACATCCCCGGCCGAATTTCAAGCGTAGCCCGTGGATCAATCTCAACGGGCTTTGGGCCTTTGAATTTGATCCGGAAAACGTCGGCGAGCGCGAGGGTTGGTATGAATCGGGCCGGCGGGCGTTTTCGAAAAGCATCATCGTGCCTTTCCCCTGGCAGAGCGAACTCAGCGGCATCGGGACCGCGGAATATCAGGGGGCGGCCTGGTATCAGCGGAAGATCACTTTGCCTGACGGCCCCGCGTGGGAACGGCGGGATGTCTGGGTGATCTTCGGAGCTTGCAAGAGTGAGGCCAAGGTCTGGGTTAACGGTCAATTAGCCGTCGAACATACCGG
>CAZXSA010000434.1:0-2738 GCA_964642815.1 uncultured Planctomycetales bacterium | reverse complement strand
GACCTTCCTTTCCCGTTGGTTTATCGCAGCGCGGTGATGCGTCAAGTAACCCGTCAGGTATTGCGCGTGGCCGCCACCGACGCGACTGTCTGCATCACGGGGCCCAGTGGATCGGGCAAGGAACTGATCGCGGCGGCGATTCATTACGGTTCATTGCGCAGCGGCGGTTCGTTTATCAAGGTCAATTGCGCGGCCATTCCGGAGAATTTGATCGAGAGCGAATTATTCGGCCATGAAAAGGGCGCCTTCACCGACGCCCGCGGCACGCGTAAAGGGCGTTTCGAGCTAGCCGATGGGGGCACGTTGTTCCTTGATGAAATCGGGGACATGCCTATGGCCGCCCAGACGAAAGTGCTTCGGGCGATTGAAACCCGGCATATCGAGCGGGTGGGAGGGTCGGAGCCGATCGCCGTCGATGTACGATTGATTGCCGCGACGCATCGGGATCTGCCGAGCATGGTTCGCGAGGGCCGGTTTCGCGAGGATTTATGGTATCGCCTGGACGTGGTGCGGATTGAGGTGCCGGAGTTACGGAGCCGACGCGAGGATGTCCCGTTGTTGTTCCGGTTGTTCGCCGAGGCTTCCGCCGCCGGCCTGAAAGCCCCTCCGGTACGGCTGGGCGAGGAGGCGGTCAAGGTGCTGATGGCATTCGATTGGCCGGGCAATGTTCGCCAGGTGCGAAACCTGGCGGAACGTTTGACCATTTTTTATGCCGGCCAGGATATCTCTGGCGAGATGATGCAGGGTATGCTCGCGGGTCAGTTGAGTACGGGTGAGCCGATCACTGACCAGCCAACGACCGTTACGATAGCCGAAAAATCCCGTCCGGATACCCCTCTTCGACCACTGGCCGACGCCCGGGCGGACTTTGAGCGGGAATATATCCGCCTGGCCCTGACCCGAACGGGGGGAAACATTACCCGGGCCGCGGAAATCCTAGGCTTGGCCCGCGAAAATCTCTCCAGGAAGATCAAGCAATTGGGTATTGATATCCCATCCTGAAAACTATATCAGATGTGACGTATTTAACACGCCGTGACGAGATCGTCACCTTTGTGCGTGATATTTGCATCACGAAGCGTGATCGATTTCAAATTCGTTGATTTCTTGTATATTATTGAAAATAATAATGATATGACTATTTGATGATGCTTATTTTATGATTAATCCTCTGGCACGCCACCTGTATATTAATATTTCGGTTGTCGAAAGACGACCATGAAAAGGGCAAAAAAATCGGAATCCCGATCCAGCCCCGCTCCTAAGACCCGTGCACGGAACGGTTTTTAGAAGCGGGGTTTTTGTTTTCTTTCAATTCTCGCCTCCTTGGGCCTTTCATGGTGTCCATCCCTGAAGAGTTATGGTATATGAATTCCGAATAACTATAATACATAAAGGTCGTGTCGGGCGGGACTAAGGAGGTTTTTTATGCCAAAAATAGCGGTTTGCCTGTCCGGTTGCGGTGTTTTTGACGGCTCTGAAATTCACGAGGCGGTTTTGACCCTCCTGGCCTTGGATCAGGCCGGGGCCGAGATTATCTGTTGTGCCCCTGATATCAGCCAGACGAGCGTAATGAATCATTTGGAGAAAAAGCCTGCGGAAGAAAAACGTAATGTACTGGTGGAATCGGCCCGGATCGCTCGTGGGAATATTAAGAACCTGGCCGAAGTGTCCGCGGAACAGATTGATGCTTTGATATTTCCAGGCGGGCTTGGTGCGGCAAAGAATTTGAGTAGTTATGCCCTTCAGGAGGCTGAGTGTCGGGTGAACGCGGAGGTGGAGCGACTGGTGGGGGAAATGATCGAGGCAGGAAAGCCGATTGGGGCCATTTGCATTGCCCCAGCCATGCTGGCCCGCGTGCTCGGTAAACGGCGGATCAAAGCCCAGTTGACCATCGGCCGCGATCCTAAAACGGCTGAAAACATCAAAAAGATGGGCGCTGAACACGTTGCCTGTAGTTACGGGGAGGCCGTGGCCGATGAGACCTATCGAGTCGTATCCACCCCGGCCTATATGTTGGCTCGCGGGCCGGCCGAGGTGTACGAGGGTATTCGCAAACTCGTGGAACAAATCATCCATTGGACGAGAACATAATCGGACCACGAGGGACTTCCCGGAAAACCCGTCGGGTAAAAACCCGTATTTATCGTTTTTATAAATAAACCGGAATCTACCCTAAACCGACATGCTGAATAGGGGATATTAGCACCACCTTAGGGGGTTGAATGCGATGATCCCCTTTGAGGTGAGTGGTGGCTTTGACCCATCCTTGCTCCGCGCGATGAACTTCGTTCATCCGCATTGGTACACGCCTTTCAGGCAGTCGGCCAGGAGGACATGTCATGATTTCCGATGTAACGATTCGACTCGACCACCTCAGACGATTGACGGATTCACTTGGTTTAATCCGCGGTGCGCGCGGAGAAGTGCCTGATCGGTTCGCGGGCTATTCGGCGGTCGATAACGCGGATGCCTTACGCTTATGCGCGATGGTCAGCGACACGGCCGACGGCGAGATTTTTCATGGGCTGGCGGGAACCTATTTTCGCTTTCTGACCCGCGCCCGGCTCGCGGACGGACGCGTGCATCATGCCTGTAATGCCTGGGGCAAGTGGCACGACTGGGATGATGATGGCTTGATTCAATCGCGCGTGGCGTTGGCTCTGGCGGCGGTGATGGTTTCCGAACTGCCGATCAAGCTTCGTCTGGCGGCGGCCCATTGGTGGCCTGCCTTGCTG
>CAZXSA010000433.1:0-2748 GCA_964642815.1 uncultured Planctomycetales bacterium | reverse complement strand
TGATAAAAGCGAAATCCTGCCGGACACCCTTGGCCTTGAGGGTCTCGACGAACAACCGGCGCATGCCGTTGATCCGGTCACGCATGGCCGCCACTTCGCCGATCCACAGCTTATGGAGGTCGGCGTCCTGAAGCACGGTAGCCACGATCCCCGCGCCGTGCGCCGGCGGGTTGCTATAGATGGTGCGAATGGCAATCTTGACATGGCCGAAAGCCTTTTCCACCGCCGCCGAATCCTCGCCCACCACGGTCAGCGCTCCGATCCGCTCGTTGTAAAGCCCGAAATTCTTGGAGAACGAACTGATCACCATCATTTCCGGTACGCGGGCGGCCAAGGCCCGCACGCCGACGGCGTCTTCGTCCAACCCGTCGCCCAGGCCCTGATACGCAAAATCCACCAGCGGCAGCCATTGCTTCCGTGCCGCCATCTCCGCCAGTTGCGCCCATTGCGCCGCGGTCGGGTCCACCCCGCTCGGATTGTGGCAACTGGCGTGGAATAAAACCACTTCGCCGGCGGCGACCTGCTCCAATGCCTTGCTCATGCCGGCGAAATCCAGGCATTTGCCGGCCGCATCATAGTAGGGATACATTCCGACCTGCAGGCCCGCGGACTTGAAAATGCCGTTATGGTTAGGCCAGGTCGGCTGGCTGACCCAGATCTTGGTCGTGGGCAAGTTGGCTCTGATAAAATTGCCGGCCACCCGCAACCCGCCCGTGCCGCCCGGCGTCTGAGCCGTCCGCGCCCGTCGGGAGGCGAGAATCGGATTGTCCGATCCGAAAACCAGATTCTGCACGCAGGTGCCCAGTTCCGGCAGGCCGGCCATCCCCAGGTAGTTTTTGGTCGTTTCCCGCTTGAGCAGTTCGGATTCCGCCCGCTTGACGCTGTCCATGATCGGGGTCTTGCCGTTCTCGTCCTTGTAGACACCCACGCCAAGGTTGATCTTGTCGGAACGAGGATCCTGATTGAAGGCTTCAGTCAGGCCGAGGATCGGGTCGGTCGGGGCCGTTTCTAGACGCTCAAACATGGCTCACTCCATATCGAATCTGTTCAAGTTGTTTCCCCGAACCGACCCTGTCCATGCCGCCGATAAGGCCGGACCGACCGGGTTTGACAGTTTCAGGGTGTGCTCTTATCCGCACAAAAGCCCAGAGACCACGAGTCCCTGGGCTTGTTTTTGAGGGTCGCAAAAAGGTGATTTTAGCCATTTCTCTCCCATGCCTCAAGGGCGCCGATTGGCCCTGGATAGCCGTGGGGGCATCCGAAGAAAGGTGGCACAGGGAATCCAACTTATTTGGGAATATTCGTGATCTACTCCGCAGCGCGAAAAGCAACACGGGCAAACCCTTGTCCCGCCACGGCGGGACAAGGGCCTGCCCATGCCACCCTCCGCCGATCAGCCTTGGGGCCGGCGGGGTCCGTGACAGGAACGACGGGGCGACCGAGAGACGGCGGGACAGAGCGACGGAGAGATTGGGTAAGGAACCCCCACCAGCCCGCGGCGCAAGCAAGGGTTCGTTTTCCCGCCCGCAGCAGTTTACCCGCCTTAGGCGGGCTCGCTACGTGTGTTCGACCTGGTCGTTCGATCCAGCCCTCGGCTCTGAGGCTCGGGATCGAAGAGAGGCTCTCGACAGGCGGAGCCCAGCGAAGCCGGGCTTGCCTCGCCTGGGCGGGTCGCGGCAGAATCGCTGACTACTGACTGCTGAAGGCTTTTACCATTGACCGCTCTTACCCTTATTACCCTCCGCGCAATTGATCCGCATAGCGGAACTCCCCTGTACCGAGCCGCTCGGCCATGTGATCGTCGAGTTGTATGGCCTCTTTGCCCAGCCCGTTCCAGAACCGGTTGTCCTGGTAGACCTCTCGCGGGGTAATGCGGGTGACGTGCCCATCCACCCAGACGGCGTTGGAGACTCCTCGATGACGGTCTGAGATGTAGCTGCGGTAGAGGCGGAAGGCGTAGGGATCGGGCTGGCCTTCCGTGTTCAGCGTGTACATCGCGTAGCGGGGAAGAAAAGTCGGGTCCAGGGTGTAGCCGTGGAACCCGAGTTGCAGCGGGTCGGTCGAGTCAATGTCGGGGTTGTACGGCTTGGTCCATCCCGTTCCATCACTGTCCGCGTATGCGATCGTTGCCTCGGGGGCCTTGATATGGCGCACGGGAAAGTGTTCATAGGGCGCGGTGGGGCTCTGGGGGTTCAGACGCAGACTGCCCAAGTACTTGTAGTTGTATCCGTAGGAGTTGTGTCGGCCCACTACCCAGTCGGGAACGGAAGGGCACATCTGGATTTTGTCCGACCGCAGGTATTTGCCGATCGCCAGCGGCCAGTAAGCCTTGTCGCCGTCGGGCTGAATCCACTTGTGCCCCGGGTAGGATTTGTTCTCCGTGAGGTAAGTCTCATTGGCCGTTCCGAGTTGTTTGAGCTGGGTGCCACAGACGGTGATCGTGGCTGACTTGCGTGCCGCGATCAGCGAGGGCAGCAGGATCGCGATCAGCAGGCCGATGATGGCGACAACAACAAGAATTTCAATGAGTGTAAATGCCGGCCTCGGTTGGGTTTTGCGGTGAGCCATGAGTGTTCTCCAATGGTATGCTGGTGATCGTGATCCTCCCAGCCCGGCTTCTGCAGTGAACCTTTCCCGGCTAAGCCGCCGGGTCATGTTCCGCCATTATACCAGCGCCCGCCGTTGCGGCTCAATGTCGCCGGGCGGGTTAAAACCGGCCACTTCTGGGCGGGTTAAAACCGGCCAATT
>CAZXSA010000432.1:0-2770 GCA_964642815.1 uncultured Planctomycetales bacterium | reverse complement strand
CTCAAGACACACATGTCCAGCGTGGGGCGCAAACCAGATACCTGGAACCCACCCCCCCAATACTCTATCATACTACAGGGGGACGACCCGGTGGGGAGTCGACCCGATGGCCTGAAATGGGAGACGGCCAATGTCTGATCCTAAAATACTAGCATCAAAAGATTTAAAGCCGATCATCAGCAACTGGCCTTATGAATCGGGCCAGATCAACGTCCGTAAGATCCGAGGCGAGAACAATCAGGTCAAGATTCAGATGCGGGTCGATCTGGGTGTGTTGCAGATCGAACCGAACGGACGGCCGGACGGCCGCCGTCCGCACAATTGTGAATCGCTTCTGGAATACCACCAGAAACAGTGCGGCCTCTATATCGAGCGTAACGGGACCGACCTCGGGTTCATCCTGAACGCGGAGGAATGTCAGGACTTGCGCGAGGAGGCGGTGCAGTACTACAAACGCTACCTGGCCAATTTCGTGCTGGAGGACTACGAGGCGGTCATCCGCGACACGCAGCGCAACCTTGATGTGCTGGACTTCTGTACCAAGTACGCCGAGGATGAAGCGGACCAGTTGGCCATGGAGCAGTATCGGCCTTACATCGTCATGATGAACGCTCGCAGCAAGGGGCTGTTGAGCATGGATCACGGCGCGTATCGCACCGCCTTGGTCCATGTGGAGAACGGGCTTACCACGATCAGGAATTTTTTCGAGCGGTTCGGGATGCCCCACGCCTTCCGGATGAGCGGCGAGGTTAAGGTGCTCAAGGCCCTGCGCCGGCAGGTCCGGGGCTTCCTGCCCGTGGACCCAATCCGCAAGCTGAAAAGCCAGCTCAACCGCGCCCTGCGCGACGAGCGCTACGAGGACGCCGCCCGTCTGCGCGATGAACTCAATACCCTGCTTCAGGAACCCAAGGAAACCATTTAGACTGGGCTAAGCCACCGGACACTCCTCGGCTTCGTTGACCATGCGCACGCCCGTGTAGCGGCAGAATCGCCGCAAATCCTTTACCACGTCGCCGTAGACCGTCGTGCGATGCAGGCGATACGTCCAGTTCTTCCACAATCGCTCGACATCGCCGTCCACCTTGACGGTGATCTGGGTGCGACAACCGCGCTCGGTCCGGGGTACGTCGACGATCGTACCGGTGAAATAGAGCAGTAGATCCGGCTCGACCAGTTGGGCCTGGGTGACTTTCTGACCGACGCGCATCCGCACTTGCGGGACGCAACCTTCCTGTCGTTCCATGATGGTGCGCAATCGATAGGGGGCCGTCGGTCCGCCGGGGCCGTCCATCTTTAACGTGCCGAGGCAGTGGGCGAGAATAATGGTGTTATTCGACTCGTCGACCGTCGGATCGCTGATGAAGCCGGGCTTGCCGCAAAGCCCTTGTAGCAGAATATACGTCATCGCGCTGGTCAGATCGGATTCGCAGATCCCCGCCAAACCCATGTCGTTGAGCCGGGTAAAACCGACACACGGGAACGCGGGTAACTGGTGGTACATGGAACCGTAACAATCGACGGTGAGGACCGTCGCTTTCTCCTGGCTCAACAAGTCCTCGAAGGCCAAGGCCAGCCGGCAGGAGCGGAGAACTTCGTCGGGCGGCGGTTCAACCACGGCTTCGGCTTGTTTCGTCCAGTGGGTGGCCTCGGCCGCGGCCCGGGCTTCATCGACCGCGTTGTACGCTTCCATAACCCGGTCCCGGCCGAGGTAGGCGTGTTGCGTGCCGAATTTCGCGGTGACCGCCGTCATGTAATCTTTCCATCTCGTGACGCCGCTGGCGTCGAGAATTCGGGCCTCCCGCAGGTGATGCATCGCCCGGAAGGGGCGAAGGGCGACGGCCAACTGCTCGTAATCGCTGGTGAGGTAAAAGTCGATCAGCGCGCCGTCCTTGGCCCGGCGCCAGGTGCCGAAGCTCGTCCAATCGTGGCCGGAATAGGGCGCGGCGAATACGGCGGTCGGCTTGGCCATGCCCATGATCTCGTTCAAGATGGGCGCGACACTCCAGGCCACGTGAATCGCGAGGACGGCATCGGCATCTTGGATTTGCGGTTTGAGGGCGGCCAATTGTTCCACGGAAGTGACCAGCGTATTGCCGACGAATTCCACGTCGGCCAGCTCGCCCTTTTGCATGCGGGCGAACTCCTTCTCGTATTCCTGAACTTCCGCGTTCAGGTCCATTTTGGGGTGCGGCCACATCGGTTGGGTGTTCGCCAGATAAAGTTTGGCCACCTTGAGTTTGCTGCTCCGACAGCCCGGACTGACTAAGTCAGGTACCGTCGCTCCCGTGGTCGCCGCCAGTCCGCCGGCCATCATTCCTTTCCTGGCCGCGCAGCCCGCGCATACCGCGCCGCAGGCCATCGCCGCCTGCATGAATTCCCGTCGCTTGAGTTGCCCTTGCATCGCTTTCTCCTTCTACCTTGGATGTGACCGCGTCAACCGAATGGCGAGAAACCATTGTTAAGCTTACGCCGGATGACGAAATAATCAACCGGAGCATCCGCACTGCGGCGGGGCCGGGATCAGGCAGATAAATTCGCACGGCTCATCGCCGGTGTTGCGGAACTGATGCATTTCGTCGGAAGGCACGAAGATCACGTCGCCCGGCTTGAAAGGTCTGTCGCCCTGGGCGCTCTTGATGATGCCGCTGCCCTTGAGCACGAGGCACTCATGTTCATGCGCGTGGCTGTGGTGCGGGGTGTGGCCGCCGGGGTCCACCTCGAAATGCCGCATGTGGAAATGGCTGGCCCCGTCCTCCGGGCCGATCAGCAT
>CAZXSA010000431.1:0-2782 GCA_964642815.1 uncultured Planctomycetales bacterium | reverse complement strand
AGAAGCTCGAGAAGGAGGGTAAGAAACTTCAACTCATCGACGTGATGCTGCAATGCGGCTACATCACGCGGTCCCAGTTACAACGACTGGGCGCCGAAATGGATGATTCCATTACCCAGCGTGCGCAGCAGATCCCCGGCTTTCAGATTCTCGGCAAGCTTGGTTCCGGGGCGATGGCCACCGTATTCAAGGCCCGACAGCTCAGCCTGGATCGTATCGTGGCCATCAAGGTTCTTCCCAAGAAACTGGGGGATAATCCGGAGTTCGTCGAGCGGTTCTACAAGGAAGGACGGGCGGCCGCCCGTCTGAACCACAACAACATCGTACAGGCGATCGACGTCAGCGAGAGTGGCGGCTATCACTACTTTGTCATGGAATACGTCGATGGCAAGACAGTCTACGACGACCTCGCGACGGGGAAAATTTATACCGAAAAAGACGCCTTGCAGATCATCATCCATATCGCCCAAGCCCTCGAGCATGCATCGGTGCGCGGGTTCGTGCATCGCGATGTGAAGCCGAAAAACATCATGCTCACCAAGGAGGGAGTAGCCAAACTTGCGGACATGGGTCTGGCTCGGGAAACTTCCGACTTGAAGGCCGCCATGGCCGAGGCGGGGCGAGCCTACGGCACACCTTATTACATCAGCCCCGAACAGATCCGCGGCGAGGTCAATATCGATTTCCGAGCGGATATCTATTCGCTGGGGGCGACCTTCTATCACATGGTGACCGGTCGAGTGCCTTTCGAGGGAACAACCCCGGCGGCGGTCATGCACAAACATCTGAAGGAGCCGCTGGTGCCGCCGGATCATATCGTCCCCACGTTATCCGCCGGAGTCGGCGAGGTGATCGAGCGGATGATGGCGAAGAAACCCTCCGACCGGTACAACTCGTTTAGTGATCTGATCGTGGATTTGGAGGCGATTTACCGGGGGGAACCGCCGCTGCAGGCGCGCCGACAAGTTGACACCGGTTTGCTTCATGAATTGGGCGAAAAAGGTGAGCCGGTTGAAGCCGACGATCATGATGATGACGAAGAACCGACACTTGCAAAGGTGTCTCTTGTGTGGGTTTTTGTGTTGGCAGCGGGGTTAGGGGTTTCGATCATCATCAATATCATTCAGCTTTTATTACGCTAGCTATTCGGGGTGGAAGCTGCTTTAAGTATTGTTCTACACGAATGATTTCCCAATTCCTCAACGCTCGGTCTTCTCAGAATTGTCCTCTCTCGAATGGGGTATTTTCCGTATTTTTCTCATGTCGAAAAAACAAATCCATCGAAATAATAGCTAAAGATCATTTTGGGGATGAACGAGATAGTTATGAAAAAAAATTTTTGCGCTTAATCGTTTTATCCCCTTGAAGTTATCGGCCGTTGTGTTATAAAGATGCCCGGCAGATGCATTCGATTCGCGTTTCGCACCCCTTGCCAGGGGGTACAAACCCGGTGTCCGTTGGACATCCCCTTGGCCGATAAATGTGTTTTACGCATTCGTTTGGTATTTGCTGTGAGCTCAGGGAAGAGCTTCACGTGTTGTACCGGCAAGGAGGCTGGCCTTTCCAGTGCCGGGACAATCGCCTTGACAACTTGGGCTGGCTTTGCAAGGGATTTTTCCTTGCGGGCGCTCGCTATGCGGTCTAAAGCCCGTCCGCATATCGGGAAAAGCATGGCATCCCCTGAACGGTCGATAGCACGGCGAATTCGCCGGTCGTCCGCTCAAGGGGCGGGCTGACCTGTGGCGCGCAGGAGGTTTGCCGTGAAACCGCCGAAGAACGATGTCCAAGCATTATGGAAGAAGTTTCTTAAGACGCGGAAAGACGATTTTCGCAATCTGCTGGTGGAGCATTACGCCCCGCTTGTCCACATGCAGGCGGCGCGTTTGTCCCGCAAATTGCCGGCACAAGTAGGCTACGACGAGATTTGTAGCGCCGGCTATGACGGCCTGATCGAGGCCATTGAAGGCTACAATCCGGAGCGGAAGGCAAAGTTCGAGACTTTTTGCCAGCAGCGGATTATTGGGGCGGTCATGGATTGGCTACGCAGCCTCGATCCCCAGTCTCGCACGGTGCGCACTTTCGAGAAAAGGCGCATGAACGTCCGCGAGATGCTGGATGCCGAACTCGGTCGGCCGCCAACCCACGGGGAAATCGCCAAGCAGATGGGGATTTCCCAGGATCGCTATGACCAGTTATCGCGAATCTCCCAGCTAGGTCGGGAGGTGCATTTCTCGGCCATGGACCCACGCAATGGGACCGACTCCCGTGGCCGGGCCAGCGAACGGGCCTGGGATGTCGGTGATCCCAACCAAACCGATCCATGCGCCCGAATCACCCGGACCATGTTGACCGAGTTTGTCACCCGCGGCTTGAGCCGCGAGGAACGCCTCGTCCTTATCCTTTACTACTATGAAGATCTGACCATGGCCGAGATCGGGGTCGTGTTGGATCTTTCCGAGTCGCGAGTGAGCCAGATTCATAAGGATGTGATTGCCCGGTTGCGCAATCGATTCAAGGGGAAACTGGAAGGCGAATTGGTGGCATAAGCCGATGCCCGGGTGGGAAAGGCGACAAAGTCATTTCATGTCTCTTTGATACGACGGATGCGGTGCGGTCCATGCTCGTCGGGCCAAGGTGAGCCTCGAAAGTTACAGGTAGGATTTGTCATCCCTTGCATGAGGCGGGCGACTTGGATATCGACGTGGTTACCCTGCTCCCGTTGAAGACGAGCCGATCGGCCCATACAATCCCCGCATGTTACGAAATATCCGTTTAGTGGTGG
>CAZXSA010000430.1:0-2822 GCA_964642815.1 uncultured Planctomycetales bacterium | reverse complement strand
TCCACCTGCCAGGTCTCATCGTCGTAGCCCTGGCTGTTGGTCGCCCGGATCGTGAAGGTCTTGGTCGTACCGATATCGCCCGTTCCCGGAGTCCAACCGCTGACGTAGCCGCCGTTGACCGTGGTCCCGCTCGGAGCCGTAACCACCGACCAGCTTGGAAGCGGAGATCCCTGCGACAGCGTCAGTTGCTTGGCATAGGGGACCAAGGCCGCCGCGGTTTCCGGATCGGGGGATACCTCATTGATGATCGGCACGGCCGGCAGCATGGAGATATTGGCCACGCTGACCTCGTTGAGATAGAAGGTGATTCCGCTCGTGCAGGCAATGCGGAAATCCGCCCCGTTGTTCTGGCGGTTGCCGAAGTAGGCATTGGTCACATGGAACTCGTGCTTCTTCCAGGTACTGGAATTGGCCAGAGTAATGGAACCGCCGCTGGTGTAAGCGCCGCTCGCCGAGTCATACTGCAAGGTCAGCGAGCCGGTTCCGCTGTCATAGTACTCGACGATAACGTAGCAGTCGGGGCGATAACCGGCGTACATGTAGGCGTCGGACACACCGAAGTACATGTAATTATCGTTGCCGGCCACGGCGTTCCTGCGACAGTTCTTCCCGCCGATGGTGGTCGCGGTGGTGTCGCCGTCGCCCACGGTTACGTTATACATTCCCTGCTCGGTGTCCGTTGTACCCAGATCGACCGATACCTGCTTGTAATCGTAGGGAATCGCATTGGCCTGCACGCCGGAGGAATAATGGTACTCGTCATCCCGAGCATAGGCGGCGTAATAATAAGTGGCCCCCGCGTTCAGACCGGCATGTACGTACGTGTTGGTGGTCCCGGGCAGGTTGGCCAGATTCACCACCAACTCGCCGTCGGTCGCCGAGGTGGGATAGCCCGTGGTCTTGCAGCGGATCACGGTGGCGATGAAGTCGGAACTGGACGGGTTGGTCCAGACCAGCTTGTTGCTGTACTCGCCGGCCGTCACCGTGAAGGACGAAACCGCCGAGGGAGGCGTATCATCGACATCCCGACAAACATAAAGTACCCAGTCGTTGCTGTCCGGCGGGGTCATGGTCCGCACTCCACCCGGGGAAACCGAGAAGGGCGAACCGAACTCGCCCGTTCGCGGGTTATACCAACGGCCAATCAGGGCCGAGCTGGCCGCCGACAGGTTTAAGGTGAAGCTGCCGCTCATGGTGTAGGCCACGTACCAGTAATCGGTCTTGGCCAGGCAGTTGCCCGTGCTGGCCAGGCTGGGTTGCAAGGACATTCGCCAGAAGGGCACGGATTCGATGAAGGAGCCCAAGTAGCTGAAGTAGGGATAGAACCAACCCTGCGGATCGACCGAGGCCCCATGCATGGCATAACAGAGGGTTTCATAGGTATCCTGCTGAAGGTGCCCCGGCATGCATTCATCGGCGTAACTGATCTGCCCACCGTAGGCGGTGGTGATCCAGGCCGCCTTGCGCATGTTGTTCATGTCCCGGCTGGAGTCGGGTTGGTACTTGTTGCCCTCCCAGAGGGTTTCCTGGGCAAAGATGGGTTTGTTGGCGGTGTTCCACAACGTGATCAATTGTTGATACCGGGCGGGGTTCCAGTCATCCAGCTTCTCCTGGACGGTATGATACATGTACGCCGTCATCGTCTTGATTTCCGTGGCCGGCTCGCTCAGGGTGTTGCCCGGATGGATCGAGACCGGGTGGCGGCCGCCGTCGGAGCTGTATATCTCGTTGAGGATTTGCTGCCCCTCCGCGGTGGAATATTTCTCCGCGTATTCGCTTACCGGGCAGTAGGCCACATTCCAGTATCCACCCCAACGGGCCACCCAATAGCGGATAAACCGCTGGCGCTGGTCCCAGG
This sequence comes from uncultured Planctomycetales bacterium, assembly GCA_964642815.1. Classification (GTDB taxonomy): domain Bacteria; phylum Planctomycetota; class Phycisphaerae; order UBA1845; family PWPN01; genus JAAYCU01. The sequence goes on along the minus strand of CAZXSA010000430.1, from coordinate 964 downwards.
TGGACATCTTGGGGATGCCGTTGGTTCCGCCGAGGATCGAGAACGGGAAAACGACGATGCCGCGTTCGGCGCATTTGCGGATGTAGACGTCAAGCTGCCGCCAGACGCTGAGCTTGTATACGGTATAGTTGCTGCCTTCCCAGGGAATCTGATTCGTGCTGCCGTAATTCGAGGATGACCAGTCGGCCAGGTGCGGCCCATCGACCACATTGAGTCCGTTGGCCTTCATGAAATCGAGGGTGTCTTCCAGGACGGCCTCGTTGAAGGTTTCCGGTTTCCAAAGGTGAAATGCCCGCATGAAAAACGGCGTGCCGTCGGCGTGCTGGAACCAGATCGGAGTGGAGGTGTTCACCTTGAGCGGTCCGTGCAGGTTGCTGGCCACGCAGGTAAACGAGCCGGACTTGCCCGTGGACCCATCGCTGAACGTGCAGGCATAGGTCCAGGTACCGACTTCGGTGGGCATGAAGCGTACCCGCCAGGTGTTGTTCCCGTCGTAGAAACCGCGGATAGAGGTGTTCTGCGACGATGGCGACGTAAAGGTCGCGTTCAGAGTGACATTCTGGAATGGGTTACTGTAGGACGTGTAGTTCATGATGTTGGTCTCGAACGTGTCGTATTTCCCAACATCGAGACCGAAAGCAACCCCGCCGGCCCATCCAAGGACGGCCAGCCATGCAATAATCAAAACTCCATTTTTCATGATGGAACCTCCATTCGAGAGAACCATTTTTCCTTCTTCCTGACAACGACTTGTTTCACGGGTACTTCGTTCTACCTCGAATTCGTACCCGTTATGTTCTGTCTTGGCGTTCCGGCGGATGGCCGGTTCGGCCTTGTGTCCGAACCGGCCTCCGCCGGAAAAACCATCTCGAATCAACGAGAAATCTCGGGATCAGCATTCTTCACTTGTCAGTTACAGGCCGTCCAGACCTCCACCTTGTCCATATCGAGCTGGGAATACCAG
>CAZXSA010000429.1:0-2839 GCA_964642815.1 uncultured Planctomycetales bacterium | reverse complement strand
CGTGGATGGGGGTGCTTCCACTCCCTATCGGGGGGCGGGTTGGTTTTCGTTTTTCTATGGGAGCCATTGGAATGGCAGTACGTATTCGTTTGAAACGCATTGGGTGTCGCCATCGGCCGGCGTATCGCGTGGCCGCCATGGACAGCCGACGGGCCCGTGACGGACTGGTACTTGAAGAGCTGGGTCTTTACGATCCCTGCAACGCCAATCCGGATTTGCGGGTCAAGCTAAACCAGGAGCGGATCACGCACTGGTTAGGCGTCGGGGCTACGCCTTCGGACACGGTTCGCCAACTTTTGAAAAAGACCGGCGCGACCGCGGGGACGAAAAAGTGAGATAGCGTGGTGCGGATCGACGTTCTGACCCTGTTTCCCGACGCGCTGACTCCTTTTTTTTCCGCCAGCATCATCGGACGGGCTCAGGCGGCCGGCTGCGTGTCGATCCGTTGCACCAACATCCGCGATTTCGCCTTGGACGCGCGGGGGACCGTGGATGATCGGCCGTTCGGCGGCGGGCCGGGCATGGTGATGATGTGCCAGACCCTCTTTGATGCGGTCGCGAAACTGGAGGCGGAAGATACGGTCCCGGCCACGCGGATTCTGCTGACTCCCCAGGGCGAAACCCTGAACCAGGCGGTCTGCCGCGAGTTGTGCGAGTTGCCGCGTTTGTTGGTTATCTGCGGCCACTATGAAGGATTCGACGAGCGGATTCGGTTGGGTTTGAAGCCCCGGGAAATCTCCATCGGCGATTATGTTTTGTCCGGCGGAGAGGCGGCGGCCATGGTCCTGATCGACGCGGTGGTGCGGCTGCTGCCGGGCGCCTTGGGCGACGAGGAGTCCTGCAACGACGAGTCCTTCACCCACGGGCTATTGGAATATCCGCAATACACCCGGCCGCGGGTGTTTCGCGATATGGAAGTCCCGGACATTCTGCTCTCCGGGGATCATGCCCGGATCGAGCAGTGGCGGCGACAGCAGGCCATCGAGCGGACGGCGCAGCGCCGGCCGGACCTGCTTGAAAAATGGAAACAAGACAAGGCAGATGATTCATCCATGAAGGAGTGACGATATGATTCACCCGTTGATTGAGGCAGTCGAGCAAACCAGTAAGAGCGCGGTTGTTCCGAAGTTCAATATCGGCGATACCGTCACCGTCAAGGTGCGGATCATCGAAGGCGATAAGCATCGCGTGCAGCCCTACACCGGCGTGGTCATCGCCCGCCGGGGTCGAGGGCTGGGCGAAACCTTTACGGTTCGGCGGATTGTCAACAACGAAGGCGTGGAACGCGTCTTCCCGCTGCATTCGCCCAAGATCGCCGGGGTGGAGATCGTCCGCGGCGGGCATGTGCGACGGGCCAAACTGTATTACCTCCGTGACCGCGTGGGCAAGGCCCAGCGTTTGCGTGAAAAACGCCGGGGGCTCGGCAAATCCTCCGCGGGCAAGAAAGGCGAAGTCGTCGCCAGTCAGGCCTGATGTCGCATTTCACGATGGGTCTGGTGAACGACGAGGTCTCCGCGCCTCGGTTGTTTGTAACCGCCGATTCGTTATCGAGGACCGTTCACATGGATGATCGCGCCGTCCTCGGACGCCAGGGCGAGAAGCTGGCCTTACGGTTTCTCCGTCGCAAGGGTTGCAAAGTCGTTACCCGTAACTACCGTTGTGCCGGCGGCGAGCTGGATCTGGTGGTCCTGGATGATGAAGTGGTGGTTTTCGTCGAGGTCAAAACCCGCACCGGCCGCACCCACGCCGACCCCGAGGACGCGGTCAACTTTCCCAAGCAGCAACGCATGACCCGGGCCGCCCGTATTTTCCTGCACCAGACGGATTCCCTCGATCGGCCTTTCCGTTTCGATGTGGTCGCGATCACTCGCGAGGATGACGGAGAGCTGGCCATTGAACACTTTGTCGACGCCTTCGAGCCTACGGGTTGACGCCTATGCCCGCCGAACTATTTGATACGCATTGTCACTTGACCTTCAAGGAACTAGCGGCCGACAGCGATTCGCTGATCGCCGCGGCCGTCGCCGCCGGGGTGACGCGCATCATTACCGTAGCCTGCCATGCCGAGGAGATTCCGCCGGCCGTGGCCTTGGCCGAGCGGCATCCAGGTATCTGGTTGGCCGGGGGAGTTCATCCGCACGAGGCCCGAACCGCCGACGACGAAGTACTGAAAAAGTGGGCGGATTTCTGGCGCGGAAACAAGGTTGTCGCCGCCGGCGAGATGGGGCTCGACTATCATTATGATTTCAGCCCGCGAGAGGTTCAGCAGGAGGTTTTCCGGCGCCAATTGGAATTGGCTCGCGAGGCCGACCTGCCGGTCATCGTGCATTGCCGTGAGGCTCACGCGGACGTGGTTCGCATTTTGAACGAGCAGGGTTACGTGGGTCGTCCGGTCGTTTTTCATTGTTTCAGCGGCGGGCCGACCGAGGCCCGCGAGTTGTGGGCCAACGGCTGGTGGACATCCTTTACCGGCGTGATTACCTTCAAGAACGCCGACACCGCGCGTCAGGTATGCGCACAAACTCCGGCGGATCAGTTGATGTTTGAAACGGACGCCCCCTATTTGTCGCCGGAACCCATGCGGAAAGCGCGGCCGAACACTCCGGCCTTGCTACCCCATACGGTGCGCCTAGCCGCCGCCCTGCGCGGTTGTCCTTTCGAGGAATTAGCCGAAACCAGCACGGCCAACGCCGTGCGTTTCTTCCGTATCTGAGAACTTCGAATTTGTAATCGGCTCCGTCATGTTTTTGAGGATAATGGAAAATGTGCGCAAAAAGTCGCCCGCGCTTTGGGGGAGGTTAGAGTCGCGGAGAGCGCGGGCGAAAGGGAATGGACCGTT
>CAZXSA010000428.1:0-2840 GCA_964642815.1 uncultured Planctomycetales bacterium | reverse complement strand
ACAAGACGCACTTTTCTGGGAAGTTCTCTGGCGGCCGTCGGCGGCAGCCTGTTGGTCTCCAACGATAGCCAAGCGAAAGGACTGGTCGGTCGGCAAAAAGCCATCGGGCGTCCGCTCGGAGCCAACGATCGTATCCGGGTGGGCGTGGCTGGCATTCGCGGACAGGGCGGCGGCCATATCGTCAACTATGCCCAAATGAAAGACCAGAACGTGGAGGTCTTATGCCTCATCGATCCCGACTCGCGTTTGTTCGAGCCGCGGGCCAAGTCGTGCGAGGACAAGGGCGGCTATCGTCCCAAGTACTGCGTTCAGGATGTGCGCTACGCTTTGGACGATAAGGATCTTGACGGCCTGTCCATCGCCACCCCGAATCACTGGCACGCCCTGATGACCATCTGGGCCTGTCAGGCGGGCAAGGACGTACTCGTCGAAAAACCCATGAGTCACAACGTGCATGAAGGGCGGATCGTCGTCGAGACCGCCCGAAAATATAACCGCATGGTACAGCACGGCACGCAGCGTCGTTGTGAACGCGAATGGGCCCATGCCATCGCGGCCATCAAGTCCGGCAAGCTGGGCAAATTGGAAATCGCTCGCGGCATCTGCTACCGCAATCGCCCCACCATCGGTTACAAACCCCATACGCAGCCGCCCAAGGAACTCGACTACAACATCTGGCTCGGCCCCGCGCCATACATGCCCTTCCACGAGAATCGCGTGCATTACAACTGGCACTGGCTGTGGGAAACCGGCAACGGCGACATCGGCAACCAGGGCGTACACCAGATGGATGTCGCCAGTTGGGGTATCCACGGATGCAAGCTACCCCGCAGCGTGATCAGTGTCGCCGGCATGTACGGCTACAACGATCAACGCACCATCCCCAACACCCAGGTGGCCTTCATGGACTTCGGCGATATGCAGTTGATCTTCGAGGTGCGGGCCCTGCCCACCGAGGGTTATCGCGGGACTAAAGTCGGCAACGTCTTCCACCTTGAAGAGGGTGATTTGATTGAAGCCAAGTGGTATCCCAAGGGCAGCACCGAGCCTGCTCCGCTGCCCGACGTGGAATTCACTTTCAATCCCTGCGCCAACAAACACGACAACTGGATCCAGGCCATGCGCAGCCGCAAGGTCTCCGACCTGAACGGCGATATCCTCGAAGGACATTATTCCAGCGCCTTGGGCCATCTGGCCTTGATCTCGCACCAATTGGGCGGCAAGGTCCCGTTCGACCCGCGGCCGGAAGGTTTCGACGCCGATCAGATCGAAACCATCGAGCGCATGGAACAACACCTGGTGGCCAACGGCGTCGAGCTGAAGGACAACGGTTACACCCTCGGACGCAAATTGATCATCGACGAGATGTCGGAAACCGTCGTGGACGACCCCGAGGCCAACGCCTTGCTGACCCGACACTATCGCAAACCGTTCGTGGTCCCGGACCAGGCCTGAGCAACCAGCCCTCGCCTGGCTATGAAGACATAGCGGCGGTGCTTGCTGTTCCGCGACCGTTGAGTTTACGATGTCACCACGGTGGTTCATGGATCACCGTGGTGACTTTTTTTCGGCCCGGGCCGAGGGTCGATTCCGGCGGTTCCCGGAAAAGGGAAGGCCATCAGGAGGTACCTAAACCCATGAAACGGAAATGTCTTGTTTGGATATTGTTGGTTTGCGGGTCTTTCGGCTTCGCGTCAGCCGAGTCTTCCGAGAAGCCCGAGGTAGGGAACCTGTATCCGTTTCTCAATGCCTACGCCGAGCAGCATGAGCCTTGCCTTTCATACCTCGCCCGGGAGTGGCCGGACGTGGAGCAATGGCGGATTCGCGGGCGGGCCAAGATGCAGGAAATTCTGGCCTTCGAGCCGAAGGCGACGCCGCGGAATCCCGAAGTCGTCGAATCTGTTCAGAAATCGGGCTATACACGGCATAAAGTTCGCTACAACGTGACTCCCGATTGTCGAACCGAGGCGTTTTTGCTGATCCCCGAAAAACTCAGCGGCCCCGCGCCGGCGGTGATCGCTTTGCACGACCACGGCGGTTTCTACTATTACGGCAAGGAAAAGATTACCGAAACCGAGATCGCCTCCTCCTATTTGCGAAAACACATCGAAAATTCATACGCCGGCCGTGCGTACGCCGATGAGCTGGTCCGGCGGGGATTCGTGGTCTTGGTGCCGGATGCCTTTTATTTCGGGGCCAGGCGGCTGGATCCCGAGGCGATGCCAGACCGTTTCAGTGAAAAATTGCGTTCCTGCGAACCCGGCAGCGATGAGGCCATGCGGGCCTTTAATGCCCTGGCCGGGCAGCACGAGCCCACGGTGGCCAAGGCCATCCTGACGGCCGGCGCGACCTGGCCGGGAATCCTGTTTCAAGGCGACCGGGCGAGTGTGGATTATCTGCTGAGCCGCCCCGAGGTCGATCCGCGAAGAGTCGGTTGTGTCGGCCTTTCGATCGGCGGGTATCGCAGCGCCCATCTGTTCGGCCTCGACCCGCGGATCAAGGCCGGCGTGGTGGTCTGCTGGATGACCACGTACAACGCCCTGCTTTACGACCGCTTGCTGCATACGTGGATGGTGTTTGTACCGGGCCAGACGAACTATCTCGATCTTCCGGACTTGGTGACGCTGAACGCCCCGAACCCCTTGATGGTCATCAACTGTGCGCAAGACCTGGTCCTGTTCAACATGGAAGGCATGAAGGCGGCCGAGAACAAGATCGCCCAGGTCTACCGGAAGATGAACGCCGCCGACCGCTTCGCCTGTAACTGGTACGACGAACCCCATTCCTTCAAGCTGCCCGCCCAGGAGGCGGCCATCAACTGGCTGGAAAAATGGCTGAAA
>CAZXSA010000427.1:0-2842 GCA_964642815.1 uncultured Planctomycetales bacterium | reverse complement strand
TGCCGTTTTCGTCCACCAGAAAGGTCACGCGGATTTTCGGGATACCGGCCGGCATAGGCGGCAGGCCGCGTAATTCAAATTCACCCAGCGAACGACAATCCTTAGCCAGCTCGCGCTCGCCCTGCAACACGTTGATCTTCACGCTGCTCTGCCCGTCGACAAACGTGCTGAACCGCTCGGTGGCCTGGCAGGGAATGCGCGTGTTTCGCAAAATCAGCTTGCCCATCGCCCCGCCCATGGTCTCGATGCCGAGCGACAACGGGATCACGTCGAGCAGCAACGTATCGCGCCGCGAGCCGCTGAGAATATCGGCCTGGACGGCCGCCCCGAGAGCGACCACCTCGTCAGGATTCAGAGCGGTATAAGGCCGCCGGCCGAAAACCTCCTCCACCCGCCGCCGCACCAGCGGGATGCGCGTGCTGCCGCCGACCAACACGACCTGATCGATCCGCTCCGGCTCGAGCCGGGCGTCGGCCAGGGCCCGCAAGCAACTGGCGATGGTTCGCTCAACCCAGGGCGCGATCATCGTCTCGAATTCGTCGCGGGTAAGCGTTCGACAATAAGGTTCGCGGGTTCCGATATCGATCTCCAAAACGGCCGACGTCTCCCGGCTGAGACGCATTTTTACCTGCTCGGCGAAATGGCGCAAGGCCTGCCGGATGGCCGGCGAAGCGATATCCACGCCGAATTGCGCTTGCACTTCCCGCTGCACCAAAGCCATGATTTCACGATCGAAATCGTCGCCGCCCAGATGCGTATTGCCATGCGTACTGAGCACCTCGTATACGCCGTCGGTCAGCCGCAGGATGGACACGTCAAAAGTTCCGCCACCAAGGTCATAGACGGCCACGATGGATTCCTTGACTTGACCGCTTGTCACGCCGGGCGTGGACGACTCCGACGACGGGCAGTGGCTCATCAGCGATAACGCCGGCGCGGCGTCGGTAGTCCCGTTGTCGTGGCCGCGCACGCCCAACCCGTAAGCCAGGGCGGCGGCGGTCGGCTCGTTGACGATCCGGACCACTTCGAGGCCGGCGATCTGGCCGGCGTCGCGGGTGGCCTGCCGTTGGGCATCGTCAAAGTACGCCGGTACGGTAATGACCGCCTTGCGAATCTCGTGGCCGAAATAGGCCTCGGCCTGCTGTTTCAACTGGCGAAGGATCAGCGCGCTGATTTCCGGCGGGGTCAGGACCGAGCCGTTGATATCGACGGCCGCCACGTCCCGATCGGCGCTGTCGGCCACCCGCTTGATGACTTTGTAAGGCAGTTGGGCGATTTCGCCCTCGGCGAGCAGTTCGTCGTAGCCCTTGCCCCTCAGCCGCTTGATGGAAAAAACCGTGGCCGTGGGGTTTTCGACCGCGTGGGCCTTGGCGGCGCGCCCGATGGTCACCTGCCCATCGGGCGAAAAGGTGAGCACGGAAGGGATGCAGGTATCGCCTTGCTCATCGGCGATGATCCGCGGGCCGGACTCGTCGCAATAGGCGACGAGCGAATTCGTCGTGCCCAGATCGATACCCACGATCACTTCTTTTCGCTCAGTCATGCGGCCCCTTTCCGCAGGCGGGCCCAGCGGCCGGCAATTGCTCGCCGAGATTCTGCCAGTATTGCATCGCGTTGAGCTGCCGGCGTAACGCTTTCATCGTTGTATCCCGTTCGGCGTCGTTCGCGAGGTTTCGGGCCAGGCGAATGATTTCCGCCCGGGTGGCCTCGCCGTGATCGGCGACTTCCCGGCGAATCTGCTGTAAGGCGGCCTGATCGCCGGCCTCCCGGGCCTCCTCGATGTTTTCGCGAAGTACCATGATTTTCGCCAGGGTCTCGCCCGGCACCGACCGGTCATCCCTTGGACTCGGGCCGCCGGCCAAAACCAGCAGGTATTCCGCCCGCGACACCGCTCCGCGCAGCGTTTCATACGCCCGGTTCAACATACTGCTGAGTTGCAACGAATTGCGCCGGTTCTGGTCCGTGGATTTGTCCACCACGTCGGGGTGGATGTTGCGGCTCAAGGCCAGATATTTGCGGTGCAACTCGTTTTCGTCGATGTCAAATCGGGTGGGCAAGTTGAACATCACGAAGAAGTCCAGGCCGTCGGGCGGCGGGATCAAGGTTCCGCAACTTGTGCAGCAGATCGGGTATTCCATCGGCGCGGAGCACTGCATGCACCGCGCGGGTAAGGTTGTAGCTCTTTCCGGACTCAAGGTCATCCTCCCAAGGTTGAACGCGGAATAATTCATCACGGAGTTCATGTAGACCACGGAGACATGTTAAGCAATTGAATAAGAAACAGACGCTGTCGGGACCATGTACACACTATCGAGGGGTCCGCTTCACTTGTTTTTTGTACTACTTTGGATTCTCCGTGTTCTCCGTGAGCTCCGTGGTTAAATGTCATTACGCCGAGAAGCTGCTTCCGCAACCGCAGGTCGAGGACGCATTGGGATTATTGAACACGAATCCGCGCCCCATCAGCTCGTCCTTGAAGTCCAGGGTAACTCCCTCGAGATAGAGCATGCTCTTGGGATCGCAGATGCACTTGATCCCGTCCTGCTCGAATTCCTGATCGTGCTCGCCCTTGACCGAAGCCAGGTCGAGCGAATAGGTGAATCCGCTGCACCCTCCGCCCTTGACGCCGAGGCGCAGGTACGTACGGTCAGGCGGCAGGTTCTGACGAGCGATCACGTTTTTAATTTCCGCGGCGGCTTGTGCGGTGATGGTAATGGCCATTGTTCCTCCTTTGGCCCGCGGCCGGTTCATGTCGATCACGCTTCCGACAAGCTGCCGGATGCAGCTTCGGCCTCGGCGGGCGCGGTCGGGTCGGTCTTTTTATCCTTGATGTCCTGGATCG
>CAZXSA010000426.1:0-2844 GCA_964642815.1 uncultured Planctomycetales bacterium | reverse complement strand
CGACGGTGACGGCCGGGTCGGGTTCGCCGACGATGCGCATCTGTTGCACGGCGATGGTGGAGTTCCAGGCGGCCTGCACGGAGATCGTGCCGGTCAACTCGGCCGTGGTCTGGTAGACGGTTTTTCCATCGACGGTAACCACCACCTCACTATCTTTCTGTTTAAACTCGATATCGTGCCATTGCCCCGCGGTCAAAGCGTGTGGTTGGGTCACGGTCAGATCCTGGTTGGTGCGGTAATGATTTTGGTCGGCCATTTCCCAGTTGAAAATCAGATGGACAGGACCGACCCAGACGCGGAAATTCTGCGTGCTCGGCGGTACGATCTGCCCGCGAATCAGGACCGAAGAAATCCGCTTGAAGGAGGTACGGACGGTGGCCCAGCTCTGATCACCGCCGCAGGTACCGAGCAGTTCGTTATTCTCGATTTTCCAGTTGCCCCCGCTGCGGACCAGTTGGTTGAGATCGCCGGCGTCTCGAAATGTCACGTTTAGGACCTGTTCGGAAGAGGGGTCGTCGTTGGTCGGCCGGGTGGTGGATGGAATTGGCGATGCCCATCCTTTTTTACTGACCGCATCGAAGGCGAGCTGGGCTTCATGGTCGTCAAAGGCTTCGACCGGATCATCATTCAAGGCCAGGCGGGCGGCATAGGCGACGTGCTTGACGACTTTGCCATTTCGGATGAAACGGCATTGCCAGAGAATGATGTAATCACCGCTGATTATGCCGTTTTGATCGAAATAGTCTTCAGCAATCTGATCTTGGTCAGGAATATTCGTTTTGCCGGTAGCCTGGTCTGTAATTTTAACCTGGCCTTTGTTAGCCCGCGACCAGGAGCGGCTCATCGTCATCTCAAGCAAGCCATTCTCAATAACTCGGCTGAAGGCAAGTTCCAGCACATTCGATTCAGCTTCTCGAGTCACTCCGTCGCCGACTTTTTCGGCGATCCGGCCATCGACAATGCTTAACCATCCATGAACCAACCGGAACGGTTGTTCGCTCCGGATCCGCCAGCGATATTGGCCGGGGCTTTTGTCCGACAGGCGATTCAAAGGTTCGATAGCTCCCGTAATCTTTTTTCTTGTCGGCTGAGTGGCAGGTTGGGCTGACGAGGCAGATTCTGTCGTTGTTGCATTCGTTTCTTCGGACGGTATCCATCCCGGGGGTTTTATCTTGATGAAAGGCATAGCCGCTTCTTGTGACGTGAGTATTGAAATCTGCACATTGGTCTTTTGGCCCGGATGAAGCGAAATGTTACGAAACTCAATCCATTCATAAGGGCAGCTTTGCCATAAAAAGCGGTCGATTTCGTTCAGACTCATATCATATTGAAGGAATATGGCTGGACGTACGATGCTCGGTAAACCGATGCGATAGCTGTTGGCATTGACCGCCTCATGAATGCCTCCCTTTTTATCCAACGCGATGACCCGATGGGCGGCGGCGTGCCAGAATTGACTCACCACTCCTTGCTTTTCAAGAATACTTGAGACCTCTTCATGGGGAGCTTGGATCTCGATCCATGTTTCAGCACCGTACGAGTCAGATTCATTCGGTTTATTTCGGGCAGAAGCATTCGGGTGTCGGTATTCCGTAACCTTACAATAGACCAGTTGATCGTTCACGTTGACCTGATATGTTTTTTCGGTTTGCGGCTTTACCCCTCCCATGGCATAGCTATCCGGTGCCGATGAAGGGTCAACTAGGTTAGGGTCGTTTTTATCAGAGGGTAGAATTTCTTTAATGGTCCGCCAGGGGCCAGCGGCGATAGCGAATCGTAATACGGCAATGGGAGGTTTCTTTTTGGACCAGTTCGCCAGCGCCCGCCAATTGGCCAGCGGTTGATCATCCTTGAGCGGGCAACCCGTTCCCGCGCCATTGGTGAAATTCGTTTCGAAGGCTGTGTAAATGGGGCCTTTCGGCAAACCGTCCATGCGAATGGCAAATTCATACATATCCTTGCGGGGAACATGCTCGAACAAATAGGTGAGGCCGCCGCCGTTGATTTCATCGTAGGGGATCGGGTGTAGCCTAGTTCCGTCGGGGCTCCACCAAGGGCCATCTGCTGAAGGATGATAGGAGACTCCGAACAGATCAACAGTCGTCCCGTTCGGTAGGATCATCTGATAAGTATTTTGTTCCTTGGACGCATCATTTATTTCATTGATCGAGTTCCCTGATGATCCGTCGGCATAAAGCCGGATGACAATACCGACGGTCAGTAAGGAAACGATCAGCACCACACCGGCGAGTGAACGGCCAGTGTGATTGGCATGCACGGTGGGAATATTCAGAATTCGGTGGATGCGTTCGAACAGCGAACCACCGCCGGCGGCGGCGACCAGGGAGGGGGACGGGCTGCGGAGGGATTCCAATTCGGTCAGGGCCCGGGCGTAGTCGAGCGGGCGGCCGCCGGCGGCGACAGCGATGTCGTCGCAGCAGTTTTCGCGCTCGGCGCGGATACGGCGGGAAATCCACCAGACGGCCGGGTGATAAAACAACAAGGTCTCGACGACCGTCTGAAGCAGATTGACGAGGTAATCGTACCGGCGGATGTGGGCCAGTTCGTGAGCCAGGATCATTCGCAGTTGATCGGGCGTCAGGCCGGTCAGGGCACAGGCGGGCAGGAGGATGACCGGCTTTAACCAGCCGATGGCGGCCGGGGCCTGCACAAGCGCAGATTCCAGCAGCCGTACGGGACGTGAAATCCGCAACTGGTGCATGAGCTGCTCGAGCATCTCCTGCCAGTGGGCGGCGGCCGGCTGCACGCAACGCCGCTTGATTTGCTGGACCTTGACCCAGCCGCCGAGCAGGCGTAGCGATAGAGTGCACACGCCAACCAGCC
>CAZXSA010000425.1:0-2851 GCA_964642815.1 uncultured Planctomycetales bacterium | reverse complement strand
TGGTCCTGAAAGTTGTTCGGATAACGAGCGATCTCGTACCACAGGCCGAGGTACTTCTGCACATCGACATAGGGCACGGTTTCCAGGGGGGTGGTGGGCGAAAAACCGCAACCGGCCAGTCCAAGGGCCAATACGGAAACGATAGATTTGTGTCTCATTTTCAGCATGGACGTTCCTTTCATTCGTGTCCGATTATAGCGCGATGTAGCAGAACCGACCACTGACCGATCAGACGTGAGATGTTCGGTCCATAAAGACTTACCAGAATTCGACTTTGGGTCGTTTGCCCTGATTTATCAACCGCTTAGCCGCGCATTGCCGGTCTTATGCGACAAGTCTTGCGTTTTGACTACGGCTTGGCGTCGTTTACGTTACCACCTCCGTGGTGCGTTTTGGGGAGGAACTTCGGAAGGATCGAATATAGGACGGGATAGCCAATCCGCGTCATCCGGCCTACAGTATCAGAGAGCAGCGTATGGGCATCAGATCAAGCAGCAAATCGGACAAGTGATACGGGCTACGAGGAGCGGCCATGGCCAAGCGCCATTTCCTGCACCGGAAGCACGAACGGCAAGCAGAAAGCAGGGTGAAGGGTAAGCCGACCATGACCCGGCTGCTGACCTTGCTTGAAAGCCGGGTTATCGACCGCTTCTCGCGCATGAGCAGGAGTAACATACAGGCCGTGGCTCTGCCCATCTCCGAACCCGACGAGAACGATCCTTCCCCCAATCCCTCCCATCCCGCCTGTGCGGAGTTTTCCGCAAGCGATTACTGCCGGGAATCGTGGCAGTTGCACCTGGCCCAACTCAAGCGTCGGCCGGAAACGCATTGGGGCGTCTGTCAGCACGAGCGTCTTTGTGCAATCATTCCGATCGTGTGCGAAAACCGGTGCCTGGCGGTTGTTAAACTGGCCGGCCCCGCCTCGTTCGATAAATCGGAGTTCAAACGGCTCGTGGAGATGATGGAGCTGCTGGTTCGGGACTTCTCCGTCGCCCATATCGATTTTCTCCAGCGCGTGTCGGGCGGCGCATCCGTTGGCCAAAATAGCGAGACGTTGACCCAGTTCGAGGAGGGCAACGACGCTGCGGCGCCAACCCATCCCAAGGTTATTCACGCCCTGGAATACATCACCGCGCATCTATTCGACCCTCGCCTCACGGTTGCCAGGGTTGCGTCCGAACTGGGTCTTTCTCCGACCTATCTTAGCGAGATATTCGTTGAGCAGATGGGGCAGCGCATGAGTCGTTATATCGCCCAACGGCGCATCGCGGCCGCCAAGAAACTCTTACTCACCACCGATTGGCAGATCAAGCGTATCGCCCTCGAAACCGGCCATGCCAACGCCAACTGGTTCGGCCACGTCTTCAGCGTGCATACCGGCCTGTCCCCCGGGGAATTCCGCGTCAGGGAACGGTCCCCACGATAATCAGCCCATCCGGCCATGCCCCGGCAACATATTGCCCGCGGGAACAGCGCAGGATTTCTCGGATTATGTTTGTCTGGCTCGGATTTTCCGGTTTTTCGCGGGTCTCGTGGCCGGATGCGCGCTACGATGACCACCGGAGCAGATGAACGCGACGGGCCGTGGATATCCATGCGATTATCTCGAACCAAAGCCGTTCGATTGGTTAGGTTCGGACGGGAGGTTCACTGAAAAGCGCGCCACCAGCGCTGTTCTAGCCCGAATTATTCCTTGGTTTTACCACGGAGGCCACGGAATTCACGAAGAAGAGGAGTAACTAGAGAACATAGCAAGCGAATGTTATGACAGGGCGTAAGAATTCAGAATCAGGCGTTCCTCGCCCCTGTTTCATCTTTCTCCGTGATCTCCGTGACCTCCGTGGTGAATAATCCAGGCTGGAGGGTACTCAAGATCGTGTGTCGTATTTTTTTCGTGGATGGTATGGAAGGCAAAACTTTGTACATCGAAAGGAACAATCATGAACACTCGAAGGAACCATCGGACCGGTATGGGGTTTGCTCTGACGGTGTGTCTCGTTGTGGCCTGGTCGTGGACATCGGCCTACGCTGACGACCTCAATCCGCCGGACTACCGTGGCAAGCCGTTGTCGGTTTACGCACATTGGTCAGCGGATGCGTCCGGGCTGCTGACCCTGGATCAGTTCTCCTGGGTCGACGACGATGATCCGGCAACTTTTCTTCACCCCCTTGATCCGTCCTTTCTGGTACCACCGCCGACCAGCGGGATTTATGAGTTTCAGTTGCCCAATATCGTTGATGAATTACCGATCAAGTACCTGCGCCTCCAACTGACCTGGGTCGGCATCACCCAGCCGCCCATCGGCGTCACCAGTGTCGGCATGGATACAGGGCAAGTCGTGCCGGGCGTTCTGACCTACGCCTCCGTTCCCTTGGTCTTCACCCAGCCCGACGGCGGCTACCAGTATTTCGATTTCGAGTTCCGCCCCAATCCGGATTTCGAGCGGATCAACATCCAACTTCCGCCCGACGCTACCCTGGTGCAGGTGGTGGTGGATACGATATCCATTCCCGAACCGGCAACATTACTCCTGTTGCTCACGAGCGGTCTGGTCGTGCCCAGACGACGACGTTGTTGATCAACTGAACAAAATGTGTCGGTAGCGGCCAGCGTCCTTGCTAAATGGACGCGGATTTCAGGTTATCACGCGGCCGGAGGAATCGTTGTTGACTAAGCACGATTCCCCCGGCCGCGATTTTTTCAGGCCGTCATCATGTTCTCATTAGGCGGTATTGGTGGTCTTGGGTTCTGATGGGGCATGCCGGCGGATTTTGTATGTCGCCATACGCATACTGCCCTGAAGGGGCTCCGTATCATAGCCCAGGGTTGCGGCTGGGCCGCTACCCTGGG
>CAZXSA010000424.1:0-2865 GCA_964642815.1 uncultured Planctomycetales bacterium | reverse complement strand
TCCCCTGCGTAACGGTATAACCGTTTTTCCCGTCGGCGATGGCCTGGATGGCCTCCTGTTTGACCGATGCGGGCACGTCGAAATCCGGCTGCCCGATGGACAGGTTGATCGGATCCTTCAGTTTCACGCCCAGATCGAAGACCTTGCGGATACCGGAAGCATCCACGGATCGACTGCGCGCGGAAAGAAAACGCTCGGCGTTCGGCTCGGACATAAAAATGGATCCTTGCTGGCTCGAAGGGGTCCGAAACGGCGGCCCCACCGGAATGAGTCCTTACTTCTTGGCGGCCGGCTTGCTCTCGGCGGCCGGTTTGGCTTCGGTGGCGGCGGCTTCGCCTTCGGCACCCTCGGCCTTCTTCTTTTCCTTCTTGCCGACCTTGACGTTGCGGTTGGCCACCTTCGGTAGGCCGAACACGCTGGCGTTGTCCTTTTCCCAGCGCTCCTGCTCGGTCAGCCGGGCAATGCGTTCGGCCCGGGAAAGCACGTTGCGATGGCGGGTCAGGGAACTGGCGGATTTAAGCGATCGATCCAATGACATCGACTGACGACTCCTGTAGTTAAAACCTTATGGCTCCCTCGTAACGTAGGGAGCGTGAAAACTGTACTGGGCCTTACCGGCGAACTCCTGCTTGTATTTCTTGCCCAACTCCTTGATTTTATCGATAAACGGTTTCGCGGAGGATTCTCCCGAAAAACCGTCCACGCTGATCAGCACCAGCCGCCCCTTGTCGGTTCTCTCCAAGGTTGATAAAACACCCTGGCTCTTGAGCCATTCGCGAGCGGCTTCGGCTTCCTCCCGATGCTGCAATTGAAAGCCCTCGATCACCACGTAGTTCCGCCCCGAAACCCTGCCCGGTTGTCCTCCCGCGGCCGGCGGCGTGATTGATCGTTCGGCCGTCCCTGGCAATTGCCTCGTTTCCCTGTCGGATCTTGGGCCGACCTCCAACGTTTGCGGACGAGGGGTGCCCGGTATGGCTTCGTCCAGTTCCAGACTTCCCATCGTTTCCATTTGGCCTGGCAGGGTTGGAGTGTCGGTAGCCCCGCCACCCATCTTGCTGCCAATAAGAATGCTGATCAGGACAACCACCAACAGCCCGAAAGCCAAAACGGCTATATTGACATAGTTCAACGAAAAATTTAATCGCCCGTGATCCACCCTGACGATTCTTTCCGATCCGGGCGAGCTAACATCCCTTGTTTCCTCAGCCGTTATCGCGGATCCGCTCGTCGGCGTCCGCAAGGCCGCCGGGCTGTGAAACTCTGTTGGTTTCACCTCCGCGGCCGCCGGTGGCTCGGCCGATGGGGCCTCGGTGACGGCGTGGACAGGCGTTTCCGGGGCCGCCGGGGCCGGTTCGGTCGGCTCCACCTTACCCTCATCAGGCTTGTCCACCTGGCCCTGCTGACCGCGTTTCCACCAACGAGGCAGTTCCAGTCGCCCAGTACGCGGGGCTTTCTGCTTCTGGTCGATCAGCTCAAAAAGCGCAGGAGCGTGTTTCGATTTTGGCATAATAGTTTCCTCCTGCCCACAGGCCCTCCGGCAGCGATCCTCATGCCTGTCTTTTGAGTACTACTAAGATAGCGGTTTTTCGCCTCCAATCAAGTCGGCGATCCGATTTATATGCCCCGGCGGCCCGGTGGCCGATTGCCAAAACCGCCGGTATGGGGATAATCGGTAGGGGTGACAGGCGGCGGGGACCGGTTTTCGATGAGGTGGATTTTGGCCGAGAAATGGGCGAACAACGGTTGTGGCATGGTTTTATCGGCCTTGGTGCTGGCCTTCTGTGCCGGCTGCCCGGTGGTGGACAGCCGACCGGCCCCAGGCCAACTGATTGAGCAGGCCGATCCCGAGTTCGGTCGGGCTTACCATCTCTACGTGCCCGCCCGATACAACAAAGCCCACTCGTGGCCTCTGGTCATCGCCTGCCACGGGACCAATCCGTGGGACACGGCCGATCGGCAGGTGGACCAGTGGAAGGGGTTGGCCGAGGAAAAGGGTTTTCTCGTGGCCGCTCCGGAATTGACCGGAACCAAGGGGGACTTCCCACCCGCCCCCGATGAACAAATCCGCCGCCAATTGGCCGACGAAAAGGTCATTCTGTCCGTGGTTCATGCGGTCCGTGCCGCCCGGCAAGTGGACGAGGGGCGCGTCTTTCTCACCGGTTGGTCCGCGGGCGCGTATGCCGTGCTTTTCACGGGGTTGCGTAATCCCGATATCTTCCGGGCCATCGCGGTCAGCCAGGGGAATTTCAACCCTGCTTATGTCGAGCCGTGCATTCCGTTTATCGATCGTTATCAGCCGGTCAACATCGTCTACAACAGCGAGGACATCCTGGTCAAGGCCGACGCTCCGGCATGTATCGAATGGTTGCGGACCCAGGGCATGCATCCGGTGGTGCGCGAGCGGCCGGGTATCCATAAACGCGACCCGGAACCGATCTTCGACTTCTTCGTCGATTGCGTGCGTCGAATCCCCTGGATTCGCGTCTATGTCGAGTACGATCCGGTGGACCCGATGCAGGTGGCGTTCGGTGTGCGCTGCTCGTTCGAGCCGAAGGAATTCCTCTGGGATTTCGGCGACGACACGCGGGCATCGTTCCCGGCCCCCCGGCATCGCTATGAAAAACCAGGGCGTTACCTGGCCAAGGTGGCCTTGTGGGCACCTAACGGGAAATCCTACGTCCGCCAGCTCAATCTCCAGGTTCCGCCTGTCCGCTTGGGCGCGCCCGCCTCGGCTCCCGCTAGTCCGTGACACGTGACGAACCGGGACGATGGTCGCGCGGGAGCGATCACTCATGGATGCCTACCTGCTACATCGCGAGCAAACGATCCGGCGCCCGCTGGAGGAGGTTTTCGCGTTTTTCGCCG
>CAZXSA010000423.1:0-2922 GCA_964642815.1 uncultured Planctomycetales bacterium | reverse complement strand
CCCCCTTGCTACCCCACTGCTGACGGGCGGCCAAGGAACAGGCTTCATACATCCCCGAGTACATATCGAACATCGGATCGGTCAGTTCCAGATGGTTGGCCACCGGCAAAGCATGATAGAAACAACTGAGATTATGCCACCAGTGTTGCGATCCCCAGGGGCGGGCGTCGCCCTTGGTCAGCCAGATCATCCCATTGAACTTCGGCGGCAGGCTACCCCGCGAACTCGATGCCATCAGGTAGAGGTAGTAATTGTAGTGAGCCTCAATAATGTCGGCGATACCGTCGGCGCTATGCAGATGAATAAAGGATCGGCTCCAGAACGAATCCCACCACGGGGCGTTGGATTCCACGATACCCTCATACCCCCTGGCCGCGGCGGCCTCCAGTTGACGCAGAGCGGATTCCAAAACGTCGGCTTTGGGATCGAAGCTGGCCGCGCTGGCGATCAAAAACGTCATGGACCCCAGCCCTGCCTCGGCGGCCAGCCGTGCTTGTGATCCATCCGTCCAGCGGACGCGGGCGTTCCGTCCAACAATTCCAACCGCCACCGCCGAGCGGCAACAGAAATCGCCCTCCCGGAACTCCTGGGTCAGGATGAGTCGGCCATCGCGTTCTTCCAATCGCGACACGGCCGTATGATGGAAAGTCTGGACCGCCGGTGGCCGGAGCATCCGGAGATTGGCCCGGATCGAGACCGGCTTATCGCGGCGATCCTCGATGCGGACGGCCATTACGTCCTGCTCCTGCCAAGCCACGGCCTGGGCGGTGACTCCGTTGCCCTCGACGGTCACACGGCCATCGTATACCGAAAGATGTTGGCGCGTCCGTTCGGCGGGAAACGCATCCTTGCCGAAATCCACGAATTCGATGTCCACGTAAGCGCATCCGCCGCAGTAGTCCTGATGGCGCAGGGGAAAGCTCTGTGTATCGCGGTTATTCGCATAGACATCGACGCGGTTGATCTGGAACTTCAGCGAGGAAGGGACCGTCCAGACCAAGGTGCCCATACGGCCGTTACCTATCGGCAGGCCGTCGTTGCTGTCTGAAACGGCTTGCTCATACGCAAGATCAGCTCGTTGAATCAGCGCACGATGGTCAACCGAAAGGACTTCGGGCGCCCCCGCGTTGCCGATCGATCCGGCCATGAGAAGTCCCAAGACCGCAAACAGATATACCCGGACCACATCTGTATGACGAAAGTGTCTGTTCATGGTGGCACTCCTTGCATGATAAGCACTCTTCTAGCGAACGGCATGGTAATCGTTTTCGTCCAGATCGCAAAAAGGTAATCTGAAATGCTCTGAAATGACTGATTTGAGACCGCGAATCCTTGATTCCGAATTTGAGATTTGAGATATGAAATTTGAGATTTGAGATTTGGATTTGAAATACGAAATATTCAATTTCAGGATACAAGTCCACTCGACCTCACTCATCATACGGAACGTTCACGCCTGGGGCTCTTGCGGAAGGACGCATTGAACCCGCTGATACCGTCAAGGTGGCATTCAACGCGGGACACATTATCATGGTTCTGGTTTCGCGAATCATTGTATAACTTTCGGAGAAGTCCCATGCCCATCATTGCATCCCTGCTGATGAGTCAGCTGCTATTGGCCGCTCCCGCTTCTAGCGACCGCTTCGACGGTCGTTTTTTCAGCGGAGCCGGCGATGTCGAATACCTGCAACTCCTGGATATCTCCCGGCGCATGTTCAGCCCGGACCCGGAGTTTCAGAACATACCCATGCTTTACAAGCCCGAATGGAATGGCCTGGTCGAAGGGCCCGTCTGGGGTATGTGGTGGGTGCAAAACAGCTACGGTCCGACCTACTGTGCCCTGCCCTTCTACGACCAACCGCTCATTACCTTCCTCCAAAATGCGCAGGACCTCTGGTTCGACCAGATGGGCGACGGCCGGACCGTTCGACCGTTCAGGATGGGCAGTAAGGCATTCGACTGGATCCCGCCCGACGGCTGCCTTTGCGACGCGGCCAGGCCTGGAGAGTTCATCGCCAAACAAGGCGACGGCCGGGTGGATATCCACGACTGGGGCTTCGAGTTTACCGCCGCCGGCACGTTGATGCAGGCCGAACTGCTGCTTATCAGCCGCGATCGAAAAGCCATCGATCACTATCTGCCCAAATTGCAGCGCTGCCTCGACTTCATTGAGTCGCGACGCGATCCGAGGAACAATCTTTTTCTCGTCGGGCCGGCCGCCAACCTGCTCGCCCCAAGTTATGCCGGTTTCAAAAAGCCCGACGGCACCCATGACAAAGCCTACCTCGCGGGCCTATCCATCACCTACATCGCCGCTCTCGACCGCCAGATCGAACTGTACAAGCTTGTCGGCGATGATGAAAAGGCCGAAATATGCAAGAAACGCCGGGAACTTACCCGTGCCGGCCTGCCCCAACTGATGACCGAGGAAGGGTATTTCATTAAATACGTCGATCCCGACGGCACCCGCCACGGGATCTATGGAGCGGAAAAACATGGCTACTTTGAATCGTCTCCCAACCATGACGCTATCGCTCACCGCGTCGTGGATGATCCGCAGGCAAAGAAGATTTACGCCAAAATCGCATCAATCACCGGCCTGCGCCCGCATGATCTGATCCTGCCTAATTATCCTGGCCTGGATGATATGTATACGGAACCGGAGGGCTTATGGCGGTTTGGGAACTGGGTCAACGGCGGACACTGGTCCACCTGCGAGGCCCGCATGATCCTGGCTTATTACCGCCTGGGGAAATTCGACGAAGCCCGTCGCTCGATGAAGCAACTCCTGACCTTCGCACGTAGATTCCGCATGGATAGTCCTCTTACCGATTTTGGTAGCGAGGTTTATCATCGGCACCTGCCGACCAACCTCTGTTACGACAACTTCGGCCCACCGGCGGCCATGATTCGCGGCCTGTT
>CAZXSA010000422.1:0-2999 GCA_964642815.1 uncultured Planctomycetales bacterium | reverse complement strand
CTTGATTTGCGGTTTCGCAGATTGCTTGCGGATGGCCACATTCACTGCCGAAAGCCGCAGCCCCTATACAACCTTGCTTCCTACATTTATATAGACGCGGAAAGGGTCGATAAGTTTCGCCTTGCTTCCAAAAAATTCTTCATTTGGGAAAAAATGACCGCGAGCGAGGGCTTACGCGGTCCCCTTGATCGCGTAACAGCATCCCTTGCAAGTAGTTATCGTACCCCGTGCGGCCAAGGGACTCACGGAGCCGGATCGGCCGGCCGGGGCGGGTTATTTTTCAAGCATGTAGCTCGGTTTGGCCAGACTGTTCTTTCGCCAGTCCTGCGACGGAGGCCGGGTTACTTTGCGAGCCTCGAGGGCGGCGGGAGTGGAGATCGCCTCCTTGAGCTGTCCGGCGAACATCCGCATTTCCCGCTTCTGGGTTTCGGTGGCGAATCCGTCGCATTGGATATCTTCCCAGAGGATGCCGGGCGCGCCGCCTTCCTCATAGACGGCCTTGAACCACGGGTAAACCGCGGTCAATACGTGCATCATGTAGCCTTTTTTCGGCTCCGGAAGGTTGTAGTCAATCTGGTAGTCGGTGCCATGCCGCGCATTGATGGCGATGTCCCGCATGTTGTCGAACTGCGGCAGATACACCGGGATAATCCCCTGTTCAACACCGTCGCGGACTAATTGACGCAGCTCGCTGGGCGTATAGGGAATGGTCGTGTAATCGGAATGGTACTTAATAATGCCCGATTTCTGCAAAATGTCGGCCATCACGGCGCAACGTCGCTGGCTGTAGTAGATATGGCGGAAATGGGGGTTCGGATCGGCCAGGTCGATGTTGTTGACCAGCACATTGGCCCCTTCCGTGCGCAGAGCAATCACCGCGTCGGGTATCTCTTTACGCACGATATCGAGCGTCTCGCGATAGTTTTTGACCCGCTGTTCGGTGCGGAAGATATCCAGATCGAGAACGGCCTTGTTCCAATCGTGGAAGGCGTGGGTAAATTGTTTGTAGATAACGCCTCCGTGGCTCTGCTGAGTCTGATCTTTCTCCGGGTCGATCTCGTCAAAGTTGACCAGGTTGGTGCCCCATGCGCGGTTGACCGCCTCGATGGTCTTGTATTTGTTTTTCAACCATTCTCGGAACTGTTTGATGGTCTTTTCGCCCATGGCGTGACGGATGCTGATGTCCTGGCGAACCCAGCCGCGCGTATCCTCCACGCCGATGGGCACGAAGCCGTCCGCGTATTGGAAATAGAGATCGCCCCAGCGTTGAAACTGATAAAGCCAGGTAACCGCGTTGGCCCAGGGCAGGAGCGGGTCGGCGGCACTGATGGCCGGATAGCCGAAGACATTAATCCGTTCCATCTTCACCGGTTTACCGGTAATCCAGGCGGCGATGGCTTCGCTGGTGTCCCGGTCGTATGGATAGGTGCCCCACCCCTCGACCCACATCCCCTCGGCGCGGGCCACGTCGAGGAAATACTTCATCGCGTCGCCCTGGTAATTCGTATGGGTCTCGTGGATATCTCCCTGAATCAGGGGCAAGGTATAGTCATAAAGCCAGGGCATGGCCGTCATGGAAACCATGTTGATGCCGCAGTCCATCATTTCCTTGAGACGCTCACGGATATGGCGTTCGGGAAACGGCCCGATCTGCACGTTCGTCCGCATGTCGGCCATCGATTGGCCGGCGATGAGCGGCCGGGCCAGCCCCTTATCGACATAACAGGCCCGTGAATGCGGGTTGAAAACAACCTTGAGGCCCTCGTTGTTTAGAACGATGGGCAGGGCCACCGATTTGATCGCGAGCGGCTCGGCCGTCACCAATTTCACCACCACATGTTGGGTCCAGGGCGCGACCTGAAGGTGCAGCGTGTTACGGATCGTTTGGCCGCCGTTGCCCGGCGGAGCCTGGTGGCAGTCGAAGGCGCTCATGAACTCTTCAAAGGTACGAATGAACCGGGTTAACGAATCCGGTTGCGGCTCGATGGGGAAAGTTTTCTTCCCTTCCCCAACCGGCGCCTCCTTCGGTTTGTTTTCGACCGCGAAGGGCATTTCCCAGATATAGGCGAACGGGCCGTCCCAGACGTTCAGGAACGGTGCGTCATCTCGATAGCAGCGGTAGCGGAGTTGGAACTTAAAACGGTATTGGCCGGGCGTCATACCGAAATGCTGTGGTGTTTTGGAGCCTTTGGCCTTGGTTTGCAGATGGAACCAGATTTCCCGGGATTCGCCGGGGTAAAGATATTCGAGATCGCGAAAATAGAGGTTGTAGGGCTCGGCGAAGAATTCGTAGTTGCCCCGGTTGTTACGCCGGAATATCTGGGGAAAGAACAGGCTACCGCCGTAGCCCTCGGGATCGAGAATCGTGTTACCGGTATTGGTGTAGCGGAACTTAAACCAAACGATGTCCCCGGCCTCGATGACCCCCGAGCGCACGAAAGGCCGACGTTCGTAAGGCGGGTAGACGGCCGGCGTGTCCGAATGATCGGGCTTGAGGATATGTCGCCCGCCGGGTTTGAGATGCCCGGTGATCGAACCGAGATATTCCACCTTGAGGTCGATGTTGCCCGGAAGATTAAGATCGAACAGGTCGCGGCCCTGACGCCGTGATTCGTCCTCGAATGCGGTGGCCTCCACCGCCACCGGAAATGTGGCGGGCTTTTCCTGGGTGTTGCCTTCCCAGTTCAGCTCGTACGTGATGGGGATGACATCGTAACCAACCGCCTCCTTCGGCATCGAGAAGCGGAGCCGATAGGGGCCGAGCTGAAGCTCGCCGTCCTGTCGCGGAACATTTTCGTAGCGGGCCAGTTGCCCGGTTTTGACCGCCTCGCGGTGGAGTGGATCGTAGATGATGCCGCCGTCGGGATGGATGGGGTATTCCATGACCGGGGCGGGGTCTTGGGCGAGCAATGTATTGGAAAAGAGAACCAGGAATGCAACCAGCCGGAAGGCTGAACCGATCCGAGCGGACGAGCCATTATGCACTCACCATACCTCCG
>CAZXSA010000421.1:0-3001 GCA_964642815.1 uncultured Planctomycetales bacterium | reverse complement strand
GTCAACGAACCCGCATTGGTCGCCCCGTCGGCCGGGCTGGGATTAACGGCCTTGCCCGAGAGGACCGTGATGGTCAATTCATCGTAGGCGGAGAACTCCGAATCCGTGGCGGTCAAGCGTAAAACATACAGGCCACTGGTGCTGAATGAGGCGGTGGTATCCACCGCATTGGCATCGTCGAAAACAACCGTCCCCGGTCCGCTCCGTTTGGTCCAGCTCACGGTTACCGTACCGGGTGGAATGGGCAAGCCATCATCCGTCACGGTTGCAGCCAGACTCGCACCGGCGGGCAGCGTAACGGTCTGATTCGAGCCGGCCTCGACCACGGGCGACTGATTCGTGCCCATGAAAAAGCCCTTGACCGTCACGTTATCGATGCGGCCAATATCGGTGGCGGTGTTGAATTGCCATTTGAAACGGATGGCGAGGTTCGGGTTGTTATCAGCAGCGGTTAGACCGGCCAGACTGGCCGCCTTGCGGAACCAACCGTCAGGTAGCTCGATATCCCCGGTGAGTATCTGGGCCGGTTTCCAGGGGCCGTCGATCCCGTTGGCGCTGTAATAGACCGCCAGTTTATCCTCACAGTTTCCTTCCAAGACCGCGCTCGTACACGCACCGGTACATCCATTTTCCGGCGGAGTATTCAAGCTGGTCATCACATCGTATTCAATTAGGATACCGCTGAAACCCGCTGTTGAAATTGGGCGGGTCATCGTGCCGCCCTCGCGGGTGCAGCTTTCCGTATTGTTCGTCGCGCCGCTGCCGGTGGATTTGATATGGCCGCCGGGATTGCCCCCTGCCGAATCCCAGGTCATGGTTCCGGGATCGAACGTCCCGGCCTTCCAGGTCTCCAGGATCCACCCCTCTTCGCTTGCGTTGAAGGGAAAAGAGGCCACAACATCCGTAGGTACTGGTAAAAGTTGGACCACGCGGAAACCAAGACGGGCGGAAGTGGCCGCCGGATCACCGCATCGGTAACGAAAGGCCGCGTGCAGATCGGTCGAGCCGGTGCTGTACGAACCATACGCCATACCGCGACGCCAAAGGTTTGCGGTTTCGTGCCATATCAGGGCTTCCGTCCACTCCCAAACGTTTCCGCCTTGATCGAACGTACCGTAGGGACTTTCGGAGTTCTCAAACTCGCCCACCACCGTACGCCAGTATGGCTCGCCAATCGTGTAAACGCCGCTGACGTTGAAATTGGCGTTGTTGCCCGGGTCGGGGTTGATCAGGGCGTTGCTCGGAACGCTGTTGGTCGCCGTCGGATAATCCCAGTAGTTGCCAGTAGCGCCGTTGTTTTTGTGAAACGCAGCCTTGTACCATTCATCCTCGCTGGGGAGCACCCATGTAGCGTTCGCTTTCCGCATGACGGCCAGAAGCTGCGCGTTCGTGTTCGCGCCATTGAGATAATAGGATCCATCCTCGGTCGTCGAGAGATTCTGATTGCCCACCGGCTGGCCGTTGTGCAACCAGTTCACAAACCGGGCCGCGGCGCCCCAGGAAACGATATTCACCGGACGGTTGGCCCAGTTAGCCCCCACGCTATAGGTATAGCTACCGGAAGTGCCGCTCCGTTTGATGTTACATCCGTAAGAAGAGTTGGGATTATCTATATCCATCAAGGGGTTGTACAAACCATAGGTGTCCGTCTTGGCCACGGCATTAAGGAACTCGCAATACTGGCCGGCCGTCACTTCATACTTGCCTATCTTGTAAATGTAACTCACTGCTCCGCAGATTCGGTCAGCACCTTCACCACCCGCGCTCGCCCCGGATAATTCGCCCGGGTTGCCTGGATTGCCGACGGTAACCATCTGTATATTGACCGCCAATACGGGCAGGCCATGAAGCAGTAAAATGCCAAGTATGACGTGAACCCTTTTTCTTGAAAAAAGCGTATGCAGCATTTCTGAGCCACCTTCGATAAGGCAAAATGAAGCGATGGGACATCTTTTCCCTCTTGATTATTTTAGCAGAATAAACGCGAGATTGGAAGGGAAATAAGGCAGTTTTTTATAAAAAGGGTGAGAAAATAAGCTTTGGTTCTGATGGGTCACACCGGCAAGTTTTGTATGTCCCTAAACACATACCGACGCCGGAACTCCTGTTGAAGTTGCCATCCGCCGATCTGCTCATTGTACAACTATTCTAACCCGAAAAACGCGGCGGCGTTTTGGTGGAATATTTTGGCGGCCAGGCGCTGGGCGTCGGGCATCTTGAAATAGCCGAGGGCGATTTTTTCACCAAGTACGTCGCTGATCAGCTTGCGGGCCAGGGTCATGGCCCCGAACGATTCCTCGACATGCCAGCAGTCGCCGCCGAGCATAAGCCGGGATTCGTCAGGCAGCACCTCGATGGCTTCGCGCAAAACCCGCTTGAAACGCGTCGGACTGATGAGCCACGACCAGGTCAGATCAATCCACACATTACGATAGATAAACGCCAAACCAAGTAGTTCGCTGCACCATGGATAGCCCAAGTGCATCAGCAGAAAGCGTGTACGGGGGTGGCGTTCGATCAGACCGGCCACTTGCATCGGGTTTGTACCACGCAGGAGACCCAGGCCGAGGTGCATCTGAACGGGGATATTACGTTGCCCGGCCAACAGGCATAGTCGATTAACGACCACATCGCCGAACGCTTTTTGCTCGACCGGCGGCGGATTGGTTTTGCCCCACGCCTGGCGGGCGAGTTTTTCGTCCGGGTCGTCGTAATTGATGAT
The DNA here is from genome assembly GCA_964642815.1 of uncultured Planctomycetales bacterium. Classification (GTDB taxonomy): domain Bacteria; phylum Planctomycetota; class Phycisphaerae; order UBA1845; family PWPN01; genus JAAYCU01. The sequence continues at coordinate 279 of CAZXSA010000421.1, read as the reverse complement.
CCGGTCATAGGCCAGGGCGTTTTTGATCGCCACCTGGTGGCGCCGGCCGAGCGTGTCCAGGGCGGTTTCCAGCATGGCCATATAGTCGTCATACGAATGTATTTTACAGCCGAGACGCTCGGCGAACTCGGCGGCGGAGTTACCGTTGTGATCGCGCGACTGCGGGTGCCAGCCGACGGCCAGGCAGTTGATCCGCAAGACGGAATGATAGCGCGGCCCGAGGGTCTGGTGAACGTCGAGTAGCGGGTCTTCGTAAGGGTCGGCGATAATGTGCCGGAT
>CAZXSA010000420.1:0-3008 GCA_964642815.1 uncultured Planctomycetales bacterium | reverse complement strand
CGAAAATCGGCAAGCCGCTGCTGTTTACCGAGGTCGGCTGGTGCAGCCAGGAAGGCACCTCCATCGAATCGTGGAATTACTACCACAAACAAAAGGCCACCCAAAAGGGACACGAGGAACAACGCCGCTGCTACCGCGCGTTCATGGACACCTGGGCGGACGTACTCTGGAAAGAGCCACCGGCGGTCGGCGGCGTGATCTGGTGGGAATGGACGGATACCCCCGGGGGGCCGGACGACTTCAACTACATACCGAAAAACAAGCCGGCCGAGATCGAACTGCGCAATTGGTTCAAGCAGATTCGTGAAAAAAGGACATCCGCGACAACCCGACCCGTCGGACCCGGTTGATCGATTTTTTTCCTCGGTGGCGGGGTATAATACGTCGAGCGAGTCAAGCCGAAGGCGCTCGGAGGAATATGGACCGATGCGAACGGTCTTGGTGACCATAATTTGGGCCATGAGCTGGCTACCAGTGGTGGCGGCCGATCTTGATATGGTTTATCCGGTAGCGTTTCGTGGAGAGCGGCTTGGGGTGGCGCTGCGGGAGTTGGCCGACAAGCTGGGGGTTGCCTATACCCTCGACGAATCGGTGGAGGCCGCTGTCCTGGAAACGCCCATCCGAATGGCCGCCCAGCATTTGTCCGGGAGGCAGGTTTTCGAGTGGCTCGCTCGTCTGGGCGAACTGGAAGTTATCGCCGACGGGGGTGGTACGCTCCTTATTAAAAAGGGGGATTTGGGTGGGATGGGGCAGGGGGTGAGTATTGCTTTGGTTACGGATCAGACCAACGCAGATCTACGCTTGGCGGCCTCTCGTGGTATAAGGGTGCCGATCGAATGGACGGATGCCCCTTTAAGCCGGGTGGCTCAGGACATATCGACCCATTTCAAGCTTGATCTCATCGTACATGCAACCATCCAGGATCGGCAGCCTCTGGTTTTTTTAAATCGGGACAGAGCGACCTTGGAAGAGGTGGTTATATGTTTACAAGATCATTTAAAGGCAAGAGTTACGTATACTTGCGGTGCCTTGTGGTTGTTTCCTGAAGAGGCGGAACGCAAGGTTTTGGCAACTTCTCGGCCGAGCGGTTCCGTCCGGGAAAAGGTTGATATGCTTCCGATCAAGCGGGATGGGCCGGCACCTCTAAGGCAGAGGATTCGGCTCGATGAGGGGATTCGCTCCTGGTCGGAATTATCGGATTTTTTGAATAAACTGGACGGGTTGAGCAGCCGAATGGAGGGAAGTCCGGTTGTATCCTACCCTCCTATCCGCGCGGCGGGCACGGTGGCCGACGTGCTGGACGGGCTGCGCTTGCTGAATTTCGTGGATTGGCGTTATTCGGCGGAAGGGGCGGCCGCCGGTGGTATAATAGATATGGCGATTCGTCCCAAGGATTAACATTTTTTGTGTATTTTCGCGGTTCGGAATCCCGAAAAAACTCTTGACGAAGCCCGGCGGGTTAATACACTTTTCTCGCCGAGCGGTATGTGGCTTCGTACTCTTAAGCAGGAGTAAGGACATCATGTTAGCCTTCGAGCAAAAGGAATGTGACAGGGAAGAGGAAATGTCGATGCATGGGCTGAACGGGAGCGGTTTTCCGCGGTGGGACATGTTGTTGGACGGTTACGGGACGACGGCGCCGGTGCGTTGTGCCCGGGACGCGGACGAGGAAGAGGAGGAGGAAGAGGACGATCTGGATTATCTCTACGATGACGACGAGGATCTGGATGACGACCTCGACGACGATCTGGACGACGATCTGGATGACGACGACGAGGACGAGGAGTTCGAGGACGATGACATGTAGTCGGCCGTCGTGGTCGATACTTTCCCGAGGCCCCGAGGACTGCCGGTGACGAACGAATACACGGGCGAAGAGCGGCGTCAAACGGATCGGCGACAACCGGTTGACCGTCGGAGCGGGCTGGAGCGGCGACGTGGTCCGGGTCGGCGGCGAAGTGACTTGCGTCGAGAGGCCGAGGAAGGGGAGATGACCGACGATCTCCTTGAGTTCGTCATGGCCATCGACGATTACAAGCGGATCAACAGCCGGCCTTTCCCGACCTGGAGCGAGGTCTTCGAGGTCATGCGTTATCTGGGATATCGCAAGGTCGCGGCGCAGGGCGAGCATATCGATCGTCCCGCGGAAATGCCGACGGACGCAACCTGAACATAACCGGCTCGGCCGCGGTTCCGGCAAACCGGATCGTAAGCGGAATAAAGTGTATCGGGCAGGGGTGGGCATGTCGTGGGCACGGACGAACAGGTCGTTTTTGTTCTCGAATTAACGGTGGCCGTCGGGCCGCTGGCGGTCTATTTTCTAGCCTTGGGGTTGCTTAACAGTCGGCCTTGCCCTTACCTGATCGGTTTGCGAGCGGATTTCTCCTTCCTTTCGATTGCCTTTTTCCCGGTACTGATGGTGCCTTTGGCGGCGTTGGCGGTTCATGGCCGGTTTGGTTTCTGGATGGTCGGGTTGGCCGCGGTGGTTCCGGCGATCTGGGGGGGCGTTCGCTACCGGATCGGCGCAGGGTGGGTGATCTACAACGTCGATGAACGGGGTTGCCGGGAAGCCGTGATCCGCGCCTGCCGACGGATCGGTTGGGAAGTGACCGGGGAGCCGGATCGGCTCCAGGTCGTCTCGCCGAGGCTTGAATTGCGATTGAGCGCATTTTCCCTCCTGAGAAATGTCACGTTACGGATAGCCGCCGAGGAAGACCGCGACACCGCCCTCGTGGCCGAGCGGTTGGGCGAGGCCCTGGAACGGGAACTCAACACCGAGGCTTTGTTACCCTCGCCGACGGGGGCCGGATTGGTGCTGGTCGGCTCGGCTCTGCTGGCCATGCCCATGTGGTATCTGTTTCACCACATGGAGGCCGTCGTTGACGTGGTACGGCGTGTTTTTCTGGCCTGATCGCGGCCCAACCTACCGGTTCGCCCGCCATTTTCAACGATTCCCAGCCCTGATGAATAGGGGATTCTTCGCACCTCGGGGGCTGGCTGAGGGGCTC
>CAZXSA010000419.1:0-3015 GCA_964642815.1 uncultured Planctomycetales bacterium | reverse complement strand
ATCGATATGACTCCCGAACGCTGTTTGACACCAACGCGGATAACCGGCCTGGCGCGAGGCATGTTGCAGCTTTGGCACCGCCAGCCGGCGGATTGGCCAATGTTGGCCGACGGCCTGGTCGCTTATCGTGAGGCCGCGCGGCGTTCCTGGCCGGTGGGTGATGCCTTGGTGACCGCCCAATGCAATCAGGCCCGTCTAACCAGCGCGTCCGCCAGAATTGATCCCGAATGGCTCGCCCAGCGTCCGTGCCTCTTATGCCCGGATCAGAGGCCCAGTCAACAAAAAGCGATCGAATATCGACGGGACTGGCTTATCCTTTGTAACCCGGCGCCGCTTTTCGATCCGCATTTCACCATCATCAGCCGAAGCCATCGGCCCCAACGTCTCACCCCGGCCCTGGGGACCATGCTCGATCTGGCCCGCGATCTGGACGGAGCCTATACGGTGTTTTATAACGGACCGTCGTGCGGGGCCTCGTTGCCGGACCATCTGCACCTCCAGGCCGCGCCGATCGGGGCGTTGCCTTGTGAGCGTGAACTGGCCAGCCGGATTTGCGGCAATGACCACAACCCGGCACGACGCTGGATCGATTGGGTTCGATACGAACCGGTGCGGATCGGACTGACTCCCCCGAGCTATCGGCCGGCGGTGATTCTGTTTGGTGATGACCGCGATGCTCTCGGCGCGGGGGTCGAGGCCGTGCTTGCCCTGCTTAACGAAGTTCAGCCGGCCGAGCCTGAGCCGATGGTCAATCTGCTGGTGACCTATACCGAGGATCGATGGATCGTCTGGCTGTTTCCCCGCCAAGCTCATCGGCCGAGTTGCTATGGCACGGGTCCGGATCAGTTTTTGATCAGTCCAGGTTCGGTGGACCTGGCCGGCCTGCTGATCGTGCCGCGGCCGGCGGATTTTGAACGACTTAATCCGGCGGTAATCCGGAGCATTTACGAGCAGGTTCTCTTGTCGCCGGAAAAGTATGCTCGCCTGCGCGAGCGATTGGCCAATGGCGGGTAAGGCCGCAAGCGGTGCGGCCACCGCTCCTTCAAAATCACAACTTATCGAGGTGCGGGCATGACACGTTCCGCGTTCAAAATGAAATTGCGGCCCGGCAACGTGGCCGAGTACAAAAAACGGCACGATGAAATCTGGCCGGAACTGAAGGCAGCCCTTTCCGCCGCGGGCATATCCGATTACACGATATATCTGGACGAGGAAACACATATCCTTTTCGCCGTGTGGACCCTCGCCGACGATAACACTGTTGATCGTCTTCCCGAGCTGCCCATCATGCGCAAGTGGTGGGATTATATGCGCGAAATGATGGAAACCACTCCTGACGGCGTACCCATGTCCCGGCCGTTGCGGGAAGTGTTTCACATGGATTAACCGCACGGATCGGCGAAAGGGGTTTCCAGGTCATCAAGGGAGCGAGATTATGAAATCCAGGGAACGCGTCTTGAAAGCTTTTCGGAGAATGCCCGGCCTGCCTGACCGCGTGCCGATCCAATTCGATCTCTGCCGCACGCTGCTGGACCATTTCGGGTCCGCTCTGGATCTGCCGGTGAATTACACGAACAACCTCTACGAGGACGTGACCTACCGGATCAGCGGTAACGAGGTGCGATTGGCGATGGGTAGCGACGTGGTGGTAACCGGAGCGAGCACGGCCGACGATTACGTGGTAGCGCCTGATGCCGACGGCACCTGGCTCAACGAGTACGGTATGCGCATGCGTCAAGGCGCGTTGTACGTCGAGGTCGTGGAATATCCGTTGTCCGCCGCCGCCACCGCCGCCGATGTGGCCGCCTATACCTTTCCCGACCCCGACGCCGCCGGCCGCTTTCGCGACGCCGAGGCCTTGGTAAACAAATACAAGGATGATTACCTCGTCATCGGCGACATCGAGGTCACTATTTTCTCGCTGGCCCATCAACTGGTGGGGATGGAAAAGATGCTGCTGGATATGGCCATGGGCGCCGAGTATATCGAGCCGCTGTTCAAGGCCTGTACCGATTTTCAGACCGCGATGGGCCTGCGGCTTATCGAGCTGGGTGTCGATGCCATCTGGGTCGGCGACGATTTTGGTACCCAAACGGGATTGCTGATGTCCCAACGGATGTTTGATACCTTGCTCAAGCCGCACTACGCCCGCATGATCGCCACGTTCCGGGAGGCCAACCCCAAGATCATTCCGATCCTGCATTGCGATGGGGCGGTAAGCAAGCTGCTCAACGCCATTTCGGAAATCGGCTTCGAGGTCTTCAATCCCGTGCAGCCCGGCGTGCCCGGCCACGGGCCGCAAGAGATCAAGGACGGTTTCGGCGAGCGGTTTGCCTTCTGGGGTGCGATCGATCAACAGGAACTGCTTCCTCGCGGCTCCGATGCGGAACTGGAAGCGGATATCGTCGAAAAAATCCGCATCCTGGGTAAAGGCGGCGGCTACATGATCGCCCCCGCCCATATCATCCAGGCCGACGTCTCCCCCGCACGGGTCGAGCGGTTCATCGCCCTGTGCCAAAAACACGGCGCCTATTGCTGATTTTTCTGCTGGTTTGATCGATAAGTTACGGTTGAGGCATGATAACCGGTGCCGCCTCGCGCCCGTCCATCAATCTGCGTGCGTCTGCAATGATGATTGTCGGATAATTTGGCAAGATGGTTGGGGATAGAGCGGCCATGTTGGCGTTGCGGGAATAACACGGGCCGGGCATTATACATGCTTCGATCCCGAGTCGCCGTGCTGGACTTCGCTTTCATCGGTACCCCATGCACCGGAAACGGCGGGGTGGTATCTTCTTGCTACGTAGAAGTACGTATATAAAATTAATTGGAATTTTCGGATTTTCTTTCTTGACAGGCTCGCCTGGGCGGATTATATTATAAGCGTGGGTTGAAGGAGGTAAAGGAAGGGCTTGGGTAGGTAAGCAGGGCAATGGGTGATGCGGCTATTTTGCACACGTACAGCCCAACAGCCCAACAGCCCAACAGCCCAACAGCCCAACAGCCCAACAGCCC
>CAZXSA010000418.1:0-3016 GCA_964642815.1 uncultured Planctomycetales bacterium | reverse complement strand
TGCGTGCAAGGCCACCAGCCAAACACCATCTATAGCAATCCAAGCGTGGTCGATTCGCACATCGCCACCTTCTTTGGCGAACACGGTTTCAACGGCTACCACACTTATGTGCTCTGCCGCTGGTTCGACATCAACAAGGACAGCTACGACGACTTTTCCACGACCACCCCGGAGCCCGATCCGCGAACCTTCGAGGCCCTGGAAACCTTGATCAACAAGGTCTACGAGGCCGGCGGGATGACCCACATCTGGGCCTGGGGCGACGAGCAACGAAAAATGACCCCGGTTGGTTTCTCGGGAGGGATCAACGGCACGGTGGACCAGCGGCTGCAAAGGTATATCTGTGCCCGCCTCGGACCGCTTCCGGGTTGGACGATGGGATATGGGTGGGACTTGCAGGAATGGGTTACGAGCAGCCAAATGCAGACCTGGCATTACTATATGCGGAGCCGCTTGGGCTGGGAGCATTTTCTGGGCGCGCGCAGTCCGGATATGACTCAGATTTATTATCCGGCATCCGGCTACCGGGACCATTGGTTTTCCAGCTATCAGCAGCACCGACCGACCTATGACATGTACGTACAGGCCTACGAGACCCTGCACCCCGGCGTGCCGAGCTTTATGACCGACCGTTTCCGCTGCCGCGTAAATGTTTATCCGGACAAGGATTACACTCCGGAGATGACCCGTCGGGGGTTGTATCACTCCACGATGGCCGGCGGAGTCGGCAACATCTGGGCTTATCTGATTCCGCTTCCATCCGATGACGTATCCCTTCCCTATCCGAACAAGGAGCAGTTGCTGGCTTACGCGAAGTTTTTCGAGGGGCGTTTTCAGCAGGGCATGGTCCGGGATAATGCGCTAACCAACGGAGTCTGTCTGCGCAAGAGCAACACCCTTTACGTTTTCTATAAGGAGGACACCTCCTCGATCAGCATGAACCTTTCCGGCATGGCCGGTAGCCGACCGGCGGTGGCCATGGATACGAAGCTGGCCTATGCCCCCTTTTCCATAGGGATGCGCAGCCCAACCGCGCAGACCTGGACGGCACCCTATGCGTCCGACTGGGTCATCGCCATCGATCCGCCCACGCAGCCAGCGCCTCCGATCATCGCCGAAGTGACCCCGGACCCGGACACGGCCATGGTCGGCCAGGCATACAGCAAACAATTGACCCTCTTGCAGGGTCTGCCCTATCCGAGCTGGTCGGTGGTCGCCGGGCCGACGGGTTTGCAGGTCAGCGAAACCGGCCTGGTCGGCGGCTGGACACCGACTTCCGCCCTGGCCGGCCAACTCGTCACGATCACCATTCGGGCGACCAACAGCGAGGGGACCGATGATGAAACCTGGCAGGCCCTGGTCCGCCTCAAGCCGGATTTTGACCAGGACGGCGACGTGGACCTGATCGACTTCGGTTTTCTGCAGCGTTGTTATAGCGGCAGCGGCACGGCCCCAACGAGTGGCTGCGAGGACGCCGATCTCGACGGCGATAACGACGTGGACCAGACCGATTTCAATGCATTTAAGAATTGCTTCGGCGGCGCGGGGCGACCGCCGGGTTGCTGAGCTAGAACGTCAGCGAGGAATACGATGAGAGCTAAAGATAAAGTGCGCGCGAGCCTGATCGTGGTCGGGGTAGCCGTCCTGGCTATCCCGCTGCCAGGGGCGACGATCGCTTTCACCGACATCACCAGTTCGTCGGGAACCGCGGGGCCAAGTAGCTTCGCGGGGCATGGGGTACAATGGGCGGACGTGACCGGCGACGGCCGGCCGGACTTCTATGTAACCATGATTTTCAGTTCGCCCATGGGTGAACTGTTCTACCGCAACGTCAACGGCAGCACGTTCGCCGAGGAAGCCAACGCCCGGGGCATTTACGATTACGACGACGGCAGTCACGGCGGGGCATGGGGCGATCTCGACAATGACGGTGATTACGATCTGATCAATGGGGCCACCTATTTCGCTTACAGTACCATCTACAGCGCCCGCAACGAAATCTACGAGAATAACGGCAGCGGCTACTTTACCAACCGTACCACCGGGTCCGGTCTCCTTAATGTAAGCCTGGGTACTCGCGGCATGGTCCTCTTTGATTACGATGCCGATGGGGACCTGGACATCTTCTGTAATAACTGGGAGCCCGACGGAGAGGCCAACGAGTTCTACCGGAACAACGGCAACTGGCAGTTCACCTCGATCACCAACAACGGGTTGGGCGGCTCGATCCTCGGCGCCCAAGGCGCGACCGAAGGCGATTTTGACAACGACGGCGACCTCGATGTGCTTCTGTGCCGGTGGTTTAGCGGTCCTTTGTTGCTGATGCGCAACGATGGCGGAACCTTCACCGCCTTGTCGCTGTTTGCCGCCACTTCACCGCGCCAGGACGGGGCCACCTTCGTCGACGTCAACAACGACGGCTGGCTGGATATTCATGCGATCAGCGGGGACATCAACGGCACGGGCCAATCCTGGCTGTACATCAACAATAAGAACGGCACCTTTACCTCGGTCACCGTCCCGCAGGGTCCGGGGTTCATGGCCGGCTTCGCCGACGTGGATAACGACGGCGACTGGGACATGGTTTACTCCGGCGATACCAAGGTATACCTGAACAACGGCAGCGGAACGTTCACCGCCTCGGGTACGTTTAATCCCGGCACGATCAACGATCCGCGGGCGGTCGCTTTCGCGGATATCGACGCCGATGGGGACGTGGATTTCTTCTACGCCCAGAAACGCGGCTACAACCGGTTGATCCGCAACGACCTGAGCGGCGGCGGCAACTGGCTCAAGGTGCGATTGATTTCTCCGAACAATCAGGCTGGCGCATTCGGCGCCAAGGTCAAGACCTATACGGCGGGGCAGGCCGGCAACCCGGCGGCCATGATTTCTTTTCGAGAGGCCCGCAGTCAGGAGGGGTATCTCGGGCAGAACGATCCCGTCCTGCACTTTGGCGTTGGCAGCCGTACGACCGTGGATGTACAGGTGACCTTCCTGAATGGCCTGACCCTTA
>CAZXSA010000417.1:0-3034 GCA_964642815.1 uncultured Planctomycetales bacterium | reverse complement strand
CCCCGATGGCGTCGTCCCAGTGCCCGTACTTCTGATAAGAAGCATAGGAGGCATGACCCGGTCGCGGCGTACGGTTGGTCACCTGATACTGCTCGATATGCTCGAAGTGCCGATCCAGGTTGGGGATCAGGATGCCGAAGGGCGTGCCGTTGGTGCAATAGGCGTTCTTGAAACCGGGCATGGTGTCGGCCGCGTTCGTTCCCGTGAAAATCAAGGGGATATCCGGCTCGCGCCGCGGGCTGGTCAGTTCACCCTGCCCGGGCTTGCGGATCAAAAGATCCTGGTAAATCTGCTCCTCGGTGATGGTCAATCCCGGCGGCACGCCTTGAATGTGAATGGTCAGCCCATCCTGGTAGGAGCCACCGGCCACGGCAACTTTGAACAGAGTTCCGATGTCGCAACCCAACATGCTTTCTGCTCCTTCGCGTTTTGTCCTAAAGCCTTATGAGGCCGTTGGTTATCGACCAATAACCTGATCGCCCGGCCACGATGGGGGCGGATCGGCCAGCTCGAACGGTATGAGTATAGGAGATTCATCCGGCGATTCCAAGAGACCGAGGAATGCGGTCTTCTCCGACTGCACCCAGGTAAGCCCAATGCGATGTTCGACCGAACCGAATCGGCGTATGAAATTCGCAGCGGGTGATCCGAGTCGGGTTCAACTGTCCGTAAGATAGTGTTCACTAACCATCGTATCTCCTTTTTCCGCAAGTTATTGCGGCGTTTTTTCGAAGCCGTGGCTTCGTTTGGCGCTTTTACGTTTTTCGCGTACGGACACTCACGCCTGCTCTGAGCGATTATCACGCCCGCCACGGCCCGCCCAAGCGAGGCAAGCGGGTAAACTCCGACGCCGAGGCGTAGAGTGAGACTGGTACAGGGTCGGAGAGTAGCGAAGAGCACGATGAGAATGAAGGTCCATCAGCATGGGATTCCTCCGGCGCGTGGGACGGACAGGGGCGCATGGTCAAATGTAATAACAAGTTTGGGTGAACCGCAATGGAGAGGGTAAGTGGAACAGCGGGAAGAAGGAGACAGGAGAAGCCAGAACAAAGAAGAAGACAGTATCAAGAAAGGATAAGCTCAACGTTACTCGATCTCTTTCACTCCGTCGCTCTTTCTCTCCGTCGTCCCTCGGTGGCCCGCCACGGCGAGGCGAGCGGGTAAACTGCGGCGGGCTGGTATAATTTTCCCTTGCTGGCGCTGCGGGCTGGTAAATACTTTCCCTTGCTGGCCCGCCCAGGCAAGGCTCCACAGGGCTCCGCCGTGGCGAGCGAGGTAAACTGCTTCGGGCTGACAGGAAACCCTCGCTAGCGCTTCGGGCTGGTGGGGCGCTGGTCGTTTCAGTTGCAAAACTGGAAGGCGTAGAGTTTGCAGTCGCGCATCTGGAAGCGGATTTTGATCGGCTTGCCGGCCAGGGGGCTGACATCCTGGTTCTTATTCTCACCCCAATACACCGGCAGGCGTACGGAGTTGCCGTACAAAGCGATGGCCGCTTCGCCGGAATAACCTTCGATCGGTTTGTTGTTTTCGTCGAGCAATTCGACCTGGACGTCGCCGCCGGCCCCGCCGTCGAAATTCAATTCGAGTCGCTTGCCGGCGAAGGTAATTAACGGCGTAACCAGTTCGCCACCGGTGTATTCCGCGTCGGCGGAAACGAAGCCGTCGAGGCGCAGAATGGCCCGGTCAATACCGGCCAGATAACCATCCGCCGCCGGATCGATAAAGCCGTCATGATCGCGATTCTGGCCGTAATAATAGATCCACAGCTCGTCACCCATACGAACGGGGTTCGGCAGGGCCCAGGCGAACTTGGACGAAAACGTGCCGGCCAGCCCGACCCCCAGGAAAGATTTCCGGCCGCCGGTCCGATCGAAATGAATACCATCACGGCTGACCATCAGACGAACATCAAGGGTGGCCGGGGAAAGCACCTCGTGACTAAAGGTGTGATCCGGGTAGCCCCCCTTCCGCTCCGCCTCCGGACGCCGCTGCCAGTGCCAGTAAGTCTGGGCGAGCATGATATAGGGGCTGTCGGCCGCCTTCTCGTCCGGATATCGAAAAACGGCGGCGCCGTAATAATCCACCGGCGGTTGGGGCGTCGGCGTCTGGCAAAGCTGCTTGTCGATCTCATCCGCCTGCATGACGAAGATTTCCTCGCTCCAATTCAGCAGGTCGGTGGATTCATGGCGGCGGACCACCCGATAGCGGGCGGGTGTATGGCGATTTGGATTTTTGCGGGTGTAAAGAAGATATTTTTCGAGCGGTTCGTCCCAAAACATGATGTTTTGGGTATCCATTTCATCGAACGGCTGGGCCTGTCCGAAGAAAGTCCACTGGAAGCCATCGGGGGAAGAGTAGATATAAAGTTTGCCATACTTCTCGCCGGGTGGATAATACTTGGCCTGGGTCTTGTAGCGATGCGGCGGCGGAGCCTTCGGATCGATCCAGACGGAAGTTCCGCCGATGCCGCCATGCTTACCGATCTCGGCCTTGGACTTATCGTAAGCACAGCGTTGCGGTTCGGGACCGACAAAATTAATCCCATCCTCCGATTCGGCATAGGCAAACAAGTCCACGACGGGGCCGTCCTTGGCCATCCGCACCGGAAGCACGCGCGATCCTGATCCCCACATACGTATTTTGCCGTTCTCCTGGATCACGGAAGAATACCAACCGGGCCCGCCGGACGGTTCGCCCCCAGCCGGCCACGGTTCGTTACCGACTAATACAGGCTGATTCATCTTGGCCGGCGGATTCATGATCAGTTGCACGCCCCGACTGGAGGCGATGAATTTGTCATCGACAAAAAGCTGTTTACGCGAGCCCACATCGATCGGCTGACTCGCCCGGGCGATTGTCGAGATGGCGCCCAATGTCAACAAGATGGCGAGCGTGCCTCGAGCAAATAATGCTTTCATGTTTCTCTCCTCATACAAACATCAACCGTGAACCGTCTCCTGCCGTTTGAAATGATCCTCGAGTACGATAGCGGTCATGGCCTCGATCACCGGCACGGCCCGCGGACAGAGGCAAG
>CAZXSA010000416.1:0-3037 GCA_964642815.1 uncultured Planctomycetales bacterium | reverse complement strand
TTCCCCGAACGCTATGAACAGCTTAACGGGATTCGCGAAACGAATCCGCAGGCTTTTCGCCGAATGCTCTTTCGCTACAGCAGGCCGTTGATGCACATCCTGCGGGTCAATCGGCAGGATCCGGAGATGGCCAAGGTCATGCTGGCCGAGCACCGGATCGAAACGGAATTATTCGAAAAGCGCCAGGCGTATCGCGAGGCCCGCACGGATACGGAACGCCAGGAATTGCTCACGCAAACTCGCAAGCTGCTCGAACAGAGTTTCGATCTGAAACAGCAGCGGCTGGAGATGGAAATCGATCGGCTGCGCAAGCGGCTCGATGAGCAGGCCAAGCGGGTTCAGGAGCGAAAGAATAACAAGGAGAAAATCCTCGAGGTCGAGGTTCTGCGGCTCAAGGGAATTCTGGAAGGCGAGGGATTCTAAGCCCGGCCGATTTACCACGGAGGCACTGAGACACAGAGAAGAAAGAACTTGGGTTATGAAATCGAGGATGGATATTGCCGCGGGGTGTTTCCAAGCCATCCCGCCGCAACAATCATTCTATCCATTGCTTAAGTCAATCTCCGTGTCTCAGTGACTCCGTGGTGAATGATCCTGGCCAAGCCCGATTTCTTACCACGGGAGCATGCCGGTCCCGATCAGAAATACGCTCTCATCACATATTGGGCGATCATGCGCTGGGTGTTGAAGAAGGAGCCGTTCAGGGCGATGGCGTGGGCCATCACGTTGATGAAGCCGTTGCGGTCGGCGTAGAAGAGCGGGGCGACCACGTTTTCAAGCTTGTCGTAGAGGGATTCGGCGTCGCGGCCGTCGTCGTCCTGCTCGCCCGCCTGGCCGTCGGTGCCGATGGCCCAGCCGGTGGTTCCCTCGATGCAACCCTCGATCCACCAGCCGTCGAGAATGCTCAGCGAGGGCACGCCGTTCAGGGCGGCCTTCATCCCGCTGGTGCCCGAGGCCTCCATCGGCGGACGCGGCGTGTTCAACCATACATCCACGCCGGCCGTCATCATCCCCCCCAGATTCATGTCGTAATTGGGCAGGTAGGCGATGCGGACGATGTCCTTCAAGTCCGCGCGGGCCTGCACTACGCGCTTGATGAGTTCCTTGCCTTGCTGGTCCCGCGGGTGCGCCTTGCCCGCGTAGACGATCTGGATCGGCCCGTTCCGCTCGGCGATCCGCTTGAGCCGTGTCGGGTCGCGGAGCAACAGATCCGCCCGCTTGTAGGCCGCCGCTCGCCGCGCGAAACCGAGCGTCAGGTGGTCCACGTCCATGCCGGTGTTGGTTTCCCGGTTAACGTGCTCGATCAGTTCGCGTTTGGCGGCCATGTGCGCGTCCCAGATTTCGCGACGGGGGATGCTCAGGGCGTACCGCAAGCTGAAATTATCCTCGCGCCAACCGCGGATGTGGCGGTCGAAGAGGTCTTGTAAGGCCGGGGCGGTCCAGGTGGTCGCGTGGACGCCGTTGGTGATCGAATCGATGATGTACGAGGCGAACATGTGCCGCGACACCTCGCCGTGCCGCTTGGCCACGCCGTTGACGTAATGGCTGAGGTTCAGGGCGAGGTAGGTCATGTTCAGTCGGTCCTCGCAGCAGAAGACCTCCTGCATTTCCAGCACTTGGTGCGGGCCAAGTACGCTTCGGACCATCTCGATGGGGAACTGGTCGTGGCCGGCGGGTACGGGCGTGTGCGTGGTGAACACGCACTGGGCGCGTACGGCGTCGATATCCTCGCTTGTGATCCGGTCGCGCTGCTCCCGGGCCAGACGTTCGTCAAGCAGTTCGATCGTGCCCAGGCTGGCGTGCCCCTCGTTCATGTGATAACGCTCGATCTCGCCATAGCCGAGGGCCCGGAGCATACGCACGCCGCCGATCCCGAGAATCACTTCCTGACACAGGCGGTAGCGGTTATCTCCGCCGTACAAAAAGTGGGTCAAGGTCCGGTCCGACTCGCTGTTTTCCGGCAGGTCGGCGTCGAGGAAATAAACGGGGACGATAAAGCCGGTCACGCCCTTCACGTCATAACGCCAGGCCCGCAGTCGGACGGCGCGGCCTTCGATGGTTACTTGGGCGCGGGCCTTTTCCTCTTCGAGAAAATCATCGACCGGCCAGGCCACCGGTTCCTCGCTCTGCCAGCCTTCGGCATCGAGCCGCTGATAGAAATACCCCTTGCGGTGCAGCAGACTGACGGCCACCATCGGTACTTTCTGGTCGGCGGCCGCCCGGATGGTGTCGCCGGCCAGCACGCCCAACCCGCCGCTGTAGGTCGGCATGCTCGGGTTCAACCCGATCTCCATCGAAAAATAAGCCACTTTGCGGTTTTCGAACATACCGGCCGCCTCCCGATCAGGATCCGTGAATTTCGAGCCGCATACGCCGAGGTCATGCTATGCTCAAATGCGGGGATTGTCGATGAGGGGAATGGTAAGGAGCAGCGTTTTCGCGAGCGATGCGAAAGCCGTGGGGAGCGGTGGGCCTTGCCCTCTTCTTGGCCAGGATGGATAAAGGTGATTCGTGTACGTCAAAAGGTTTTCCTCCGACCCTTCTCTGCCTGAAGTCTTCCTCCCTGCACGTTTTCCCGTTTACCACTACCCGACCAAAGCTTGTCCGGTCTACCCCTTGCTTATCTGCCATGATGACCATCGTCCACTTTATTGCTAAATCGATCGATTGCCTGCACATGAATTACTTTTTGAACGAGACTCTTTACATCAAGCTTCCGTTGGGATAGACTTCCAGTCACATATTGGTAATTCGCTGCCTTCTGGAGGTCATAACGCTCAGTCACGTTTTCGCAGAAGGGGCAAATACCTGTGTCGATTGCCTGTTTTTGTCATTTACTCGTGGCAACGCGGTATATTATATGTGATTTTTTATGAAAACGCCAAGGTGTAAGCTTAGCGTGCTAAGCCTGATTCTGTTGATTTGCGGTTGTGTGGCAACCTCCCCTTCTAATCGTATTTTGCCGAAACAGGCCCATGATCAGTGTCCGCTTAACGAACCCCATCTATGCGCCGCAGGGGTGGCGTGGCATGATGGG
>CAZXSA010000415.1:0-3049 GCA_964642815.1 uncultured Planctomycetales bacterium | reverse complement strand
ACGGCCAGTTTTTCGGCGAGTTTGTGTAAGCGGCGATCCAGCGTCCATAAAGCGGCGTCGGACAGCAAGGCCGAGGCCAGAAGATGCATGTCGATCCAGCCCAGACCGGTACCTGCCAACCGATGATTCTCAATAAACTCCAGAACTTCTTCATCGGCGACCGAAACCGCCCGGGGAAGCTGTTGAAGCAAGCCGAACACCTCCCGGCGGTTCTTAAAACGGCCGCAGGCCAGTTCGCCGATCACCATGGGATGAATCAGGACACGCTCATGATACAGCAATTCCTGCAGCCGCGTCTGGCGGGCGCGGAAATGCTGAATCCACACGGACGTATCCACGAGAACCATCATGAGCGGCGCGCCCGTCGGCGAGGGACGGGGGATAAGGACTTTTCCGTTCCGCCCAAGTCGGCCAACCGCCGAGCGCTTTCCCGAGCGATCAAGGCTTCCAGTCCGGCCCGAACCAGCGAAGTCTTCCGGCTGATCCCCGTGAGGGCCGCGGCCTTGCGGACCAGCTTGTCGTCAATGTTCAATGTTGTTCTCATATGCATATAAGTATGCATGAAAAATACATACCTGTCAAGCACATATATCGATTATTCCCGGGTATACCGGAGAAGTGGTCAGCGATTACGCCACGGCCCGCCCAGACCCGGCTCCGCTCGCCAAGGCCAGGCTTCGCTAGGCTCCGCCTTGGCGAGCCTAACAGTTTAACGGCCTGTCGCCGGTCTTCCCTCGCTCCCTTGCTCACTTGCTCCCTCACCAACCTGCTCCGTTGCTTCACGTTCCCACGGGTCGCCTTAACGTGTTTTTTCACTGGCCATCTGACCGCGCCCGTTCCACGTGCCGGAGGAGCTGCAATGGTCACGACAATCAACCCCGCATTCTACTTTCCACTCACCCCCTTGATACTTTCCCCGACAAAGCCGGTCGGCCATTGCACCACCACGCTGTCACAAATATTCCTCTCCGTGTCTCCGCGCCTCCGTGGTGAATATTGTAAAAGCGCCAAACGAAGCCAAACTCCCCCGAAAAACGCTATAATGCATTGTCATGGAAGGAGATACAAATGATAGTAACCACTAACATTTAGGTGATATTACTAGAGATAGCACGTATATCGACTGGTCCACCGCCAACGGGTCGCTCCAGGTAGCCGGTCTGGCCTCGCTACCTTGTTTACTTGCTGTCTTGCTTACTCGGCGTTTCATTTGAGCGATGCGGCCCTGTGCCATAAACTGCCTGAGAGCGGGGCAAACCAGGCGACAAGCCGGGTCGTATGATATAGAATTGGCTTCTCCCCGGATGGTCGGGGTATACGCTTTGGGACCGCACGAGAGCTATTTCCTTACAGGCACACAAGATGGAGAGCTAACCGAATCATGGCCCACGAGCATTTGAAGGGATCGATCGAGGCCCAGACGGGTCGTTCCACCATGTTGTTGATCGGCACGTTCATGGGTGGCGTGCTGGTGTTGAATTCCTTTATCGCGGCCTACTTTTTCCCCCAGTCGCAATACGCGGACGGGTTTGCCCTGATCGGCGCGCTGCTGCTGGGGTTCCCGCTGGTGATTCATTCCCTCAAGCATCTCTGGGTGGGTGAGATGCATATGGACGAACTGGTGGCGGTGGCGATCGTGGCCGCCCTGGCGATCGGCAAGTATCAGGAGGCCGGGGTCATCGCGTTTTTCATGATCATCGCGACGTTGATCGAGACGCGGACGGCGTTGGGCGCGCGGGCCTCGATCGAATCGCTGATCCGGTTGACCCCCAAGCAGGCCCACCTGATCAAGAGCGACGGGAGCGAGGAGGAAGTGGAAGCCCGCCTGCTGAAGGCGGGGGACATGATCCGGGTCCGGCCGGGCGACAATATCGCCGCCGACGGCGTGGTGGCGGAAGGCCAATCGACGGTCAACCAGGCGAACATTACCGGCGAATCGCTGCCGGTGGACAAGAACGTGGGCGACGAGGTTTTCAACGGGACGACGAACCTTACCGGAGCCTTGGATATCCGGGTAACCAAGGCCGGCGCGGAAACGACGCTCGGACGCGTTCAGCAACTCATTCTGCAGGCGGAAAAAACGCGGATTCCGCTAATGCGGCTGATCGATCGTTACGCGGGATGGTATACACCGACGATCGTGATGCTGGCGGCGATCGTGCTGTTTTTCACGCGCGGCGAGGACGGCATGTCGCGGGCGATCACCATGCTGGTGGTGGCGTGTCCCTGTGCGCTGGTGCTAGCCACGCCGACGGCGATGGTGGCGGCCATTTCGTGCGCGGCCCGGCTGGGTATTCTGGTGAAAAACGTGGTCACGCTGGAGGGCGCGCGGAACCTGACGGCGATCATGTTCGACAAGACGGGCACCCTGACCACCGGCGAGTTGAGCGTGACGCAGATGAAGCCGGCCCCCGGCGTGGACGGCACGGACCTGCTGCGGATGGCGGCCTCGGCGGATTCGTTATCGAAGCACCCGAACGCGCGGGCCTTGGCGGTGGTGGCCGCCAAGGCGCGTCTGAAACTCAATCGGCCGGACGAATTTCAGGAGATCATGGGTAAAGGAGTATCCGCCAGGGTGGACGGTATTCGCGTGCTGGTCGGCCGGGCAAGCTGGTTGACGGAACAAAAAGTGAACATGAGCTTGCTGGACGACCCGGCGTTTAAGGAACCGGAAGGTTTGAGCGTGTTGTACGTGGCCCGCGATGGCCGCCTGATCGGCTGGATCGGGTTGGAGGATCGCACGCGCGACGAAGCCCGCGAGGCCTTCAGCGAGCTGCGGGAACTCGGTGTTCGGGTCCTGACGATGATGACGGGTGACAAGTGGTCGGTGGCCCGCCGGGTGGCGGCCGAGATGGGGGCGACCGACGTCCATGCGGAAATTTTGCCCGCGCGGAAGCTGGAACTGGTGGACGAGTTGAAGTCGCGCGGGCATCGCGTGGCGGTGGTTGGTGACGGCGTCAACGATGCCCCGGCTCTGGCGGCCGGGGATTTGAGCGTGGCCATGGGGGCGGCGGGCAGCGACGTGGCCATCAACTCGGCAAGCATCGCG
>CAZXSA010000414.1:0-3063 GCA_964642815.1 uncultured Planctomycetales bacterium | reverse complement strand
CAGGTGGCGAAGCCGGCGGCGGCGGCCATCATGTTCGCTTCGGCGATGCCGAAGTTGAAAAAGCGGTCGGGAAACGCCTTGCCGAAAAGGACGGTGCGCGTCGAGTTCGAGGTGTCGGCATCGAGCACGACCACATTGGGGTTATGCTTGCCCAACTCGACGAGAGCCTGCCCGTATGCTACTCTGACGGATACTACGTCCACGTTTATGCACTCCCTTCCAGGTCGGCCAGCGCCCGGGCGTAATCGGCATCGTTGAGCGGCTTGCCGTGCCATTCGTGATTGCCTTCCATGAAGGAAACGCCTTTGCCCTTCACCGTTCGGGCGATGACGATCGTGGGGCGATCGACGTATTGCCGGGCGCGCTCCAAAGCCTGGCGGATCTCGCCGACATGGTGGCCATCGATCTCCAGTGTGTTCCAACCGAAGGCCCGCCATTTGGCGTGGACATCGCCGAGGGGCATGATCTCCTCAAGTCGGCCGTCGAGCTGCACATGGTTGTAGTCCAGAATGGCGATCAGGCGGGTGAGGCGGAACTTGACGGCGGCCATGGCCGCCTCCCAGATCTCGCCCTCCTGCTGCTCGCCGCAACCGAGCAGGACATAGACGTAATAGTCTTTCTTATCGAGCAAGGCGGAGCAGGCCATGCCGATCCCGACCGACAGGCCCATGCCAAGCGAGCCGGTGGACATGTCCACGCCGGGCACCTTTTTCATGTCGGGGTGGCCTTGCAGAAAATGGCCGGCTTTGCGCAAGTGGGCCAGTTCGGCCTTGGGGAAGAAACCGCGTTCGGCCAGGACGGCGTACAGGGCCGGGGCACAATGCCCCTTGGAGGCAATGAACCGGTCCCGCTCCGGCCAAAGCGGATTTTTCGGATCGATCCTGAGCTGGTCGAAATACAGGACCGCCAGGATTTCCGCCGCGGACAGCGAACCGCCGCAATGGCCGGAACCGGCGGCGTAAACCATCTCGATCACGTGTTTTCGTAACGTGCGGGCGAGTTGGCTCAAATGATTGTTTTTCTCACCCTCGGCGGTCTGGGCGGATGCTGATCGGTTCGGATCGGTCATGAGGCGTTTCCGTGTTATTCTTTCGATTTATGCTTACCCGTCGATTTTCCCGCCGCCAGGCGGGTTTCTCGATGAGCGGGGAAACAATGTATTGGTAATGGAGCCGGGCAAGCCCGTCAAGACAAGGGTTATCGAAGTCATTCCGGAGTGCATCGAAAAAAGCGGGCCATAGCACGCCCTACTGGAAAGGGCGCCGGCCGTGCGTACAGTCTTGTTTTTCAGGGGTCCAGTTGGGCAAATCCGCCCGTTCGATTATGCTATCCCGACCCGGTGAGCGAAACCTCACGGATCGTGTACGAGTCCGCCGGATGTTATTGGGACGCGGACCGCCTCGAACACGCAGGAAAAACGAAAACATTGTGCATGGAGTATCAAGCAATGAGCAATCAGGAACATTTGGATATCTTCACCACGCCGGATGGTAAACCGAAGTTGTTGTGGGGCGCGCAGGTGGTAACCAGTTCACCGCAACTGTCCGAGCTGGCCATCCGGATGGGTTTCGATACCGTATGGATCGAAATGGAACACGCCTCGACGAGCTTCGAGACGGCCGAGTGGATGTGTCATGCGATCGAGTCCGTGGGCGGGGTGCCCACCATCCGCGTGTCCGACGATCAGCGTACCCACGTATTGCGTGCCCTGGAAGTCGGGGCGAGGATCGTCGTGGTGCCGATGATTAACACGGCCGAGCAGGCCCGCAACATCGTCAAGTACGGAAAGTTCGCGCCGCTCGGAACTCGCGGTTTTAATCGCAGCTCGCGGGGACTTGAACTGGGCCAGTACGACGTGGACGTTTCTTTTCCCCGGGCCAACGCCCGCACCCACCTGTTCGCTCAGATCGAAACCACCGAGGCGGTCAAGAACCTCGACGCGATTTGCGCGGTCGAGGGGTTATCCGGGATTTTCATCGGTCCGGGCGATCTGTCGGCCAGTATGGGTTGCACGGGCAACATGGACGATCCGGAACTTATCCGCTGCGCGACCGACTGCATCCGCCGAGCCCGAAAAGCGGGCAAGCTCGCGGGTATTCTCACCGGCCCCGGCACCCTGGTGGCATCGGCGGTCGAGGCGGGTTGCAACCTCTGCTTCTGCGCCAGTGACATCGGTGCTGCCCGAAGCGTCTGGGGCAACACATTGAACACGATTAAAACCTATGGCAAAAGCGGGAAGGCGTGATCTTGGCACGTGGCGGGCGCGGTGATGAGCAGCGAGCAGGTACTACGGCGCATCCTCGATCATCTTGAACGCAGGGCCGATCCGATCCGCGCCCGCCGGATCGCCGAGCATCACCGCGCCGCGTTGGATTACGAGACGCAAGAGATATCGCCTCTGGTTCTTTTTCTGCCCTACGAGGCCGAGGAGTTCAAGCCTTACCCTTATGCCGAGGCGTTCGACGACCCGGCCAAAATGATGGTCAACGAGTTGTTGGTCGGACGGGCCTCCATCTGGCACGCGGTCGATTTCGGCGGGGACACACCCTGTTGCCTGCGCCCGAACGTCGGCACGGGCATCGTCGCCTCGCTGTTCGGCGCGGAGATTCGCCTCACGGACAACAACATGCCCTGGGTCGAACCGATCGGGATGGAGCGCATCCGTCAGGCGGTCGAACAGCCGATGCCGGATTTGGGCGGAGGATTGATACCTCAGGTAATCGCGCAATATGCGTTTTTCAAAGCCGTGCTGGCCGAGTACCCGAAATGCCGGGAATCGTTCAATATCACCCTGCCGGATCTGCAGGGGCCGTTCGACACGGCGGCCATGCTCTGGGGCTCGGATATCTTCGAGGCTTTATACACTCAGCGTGACCTCGTGGCGGCTTTTCTGCGGCGAATTGCCGAAACCATGCTGGCCGTCCATGATATGCTGATTCCGCACATCGCCGATCAGCTTTATCCGCATGGGCAGTTTCAACACACGATCGGAGTGAAGGGCAAACTGCTGATTCGAGAGGACTCGGCGGCGGTGATGATCTCGCCGACGATGTATCGCGAAAT
>CAZXSA010000413.1:0-3101 GCA_964642815.1 uncultured Planctomycetales bacterium | reverse complement strand
ATGACTACCCTAAACATGGAGCTACTGAAGGCTGACGCCTGCCTCTGACGGCGAAGAGGACGGCGAAAACTTGTGACTGTCGAGCAGAATAAACACGAAATCCTTGCGGAGATATGCCTCGGTTTCAAAGGTCTTGGGTTTATCGCATTTATGAGGAATAACCGCCGCGAAAAGAGTAGCGTGATGATTTCTTAAGGACTCAAATATACCCAAGGCCATATTCAAGCAGGCTTGACCATAGGCGGTGAATTCATCTCGTGTCGGCTTCTGTTGATGAAGGCCTTTATGGAGAAAGGAAAGGGAATTTTTTCTCCGGGCCTCGTCGGGTTGCGGGTCCGCCTGCCGTGCCCAACGTATTCGATCCCGGTCTAAAAGTTTACACCCTTTGAGTTCCTTGCGATAACGATACACACGAGCTCCGAAGCAATCCACTTCGAGGCGTTGCATGTCCTGCACAAAAGGCCAGAGTCGATCGGCGCGTAGAGCCACTCCACCCCGAACTTCGTAGGGCATAGTGCGGTGGTCATACCCGCTTTCATCCATAAATAGCAACCAACTCATCCAGCCTTCGTCCCATGAACATTTCGATCGGCATCCTAACATCCGAAACCCGATATGGAAACACCGAGATTGATCTTGAGCCTGGTCGGGGTTACTGTATGATCCTTGAATAATGAGGCTAATACGCGGCTGAACCATGAAAATAAATCTACCCAACCAGATTACCATCGCCCGGTTGTTTCTCTCGGTGATATTGTTCGTCTGCCTGGCGTTTTTTTCGGTGAACGAACCGCAGCCGAAGTTGTGGTTGCTGGATGTCTGCACCGCTCTGTTTCTGATTGCCGCCCTTTCCGATGCGCTCGACGGCTATCTGGCCCGCAAGCACAACGAGATCACCTCTTTCGGCCGCATCCTGGACCCCTTTGTCGATAAGATCCTTGTCTGCGGGACTTTTGCCTTTCTGGCCGGCGACGGGTTCGTCAATACCCAGGGTGTCCTGATCAGCGACGTGCAGGCTTGGATGCTGGTGGTGATTCTCGGCCGCGAGTTGTTGGTCACTTCGCTGCGCGGCGTGACCGAAGGCGGCGGGCAGTCGTTCGGGGCCAACCTGTACGGCAAGACTAAAATGGTTTTGCAGTCGGCGACGGCCGTGGTGGTTATGGTTACCGTTGCCCATCCGGACACCGTGTTTGGAGGATCCTTCTTCACCTACTGCCGGGTTGTCATGCTCTATCTGACGGTCATCGTAACGCTGCTCTCGATGTTATCCTATCTGCACGCCGCCCGCGGAGTCCTTTTACACATGTCGGTGTCGGGTAAATGATCCGGCGATGGTTCATGACGGGTTTCGGGCTGGGTTATGCACCCGTGGCCTCCGGGACCGCCGGCTCGGCCGGGGCGGTGGCGATTGCTTTAGGCGTATGGGTGGCGGTAAACGCTACGGGCGTGGGCGACCTCGGGTTGAATCTTGCCTGGGTAATTCTGAGTTTGCTGGCCACGGCCGGTTGCGTGCGGTGGGGAGACTGGGCGATCGGTTATTTCGCCGGCAAGGCGAAAAAAGCCGGCGATCCGGGTCAGGTGGTGCTCGACGAATTCGCCGGCCAATGGGTCGCCTTGGTCGCCTTACCCATGCCCTCGCTCGAACGGACGTTGATCGTCCTTGGCGTGCAGTTTTTCCTGTTTCGTGTTTTTGACGTGCTTAAGCCATCACCGGGCCGTCAGCTCGAAAAACTGCACGGCGGCTGGGGCATCGCCCTCGACGATCTGGCCGCCGGGGTCTACGCCAACCTGGCGGGGCAGATTATTTTCCGGGTTCTTTGGACGTAAGGCGTTTTTCCTGCGGTCGATGGTCCGCAACGCATGTAAGGGATGTTATGTTCGATATCTTTCGCGCGGTGATTTTAGGAATAGTGGAAGGCCTGACCGAGTTCCTCCCCGTCTCCAGTACGGGGCACATGATTCTGGTCATGCCGCTGCTGGGCCTGGACGAAAGTGATCCGTCGTTTCGTTTCTGGAATGGTGCGTTCGATATCTTCATCCAGCTCGGCGCCATCCTGGCGGTGCTGATATATTTCTGGCAGCGGTTATGGCGGCTGACCTTTCGGCCGGCCGGTACCCGCTGGCATGAGCATATTCTCGTCAAGCTGCTGGCGGCTTTTTTGCCGGCGGCGGTAATCGGCCTTCTGGCCGGCGATTTTATCGAAGAACAATTAAAGAACCCGCGAGTAACGGCCTGCGCTTTGGTGGTCGGCGGGATCGCCATCCTGTTGATCGAATATTTCGTGCGTCATCCCAGAATCACTGACGCCGCGGCGATTTCCCTGCGCTTGGCTTTCGCCATCGGCCTGATTCAATGTCTGGCCATGATCCCCGGCACCTCCCGGAGCGGCGCGACGATCATGGGGGCCCTCGCCCTGGGGCTGGCCCCGGCGGCGGCGGCCGAGTTTTCCTTTTTCCTGGCTATCCCCACGATGTTCGCGGCCGGCGGATATTCGCTTCTCAAACATCTGAACGATATTAAAGGCGAACAATGGACACTGCTGGCCGTCGGCTTTGTCGTGGCCTTCGCGGTCGCCTGGGTCGTGGTGGCCGGCTTCATGCGGTTTATTCAGTCGCACAAGTTTACGTCCTTTGCGGTATATCGGATCATTCTGGGGATCGTGGTGTTGGCCTTTATATGGAGCCGGACGTGAATCGGCCCTTGGCGACCTGGAGGCGGATCAGAACCGATGCTTGGGTTTTTTCTCGTGGATATAGCTTTGGCGGTCTTGAGCGTATTGCTCGGTCGTCAGGTCGGCCAGGGGTTGCGTTTCGTCGCCGTTCTGGGCCAGTTCCTGGATGCGCTTGAGCGTCGGAATGCACCAGCCGCAACCCGTGCCGGCGCCGAGACATTCGGACATCCGGCTGGGATGCCGAACATGCTCGCGTTGGGCAAAATGCCAGAGTTTCCGCAACGATACATGGTGGCAGTGGCAGATATGGTCGTCCCAATCCATGCCGGTATTATAGGACCTCAAGGCGGATCGGCCAGTTGTCCGATAATTTTATAATCACCCGTTTCGGGTACTGCCTGGATAAGCGAGGGAGACATGATCCAGAAA
>CAZXSA010000412.1:0-3115 GCA_964642815.1 uncultured Planctomycetales bacterium | reverse complement strand
TCAGCCGAGCCGCGTAGGCGGCCAGTTCGTCATTTCCAAAGGTGAACCAACGGTCATGCCGCTCCAGCCAGGTCCACCGGTCGGCCATTAATAACTGGAGGCCGGTCAGCGGGTTCGCCGCCGCCAGCCATTCCGTTACCAGGTTCTGATGCTCCTCCACCCCGTCCCCCAGTTCGACCGCCACCAGGTAATCCGCCTCCGCAAGGCCCAATCGATGCGCCCGAGCGGTGGCCAGGGCATTACGTCGTCCCACCTCATCGCGCACCCAGGCGGCCAAAAAATCGCTTTGACGCGCCTTGGCGACTCCCGCGACAAACCGAAAATACGCCTCCCACAGATGATCGGCCGATAAACGCGCGGACTCGATCTCCGAGGGCAACGTCAGATATTCCGGCAACTCGGCTTCGTTGCGGGCCTGCAGGTCGGTCAGCACGACCGGCCGCGCTTCCTTGATTTCACCGACCAGGAATCCTTCTCGTTCCAGAAGATCGTCCTCGAGGAAAAGCGCCCTGACCAACGCGCGGGCGCCCTTCAAGGACTCCACATGTTCCAATAACTCTTCCCGGCTGATGGGCGGCTCACTGCCCAACTCGCCGAGAACCGGCAGAGCGGTGATATAGTAGCGATTGACCGCGGTCATGTTTTCGGTTGCCCGTGCTCCTCTGCGTTCCCGCTTTCGCTGATCGTCGCCTGCATCAACTTACGCAGTTGCGGCCGAACCATCCCCGACAGAATCTCCGTCAGGGAATCCACGGTCACTTCCACCGTGCCGTCCGAAATACGGTATTCGAAACCCGCCTCTTTCAGGAAACCCTTGACGTCCACATGGACGCTTGAACCCTTGAGACCTTCCCGCAACCCGTGAATCGCCCAATGGGCCAGCTTCCGCTGGTTCTCCTCGCTGACATTAACGACCAACACGCTGTTCGACTCGCTGTCCGCCCGGGCGTATTGCATGACCACGTCTTGCACCAACGCGCGAATAAACTCGACATCCGATAATTCCCGGGCCATCGCGGCTCGAATCACCTCGGTAAAGACTTTCGATATCGCCTCGCATAACCGCAGGACGGTGTCGCGGGCGGCGAATTTCAGCTCAGTTTCTACCCGAGCCCGGGTACGCTTGGCCTGGGCCTCGGCCTCCTGCACGATGGCCTCCGCCCGCTGCCGAGCCTCGTCCAGGGCGCGACGGGCTTGCTCATCGGCCTCGGCTCGGATGGCATCAGCCGCCTGACGACCGGCCTCGACCCCATCATTCTGAAGCACGCTAACAAATTTTTCGATGGTAGTTGTCATTCAATCGCTCCGAAATCTTACCTTTGTTTTCCCGACCGGGGTAGGCGACGACGAAGGGACGGCCACTGGAAACCCGGCACAGCTTACCTGAACTTGTTCACGGGCTGATAAAACCTGTCAACCCGCCTCAAGATTCAAGACACCTGCACCCAAACAGACACTTCGCCTCGGTGTCTGCCAACTCATACCGACAGAGGTCGCCGGACGATCAATTCGCCCGTCACGGAACCCTATCGACCAAGAAGGCACCGATCTTGAGTTTGAATAAGTTCAGGGTTTTTGAATAACCGTCTCTTCCGTTACGGAACTTGATCATCGGCTCGCCATATCGAGCCGACCGCGCCAATTCATCCGCAACTTTTCCCCCGAGCCAAAGGAGTGCGTCCCAAAATCCTCGTGGTTCTCATGACAACCCGTATGCCACTGGCCACGGAAAATACGGCCTTCCCGATCACCGGGATCCTGCCAGGATCATACCACGGGATTTCAAAACACATCCCTTTTCCACGGGTGGGAAGAATAACCGGAACCGCTCCGTTACACAAGCAATCAAGGGAAAACCATTAAACGGTAACCCTGCCGACCATGAAGCATGCGACACGAATTGGCGGGATAGGCAATATAGGCGACGCTCGATGATTGGGTGACATAGGCAGACTGCGTCCCGCCAAGGCGCGTAATACATTCGCGTCTCGAACGTTTTTCGGCGTTTAATTTGTCAGGGCGCTGCGCTGCTGTCCGGGTGCATCCCCGCCGAGGTGAGTTGGCCGCTCGCGCGTTCGACGATCAATCCCCGGCAATGCATGGCGGTCAGAATCAATTCCACGGCCTGCTCGATCGAAAACCATTCCGAGTTCACCATCAGATCGAAGCGTGCCTGATCGCACGGCTCCACGCGGAAATGTCGCCGAACGAAATCGGCCCGTTCGGCTTCGATGCGCTCGACCGCGGCGCGGGCCTCCTCAAGACTCACGCCGCTGTGTCGGGCAAAATTAGCCACGCGGTACTCGATGGAGGCCACCACCTTCACCCGCAACCCGCGATCCCGCGGAAGAATCAGATCGGTGAATCGCCCGAGGAAGATGGTGTGCCCTTCTTCCGCCAGGCAAAGTACGGTTTCGTTCAACTTTCGGAAATAGTCGTTGCGGCTGAAATTCTTATCCAGAAGAGAACGAAGCATTTCCTCGAACCAGCCCATGCTCCGCTCGTCGAGGGAATGATAGATGCGTGTCCGAATCTCGTCGTCACCCGACATGGCCTGCAGCAGACTTTTGCCGAAGAGAGGCCACCCCAGCCGGTGGGAAAGCAGGTCCGCGATCTCCGATCCGCCCGCCCCCACCGCATTGGAGATACTCAAGCAGGCCCACAAGCGCTTTTGCTCGTCGGCCTCCGACTCCGCCGCCGCTTGGGCGCGCGATATCTCCCATTGCCGGAGCTGGCGTTCGAGAATTCGCTCCATCTCGGGACCAAGGATCTTGTTCGAGGGCATGACTCGTTCCTCCCTTACTTGTTACCTGGGCCCCTCGCCTTCCGATGCGTCACCACCATTTTACATAAAACCGCCCATGAGGGGAAATAAGCACCGAGCGAATATTATACGTGACAATTACCTATTTTATTATACCCCGGCATCAGGCAATGGACAAATCACGCCCAACCAGCCCGCAGCGCGAGCAAGGGACACCAGCCCGCAGCAGTTTACCAAGCTTGCCTCGCCGTGGCGGGCCGTGGCGGGCCAGCAAGGGGTCACTCTTACCAGCCCGAAGCGCGAGCAAGGGACACCAGCCCGCAGCAGTTTACCAAGCTTGCCTCGCCGTGG
>CAZXSA010000411.1:0-3119 GCA_964642815.1 uncultured Planctomycetales bacterium | reverse complement strand
CGTACATGCGTTGACCGGCGGCTACCCGGTCAGTGATGTACTGATAGACGGCCATGTCATAGCTGATGGGGTAATACAAGTATCTGCTCAACGAGCCGATATAGACCGCCCCCAACAGAACGGCCAGAAGGCCCGTGACCACGAGGCTTGCCGATCGGTTTCGAGCTTGCGGACAGACATTCATGTTCGGAGAAAGAGCGGCCATCGATAAGGTTTCACATCCTTTCGGGTTTCCCAGTTGTCGAGGCAAGTATGTCCTATAAACATCGGGTATCCCCTGGCGTATCTGAAATGAGCGGCAGATAAAACCAATAAGGCGATGGCGACTTTTATCGGGTCCGGGAGTGAAAGGTCTTATAACCGACGATCGTTATTGGATTTAGCTTAATAAGCGGCGGTCGACTGCCGATTTAGCGGACAGTGAAAGTCACGGAATGACACCCCCGACGGCTATCGGACCGTCGGTTGTTTCACGGAAGGAACCTGCGTTGAAACCTGAATGTTCCGTCGTTGTCCCGGTTTGCAACGAAGAGCAGAATCTGCCCACGCTCCACCTGCGGCTGACGGCCACGCTTCGCCAATTGGCCATCCCTTACGAGATTATCTACGTCGACGACGGCAGTACGGATGAGACGCCGCGGATGATCGCCGAAATGCATCGCAATGACGCCTGCGTGCGGGGCATATTTCTATCGCGAAATTTCGGCCATCAGGCGGCTCTTTGTGCCGGGTTGGAAGCCGCTTCCGGCCGGGCGGTTGTCTCCATTGACGGAGATTTGCAGGATCCGCCCGAACTTATCGCCCGAATGATCGACAAGTGGCACGAAGGTTATCATGTGGTCTATGCCCGGCGTCGCCGCCGCAAGGACAATCCCCTCAAGTTGCTCGCCTGCCACGTTTATTACCGAATCCTCCGCTGGGCCAGCGATATATCCATTCCTTTGGATACCGGTGACTATGCACTTATGGATCGCCTGGCCCTGGACCAGTTGAACGCCATGCCCGAGCGGACCCGGTTTGTCCGCGGCTTGCGCGGGTGGGTGGGGTTTCGGCAGACCGAAGTGGAATACGATCGGGATCCACGTCGTGACGGCGTGTCGAAATATCCATTCAGCCGGCTCCTGCGTCTCGGACTTGACGGATTGGTTGGGTTTTCCGACAAGCCCCTGAAGGCGATTGCCTCGCTGGGGATGCTGTTGACGACCACTGCGCTCATGGGTTGCATGTGCGGAGGTGTAGCTCTTGTCCGCGGAGCAGGATCGACGGTACTACTGATGTCCCTGATGGCGACGTTCGGCGGTATCCAGTTGCTCGCCCTCGGCGTCGTCGGAGAATATATCTCCCGCATTTACAACGAGGTTCGCGGTCGCCCACTGTACCTGATCCGCGAACGAATGGGTTTCAAAACCCATCCGCGGCCGGTACCCAAAATTGTGGACTATCTGGATACCAAGGCGGCTGATCGACAGGAATCGGCCACCGCCATGCGTTTGAAAAGAACCTACAGCAATGGTCTGACTCTTCGCGACGAAATCGTCGTGCCTGACACCGTCTGATCTAATCAATTTATTGCTTGTTGGCAATTCCCTTGCTTGGAATGCGCGCCAAACAACCCCTTCCCCATCTTTCCAAGTTACCCAATGGGGTTTACCGTGCTATCGCATCGTCGCATTGATGCTACAGACCCGTCAACGCAAATCACCTCTCATCCCAATGGCGGCAGGGTGACCGGCAACACCAGGTTGATCGGTGGTTTGCGGGCCTGCAGGGCTTTCAGCGTCGGCTCCGGCATCGGGGCGTCAAGCTTGAAGGTCATCAGGGCCTTGTTCTTCTGCCGGCTGAGCATGAAGTCGGCGATGTTTACCTTGTGATCGCCGAGAATGGTGCCGACTAGGCCAATGACCCCTGGCTCGTCGTCGTTCTGGATCATGACCATTTCCCCTTCGGGCACCAGGCTCATCTCGTACCCGTCGATGGCCATGATGCGCGGCCGTCCGTCCACGAAAATCTCACCGAGCACCTCGTGGGCGCCCTCGTTCGTGGATACTCTGAGCCGCACGCTGTCGGTGATGGAACTGATGGCCGTATCCGTGGTCAATTCCGTTTTGATGTTCCGTTCCTTCACGAACGCGTCAATGTTGATCATGTTAAGTCGGCTGGTGAAGTGGGGACTCAGCAGGCCGACCAAGAGCTGCTTGAGCAGGGTGCCGGCCAGGCCGTGCAGCGACTCGCCGTGCGTCGTAACCCCAACGCTCTCGATCACGCCCGTGCATAGCCGCCCGATGATCGTGCCCATCCGCTGGGCCAGGTCTACGTACGCCTTGTCCCGATCGGACATCTGGGCGGGAAGACCCGCGACATTCACTGCCCAGCGAATTTCGCCTTTGGTCAGGTAATTGAGCAGAATGTCCACCGCGTCGATGGTCACGGCCAACTGGGCTTCTTCCGTGGATGCGCCCAGGTGCGGGGCCAATACCGTATGGGGGGCGGTCAGCAGCGGGTTGTCCGGCGCCGGCGGTTCGGTCGTATAGACATCGATACCGGCGGCGGCCACTTTACCGCTAGCCAAGGCCTCCGCCAGATCGGCATCATTAATCACCCCGCCGCGCGAGCTGTTGACGATTCGCACGCCATTCTTCATCTTGGCGATGTTGGCCTTGTTGATCATTTGTTTGGTATCGTCCGACAGCTTGGTGTGCAGGGTCAGGTAATCCGCCTGGGCGAAAACCTCCTCGCGTGATTTGCACAAAGTAACCAGCCCGTCGACCGCTGTATCCCCGCTGTAGAAGGGGTCATAAGCGACGATTTTCATCTCGAACGCCGCCGCCCGCCGGGCCACCGCGGAACCGACTCGGCCCAGCCCGATGATCCCCAGGGTCTTACCCGCCAACTGGGTGCCGACAAACGCTTTGCGGTTCCATTGTTTTTCCCGCACGTGTGCGTCGGCTTTCGCCGTGTGCCGGGAGACGGCCAGGATCAAGTTCATGGTTTGCTCGGCCGTGCTGATGGTGTTGGCGTCGGGTGTGTTCATGACCAGAATGCCGGCTTGGGTGGCGGCCTTGGTGTCGACATTGTCCACACCCACGCCCGCCCGGGCGATAACGCGTAACTTGCCGGGG
>CAZXSA010000410.1:0-3141 GCA_964642815.1 uncultured Planctomycetales bacterium | reverse complement strand
AAATATGTTTCCTTGAAGCGCTCATGCTGTCCGTAGACCGTTCGCATGATACCGGGCCAGGGCCCTTCGATGCAGAGGACTCCTGATCCCGGCCCTTCAATCCGCTTGCCTTCGGCGGTCAGCAGAACCGGCTTGACCCCGAAGAACGGGAGCGTGGCCGAACCCGGTTTCAGCGGCGTACAGCCCGGCAGGGGGGTAATCAAAATCCCGCCCGTCTCCGTCTGCCACCACGTGTCCACGATCGGGCAGCGGCCTTTACCCACCACGCGGTGATACCAGAGCCATGCTTCCGGGTTGATGGGCTCGCCCACCGATCCCAATAGTTTCAGGCTGGACAAGTTTCGTTTGTTGACGTGTTCCTCGCCCTCGCGCATCAGGGCCCGGATCGCCGTGGGAGCGGTGTAGAATTGCGTGACCTTGTATTTGTCCACGACATCCCAGAATCGACCCGCGTCCGGATAGGTCGGCACGCCCTCGAACATCAGCGACGTTGCTCCCGTGCATAACGGTCCATAGACGATATAGGTATGTCCCGTGACCCAGCCGATGTCGGCCGTACACCACCAGATGTCTCCCTCGTGGTAGTCAAAGATGTATTTGAAAGTTGTCGCCGCGAAAACCATGTACCCGGCGGTGCTGTGGAGCACGCCCTTGGGCTTGCCCGTCGAGCCGGAGGTGTACAGGATGAAGAGCGGGTCTTCCGCGTCCACCCATTCGGGATCGCACTTCGGGCTGGACTTTTCCATCAGATCGTGCCACCACAAATCCCGTCCCGATTTCATGGGCGCTTCGTGGCCCGTGCGCTGAACCACCACGACCTTTTCGATACTCGGGCACTCTTCGAGGGCTAGATCGGCCTTGCTCTTCATCGGGATGTCGCGCTTCTTGCCGCGTAAAGCGGTGTCCTGGGTAATCAGGACTTTACAGGTCGAGTCCTGGATGCGGTCGCGCAACGAATCCTCCGAAAAAGCCCCGAATACCACCGAATGGATGGCCCCGATGCGGGCGCAAGCGAGCATGGCGATGGGCAGTTCCGGGATCATCTGCATGAACAGGCATACACGATCCCCCTTTTTCACGCCCATCGATTTGAGCGCGTTGGCGAATTTGCAGACCTTTTCGTGCATCTGCCGATATGTGAGCTTCGCGTCCTCGCCCGGCTCGTTTCCTTCCCAGATGATCGCCACCTGATCGCCGCGTTTTTCCAGGTGCCGGTCCAGAGCGTTGTAGGAAAGGTTGGTCTTGCCTCCACGGAACCATTCGATCGAAATTTTGTTCTTAAAGTCATACTCTCGGACTTTGTTCCATTTCTGTTGCCAGTGGAATCCCTCGGCGATCTCGGCCCAGAACCCCTCCGGATCCGTGATCGAGCGCTGGTACATCTGGCTGTACTGTTCCATCGACTTGATATGCGCTTGTTGAGCGAAATTCGGCGATGGCTTGAATACAGAGTCGGCCTGGCCACTCGATTCGGTTGCACACATTCGACATGCTCCTTGTGTAAGCGTTAAAACGGATAGTTGACTAATCAACTAATTACTTTACCGCCAGTTAACCAGAACGTGCCGGTTCCGGTTGCTAACAAGTTTTAAATGAACAATAAATCGACCGGCGGCCCAGCCGATCGTTTTGGCCCAAACCAATAAAAAATGCGGCCCATCCGGTGGTCGGCGCGACTCATTAACTACCCAAGGCCTTCGTTATAGCCGTAGGGATTAAAACGTAACCCGGACACGGAAACCCGCCGTAATGGCGTGGGAAACCGTGTCGTTCCCACCAGGGTTATCAACATACTGAAAATCGGGCGTCAACACAAGCCACGGAGTGATGGAAATTGCATAATAAAGTTCGTAACCGGTTTCACGACCGGCCTGGTCATTGACCCGAGATCGATACAAATCGGACGGAATCATTTGCCACACGGCGAAGCCCAGCACGTCGGTGTTCCGTGTCGGAATTAGACCCGTGTAACACAAGCCCGTGGACCAGAACTGGTTGGCTCGGTAGATATCCTGATGTCGATACCCGTAGCGGGCGAACATGCCCAGGCCCTGATTATCTTTTTCATTTTCTCGAAACAGCATCTGGTCGAGGCTGACGTAGAAACCCGTGTCATCGCCGCGCATCCGCGTGCTCCGCCAGGACGGCTCGAATTGGACTCGCGGTATCGGATCGTAAACCATGCCGAATCGGTAGTTGCCGGGTAAAGGCCCCTTGGGGCCGGGAATCTTGACGGACAGCGTATGCTCCATGTACCAGATGAACCAGGCCTGCTCGTGAAAGGTTGTGGAAAATCCCGGCTTGTACAGGGGCAACCGCTGCGCATCGCCGACACCGGTAATAAACGTGTAATAAGGACAAGGCTTGATGGTCAGGGCGGTGCCCAGGCCGGTCATCCCCGCCGTCGGGATCAGCGGGTTGTTATCCAGGGCCTCGTTCATGAACTGTCGGTCCTCGCTGTTCGCGTATTCGTTGCGGTCTACGATGGTCTGGTAATCCAGATACCCGACCTGAAGGGCAATCTTCTTGTCCCAGAAAAACTGCCGGTACCACAATTGATCGATGTAAATGGTCCAGTCCTTGGCGTCATTGTCGTCGGTTACTTGCTGGGTGGAACCGGTCCATGGATTCACGCTATAGCCCCATTGTCCGCGGGCTTGCACCAGCATGTCCGCGTTCCGAATCAAGCCCATCTTGTCGAAGTCCAAGGTCAGGAACCAGTCATAGGTCGAGGCCGGCTTGAGACCGCCGGTATTCAAACCCCCGTCCACCACGGACATGAAAGTGCTGTTCCAATAGTATTTCATGTCGATGCCCAGATCGTTCATTGTTTTGCCCAAGCCGAACCAGTTGTCGGTCATGGTGGGGCGATCCAGAGAAAAGGGACGAATATCCGTCGCCTTTTTCGTCTCACTGCTGGATGCCGGTTGGGTTGTTTCTGGCGTGGCGGGGTGGGTACTGGTTGCGGGATTGCTTGAAGATAGTGCTTGCGCATAAGCAAAACCGGTACAGACCAGTAATGCCAATATCAACTTGACGTGCATTCTTTTATTCCCTTCTCAAGAACATGGTTTGGCCCTATCGATACTAGAAACAATGGATTTATCGGTCAGAGTGCCTGGGAAAACCGAACCTTTTGTT
>CAZXSA010000409.1:0-3159 GCA_964642815.1 uncultured Planctomycetales bacterium | reverse complement strand
CGCCGGTCCCGGAAGTGCTGTAGTAGACGACCAATTTGTCCTCGCAACTGCCTTCCAAAATAGTGGAGGTACACCCCCCGACGCATCCACTGACCGGAGCAGTGTCCAGGATGGCCACCACGTCGTACTCAATCTGAATATTGGTGTACGAAACGGTGGAAACCACCCGGGTCATCTGGCTGCCCTCGCGGGTGCAACTGTTGTCGTTGTTGGTACCACCGCTGCCGGTGGATTTCATGTTGCCGCCGGGATTGCCGGAGGCGGAATCCCAGGCAAGGGTGCCGTTCTCGAAATCGCCGGATTTCCAGACCTCCAGTGTCCAGCCTTGGGCATCGCTGTTGAAGGGAAAGTCCGCCACGATCTGATCGGGTATCGGGTTGACAAAAACCTGCCAGGTCTCGTCATCGTAGCCTTGGGCATTGCTGGCCCGGATGGTGATGGTTTGAGTCGTGTTTGCCTGCCCGGAGGTTGGCGTCCAGCCGGAGACGTACCCGCTGCCGCTAACCTGAATGCCGGCCGGAGCGCTGATAACCGACCAGGTGATCGGGGCCGAGCCCTGCAGGAGATTGAGTTGCCTTGTGTAGGGGGTACCAACCGCGGCGATATCGGGATCCGGCGAGACCTCGGCGATGACCGGGGCTTGAACGATGCTCGGATCAGGGACATACGTATATGCCCAATAGCGGTACTCCGTCCAGTCGGATTCGCTGGAGATATTTTCCGTTCGTATCGTGATATTACTCTTGCCGTTAGTCAGAGGGGCGGCGATCAGAAATTCCGACTCGCGGAAAGAAAGGGTATCGTTTTTCCCGGCGTCGTACCAAATTCCCACCGGAGTTCCATCGACGTATATCCTGGCCTGTTGCCGAGGCCACCGGTAATCCAACCGGCGGCGCAGCATGACTCCGCCGTTGGTCGGCTGGATGGCCATCGTGAACTGGCTCGTTCCCCCCAAACCAATCCGGCGTCCATCGTCGGATACCGTGACCCCGTCGTCGTCCCCCTCGAATCGAAGGGAGCTGGTTCCCGACCACGTTTCCAACGTGCGGGTGTAGCCGTGCGCCGATTCGGAAGTCGTGTTCCGCACATCCAACGTGTCGGTCAGGGTCGCCAGAGCGGTTGGTGAAAGGTAATAATAGGCAACGCTATAATAATTCGAACCCGACACGTAGGTCTCGAATCCCACTTTCAGTGAGGTCGTGAAGGGGATGAGGTCGCTTAATAGGAATCGGAAGCAACTCGTTGCGTCCACGGTTCCCACCTCATGGGCGGCATTCCCATGTACCGGTAGGGTGAAGGTTCCACGGCTGAAATACCAACCGCCGTTATAAAAATCCTCCGTCCCCGTTCCATAGATTTGCGGCGTTTTGCTCCCGTCCACGTAAATGCGTTCATCGCCCTCGAGATAGTTACGATTCGTGTCCGGACCGATCATCGTGTGGGTTACGCCGACAAAGTGGCCGCTACCGCTGATGTCCAGCACTTTGTAGTCCTGGCCGACGGTTACCGGCGTCTGACTCAGGTATTTGGCGTGAAACCGGCCCACATTGCTCGGCGGACTGGCCAGGGTGTTGTAGCGTATCGTGTAGGTGATCAGGTCCGCGTCCATCGTTCCATGGTTGCCGATCCGCACCAGTGCCCGGCTGGAGAAGGGCATCGGGAAGAAGCAATAGAGTCGCGTACCGTCAATCCCGACGGGCAGGGCGTCTACCCGATAGGGTCCGAGACCGGTTCCGAAGAAATCGCACATGTTCGCGTTTACGGCTTCGCTGCCACTGCCGTCCCAGTAGACCCTCAGGCCGAGCCCCGGCAGAATCGACTTCCACTCCGAGGGCAACGTCCGCGATCCGCTCCAGGCCTGGCCGCTAACGGTGTAGTTGTGGCTCGATTCCGAGGTACTGTTGCCGACGTTTAACTGATCGGTCAGCAAGTGGTTACCGCCGACAATGCTGTAGGCCCAGTAGTAGAATTCATTCCAGTCCATCGCGGAACTGATAAAGTCAATCCGGATAAGCAGGCTGCTTTTACCGGTGGTCAGGTTCGAGGGGATGTTGAAGGTCGAATCCAACCAGGCATCCGCGGCCCCGGGCGTGTACCATTCACCGGCGACCACGCCGTCCACGGTGACGCGGGCCTTCTGGTCTCCCACCGCGTAGTGCAGTCGGCGTTTTAACCGGACGCCTTGGTTGCTCGGATCGACGGTCATGCGAAACTGGCTATAGCCGGTGTAGGCTCGCCCGTCGTCGGTCACGTTTCCCGCGGAAAGCCCCGGGATGTTGAACTCCATCTGCTGGATGGAACCGGCGGAGTTGATGTCCGCCAAGGTTACGGTCTGGCCGACGGGGATCGAGACGGTCCCGGTGGCCGTCAGACTGCCCTGATCGCTTTTCGGATCGCTACCCGAGTTATTCCACATTGAGCGGGCGGTCGAACTATTCTCGCTACCGGTAAAGGTGGTGATACCATCCGCGCTGGAATACGTCTGATAGGTAATCTGGTAATAACGGGCGCCCGTACTGGTGATCCGGCAACCCTCGCGAAACGGAATGGGTAGATAACAGTAAAAGCCACCGGAGGATGCGCGATCATTGCCGACCAGCGGCGATAGGAAAGGGGAACTGGTCCCGCTGAAAAAAGTGCTCATCGTTCGATTGACCGTGGGCGTGCTTGATCCGTCAAGATAAATCTTGATATATTTGCTCGAATCAAAACCAGTCATCCAGATGCGGTATACGCACCCCGGCCCCTTGACGTCCATCAGTACCTGTTCATCTCCGATGACCTGGAGGTATTGGTAGGCATCTTCGTTGCCCCCGGTCGGATCGCGGCTGGAAGCCTGAAGCGTACGAACCCCGTAGCGCAACGTCGCCAACTGATCGAACTGGGTGATGGCTTGCAGACCGATCGGGGTGTCGGCGATAACCACGCTTGCGAGAGAGGCTAGAATGACAAATATCCCGGTGGTGGTCATCGATCGTGTCATGAGCTACCTTCCTGGTTAAAGGTTTACACAAAAGGTATTTCGCGATTTTCCGCCCCGAGCCATCATTCATCAACATCCCGATGGTCGGTCCGCTCCGCCGAAACAGTTTTGGAAAATCGTGAAATCGTTCTGGTCGACGTCGTTGTCTCCGTCCAGGTTGGCGTCCTCGCAGCCGG
>CAZXSA010000408.1:0-3172 GCA_964642815.1 uncultured Planctomycetales bacterium | reverse complement strand
ACTGGCGGATGGATTTGTTTTGGGGATACAATCACGGGCATGAATACCTTGGATTTGAAGAATAAGAATGTGGTGGTCATGGGGCTGGGGCGGTTCGGCGGAGGGATCGCGGTGGCCCGCTGGTTGGTGGGGCGCGGGGCGAAGGTGACGGTGACGGACATGGCCTCGGCCGAGAAGTTGGCGGACAGCGTGGCCCAACTGGCCGGGTTGCCGGTGACGTTTCATTTGGGCGGGCACGATACGGCCGACCTGGAGGGATGCGATCTGTTGGTGGTCAGTCCGGCCGTGCCCAAGGACAAATCGGATTTCGTGAAGCAGGCGATTGCGCACGATATTCCTTTGTCCAGCGAGATGAACCTGTTTATTCAGCACTGCCCGGCGCGGCGGATCGTGGGGATCACCGGGTCGGCCGGTAAAAGCACGACGACGGCCATGCTGGGAGCGATTCTGGCGGCGGCGGAGTCACGCGCACCATTTCGCCGCGCTTGGGTGGGGGGAAATATCGGCTGCTCGTTGTTGGATGAGTTGGAGAACATGTCGGCCGACGATATCGTCGTGCTCGAACTGTCGAGTTTTCAACTGGAAGATCTGGGTCGCCTGAAATGGAGCCCGTCGCACGCTCTTGTCACCAACATCAAACCCAATCATCTCGACCGGCACGGAACATTGGAGGTATACGCGGACGCGAAGATGAATATCGTCCGGTTTCAACGGCCGGAAGATATGGTTTTCGTTCATGGCGGCGATGAGGAACTGGCCGAGCGGGTGCGGCGGGTCGGAGCGGCGTCGCGCCTGGCGCGATACGAATTTGACGCCTGTTTTCAAACATATTTGCAGGTTCCGGGTCGACACAATCAGGTGAACGCGGCCGCCGCCGTGGCCGTCGCTCGTGCGCTTGGCGTGGATGATAAGTGGATTGCTCAGGGATTGGCCGGCTTCCGTGGATTGCCGCATCGTCTCGAATTCGTCGCGGAGCGCGGCGGAGTGCGTTTTTATAATGATTCCAAGTCCACGACGCCCGAATCAACGCAGATCGCGGTTGAGGCTTTTGATTGTCCGGTCGTGGTGATGGTCGGTGGGGGCGACAAGGGGATGCCGTTCGACGCTTTGGTTCGTTTGCTGGCCCGGCAGGCCAAGGCGACGGTGTGTTACGGCGCGACCGGACCGATGCTGTACGATCTGTTATGCAAGTATATCGATCAAGGCGAGCGGTCAAGCCGGGCCGCGCTGGTGTCCGGCGATATGGCGGCGGCCGTGCATAAGGCGGCGGAATATGCCCGGCCCGGCGACGTGGTGGTGCTTTCGCCGGCATGTACGAGCTACGACATGTTCACTAATTATGAGCAGCGGGGGGATGCGTTTCGCGAAGCGGTGCTGGGTTTACCGGCGTGAGGTATCGCACGGGCAGACCCGATTCCGGAGTACCGGACTCGGGCCTGCCCATGCCACCCGACGAAGAGATAGAGAGATGGAGAGATGGAGGGAAAGAGGGTTATAAAGAGGCTTAGATTCAGGGGGTAAGCGTTCGGCATAAGTTGCCGATGGGTCGCAGAAGTTGCGCTCGGGTCGTGGGGGAGGGGCGGGAAGCGTCGCGAAGGGTTCCCTAGATTCACAAATTGCATAATACCATTCAGGGTAAGCACTTAGAGAAATAATTTGGCACATCATTGGCAAGCAATTTCCGTGCCGTAGCGGTTTGGCACGGGGGTTGAATAACGACGCATACGTCTTGGACAGCGCGCCCCCTGCATTGAGCAGGCTGGGCGGGGTGTGGTCCCTCGGGGTGGGGAGTTGAAGGAGGGATCCCGGCATGGTCGGGATCGACTTAACGAGAAAGCAGGAGTCAGGCGTGATTCGGATCATGGATGATCAATTCGAGGTCATGGACTGGACCGCGGTCGGGCGGCGGGTGCGGCAGTTTGCCGAACTGGCCGCTCGATTGCATGAAGGGGAACGCGGCGTCGGCGTTCAAGAGCATTGGTCGCGGATACCGGCTTCCCCCTCGGGTTCTGAGGGACGAATTTCCTTCGAGGTTGGAGACCTCGAGTTCGCCGACGATGCGGTTCGCGGCGTTCGGAGTGAGCAGTAAATGGTTTACGGCATCTACCAATCCGCGGTGGGACTGATGACGAATCAGTATCGCCAGGAAGTATTGGCCAACAATCTGGCCAACGTCGGCACGGTCGGCTTTAAGCATGACCTGGCCGTCGTCCGCGAGCGGCAGATCGAGGCTCGGGAAGGGCTCGGTGATTGGACGGCGGGGAACCGGCTGCTCGACGGCATGACCGGCGGCTCGCTGGTGGCCCCGACGTTTACCTCTTTTACGCAAGGGTCGTTGGAGGAGACGGGGCGGTCGCTGGATACCGCATTGGTAGGTGACGGCTTTTTCGTGGTCAACGACGGGCAGGGCGAGCGGTACACCCGCGACGGGCGATTTACGCTCAACGCCGGCGGCGAACTGGTGACGGTGGCCGGCGGGCATCGGGTGGTGGCTCAATCGGGCGGACCGATCACGGTATCCGGCGAGGCGGCCAGCTCGGCGAAGCTTCATTCGGACGGTTCGTTACGGGTTGGCGACCAGGTCGTGGGCATGCTGCGAATCGTGGATTTTGAAGACAAAAGCAATCTGCGGAAGCAGGGTGGCAATCTCTTCGAGGCGATGGGCGAAGGACCGAAGGCTTCCCAGGCCGAGTTGCGGGTAGGCATGGTGGAACAGTCCACGGTGGACCCGATGCAGGCGATGGTGGCCATGATCGA
The DNA here is from genome assembly GCA_964642815.1 of uncultured Planctomycetales bacterium. Taxonomy (GTDB): domain Bacteria; phylum Planctomycetota; class Phycisphaerae; order UBA1845; family PWPN01; genus JAAYCU01. The sequence goes on along the minus strand of CAZXSA010000408.1, from coordinate 415 downwards.
ATCGGCCCGGGCCTATCAGCTTAACGCCACCATGATCAGTCTGGCCGACTCGACCTTGTCGCGGGCGGTCAATGATATTCCGAGGCTTTCTTAATCGTTTAGCGCTCAGGTGACGCATGGCGATCACGGCAATGTATGCGGCGGCGACGGGCATGAAGGCCCAGGACACCAAGCTGAACGTGGTGGCCAACAATCTGGCCAACATCAGCACGGTGGGTTTCAAGCGCATGCGCACCGACTTCGAGGATCTGATGTATCAGCTCCGCCGCGAGCCGGGGGTTCGCGATTCCAATGATAATCCCAACCCGCTGGGCATTCAGGTGGGGTTGGGGGTGGCCGTCTCCGGCACGCAGGCGGATTTCAGCACGGGGACTTTCGACCCGACGGACAAGTCGCTTGATCTGGCCATCGAGGG
>CAZXSA010000407.1:0-3256 GCA_964642815.1 uncultured Planctomycetales bacterium | reverse complement strand
TCATGGACATGATGGAGTATCCCTGTCGTAAGAATCTCTGAAATCGCCGGGACACCCCGGCTTGATCTGCTCAAACTATACCGCCCGAAAAAATCGGGTCAAGTTGTCCGCCGGGAACGCCGCCAACGGGTTGATAAAGGGTAACGGTTCGATGGTTCTGCTATTGGACTGTCCGGACGTTAAGTGTATGCATCGTCAGCTTCGCGTGATCCATAATAACGCTGTCACGCTAGTTGCTGAAGGAGATATTCAAACTGGTGCCCAGAGCGTCCGACGTAAAAGTGAAGGTGATCGTGTCGTTGCAGCCGAAATCGTCGCCGTCGCGATAGACGCGACTCGTCTTGGATCCCCCAAGCCCAAGGATGCCTTGCAGATCGCCCGCGACCCGGATGGCCTGCAAATCATCGCAATCCCGCGAGAAGGAGACGGTTCCGCCGGCCGGAATCGTGTATTGCAATTCGGTACCTATTTCTTCCAGCAAGGCCTCGGGGATCAATTGGTTTTCATGATAGAGCACCGTGGCCTTGACCGCATAGCTCGCATTGTTAATCAGACGCACGGTCGTACCGGTACTGATGACATCGCAACCCACGGCCGTCGCCAGCAACACGGCCGCCATCGCCGTCCCTAGCCATCGTTTCATGACGATCCTCCTCTCGTTAAGAAAACGCGGCAAAATTTGACCGACGCTACGCTCCGGCTACTGTACCGCGAATCGTCGGCATTTGCACGCATCCACCATGACCGTAAAAGAGGAGGCAGAAGACAGAATGCAGGAGAAAGAATACGGGCAGGCGGCCCGCCTCGTTAGCATAGCTCGGTATGGGTGAGCGGCCGGACCGGAGAGGAGGAATAGCCGGCGAGCCGGGGCCTGCCCGTACTCGTCAGGGGTGCTGTTGTCGGGTCTGGCCGCAACGAATAGACCCCCTCAACGCATACAATATCGCTCTCACCGGCAGCGGGTCTGCTGGTTCGTCAATCCCTGGCATGAGCTTCCCGCAACTGCCTACTGAGCTGCATCACGCTTTCGTAGGTCACATAGTCGGGAATGATGGTGTTGTCGGATAATTCAGCCCACGCCCCGAGCACCCACTTATTGAAATCCTCCTCGGACCCAATCAGAGAGTCCATAGCTAGACCGGAGCTATAGGATCCAAATTTATCCTTGTCCGCATTATAGTGGATCTGAAAGGTGTAGTTGATAAAATTGCGACGGCTCGGTGGCACCTGTTCAGGTACGTAAAGGCTCCACTCATAGAATCGACCGTCCTTCTGGGTATAGGTGAAATGTCGTCCTATGTACGTCACCGAGTTCTTATTGGGCAAGGGCGTCATGCTGACGATCTGGCCGGGCAACATCGGCAGGTCACCCCCGGGTGTAAGGGCCTTGAACAATTCTTCTTGCGAACTAACTTGGTTATCCGGGCTGCTCCAAGCCAACAGGACGCTTCCGTCGCTCAGGGTAAAACCGATATGGGCAATAAGGGCGTAACGTTCAACGCCCCGGTCAAAAAAATTGTCAAGTCCAATCAGGGGTGCTGTCTCCTTGTCGTTCTCCAGCTTGATCCCTGGCGACGGTTCGGTGGAGAAGATGCCTTCCGGGAGAACCACATCACGCTCGATGTGGTCAAAATCGCTATATAATATCCATTGGTCGCCTTGCTTCTCCCAGATCCGCAAACGGCCAATTTCACCGGTGGTCGGAGAGAGCCAGGTTTCCAAACGTCCTGTTCCCCCGGCAGGACTATCGACCTCGCCTTGCCATACGTCAAATACCGTGCCGTTGATCTGTTCCTGGCCGGTTCTACTGAAACCGTCCCACCGATCAACGTTACCGAATATTCTCCAGATAGATTGTTCTTGCTCCCGAGCAACCCGTATTAGTTTCATGAATGGTGTGAATCGCCGGAAGCGAACGCGTTTCTCGCAATCTCCATGTACCGGTTTGCAGATGTATTCCTCCATTGCGTACTCCCCGTCGTACACACGATTAACAAACCCCAGATCGGCGGCGTCCGGTCCAAAATAGGCGGCGGGGGTGATTGTACGTGTTCTGCCGCTTTCGGCATCAATCCACTCCTCGAACGGATCGAGAGGCTCCCCATCCTCCGGCCGTTTCCAGCCTCTTATGTAAAGGGTCTTGGCGCTACGTAACAGATCAGGAACGTCGCTCATGCCATAAACGCGCCCGGAATTGTTCTTGGACGGAAAGAGTCCGATCACCACCAAAACCGCCGCGCCCGCGGCCGCCGGAATGAGCCACTTCAATGTTCTGGCTTGCATGATTCGATATCCTCTGAACCGCTTCGGTATTTCGACCGTCGCGGCCATAAAAGTTACCGTTGATTGTTCACGCAGCCGATCAAGGAACGCCATGTCCGGATCAAGAGCGTTCCGGCCCGCCGATGAGATGAACGCGGATAACCGCTGGTCGATATCGTTTTCGTCATGGGGCAACATGATCCATCTCCCACGCTACGGCGTATGCGTTTCACGAATGAGGTTTTCAAAAGCATCCTTGAAAGCCCGGCGGGCCCGAGCCATTTTGGAACGTATCGCTTCCTCCGTGGCCCCGGTGCGGACGGCCAAATCCGCCACGCTCCGCCCATCCATGTACTTGTCGATCAGAAGCCTTTGATATTCGTCCGGCAACGTAGCCAGTACATGCCGCACTAAAGTGGCCAATTCGCTAGAAACGAGAACGGCCTCGGGGGCACTGGCTTGGCCCGTTACCCACTGACCGCCCTGACCATTCAAGGAACTCCACCACTGGACGGCCTTTTTCAACTCTTCCGAACGGCCGCGCTTGCGATAATGCAAAGCCACCTGCCGCCGGGCGATGGTGATCAACCACCAGGCCAACGAGCCTCCCCGGGGCGGAGAAGTCCTGGCCGATCGGGCGGCGGCCATGAAGGTTTCCTGCACCACGTCGGCCACCGAACCGGCGTCACCGCTCATCAGGCGGGCAACTTCCCGCCATACCCGCTGAGCATTCGCATCGTACAAGGCCTGCCAGGCTTGGCGGGAACCCGTTTCCAAGCCTTGAACGATTTCCTGTCGCGTTTTTTCATCCATCAACCTTGGCTCGCAAATGGCCCCCATATCATCGATGATACATCCTATAGGTTGCGCGCCGGCCTACAAATGGGTCGCAAATTTACGGAAAAATCAGGATCGGGAGGCACAAGAGGGGAATCAAGCGAAAATCGTCAGAAATCAGTGTATTGCGGAATCTCAACGCGTCGACCGCATGGCA
>CAZXSA010000406.1:0-3306 GCA_964642815.1 uncultured Planctomycetales bacterium | reverse complement strand
GGAAGTGATCGTGCATCGCAAGGGGGCGACGCCGGCCGCCCGGGGCGTGCTCGGGATCATCCCCGGCTCGATGGCCACCCCGGCATTTCTGGTCGAGGGCTTGGGCGACCCGCGTTCGCTTTCGTCGGCCTCGCATGGCGCCGGCCGGCGCATGTCTCGCGGCGAGGCCTCACGCACCTTCCGTTGGCCGCAGGTGAAGGCCTTCCTCACCGAGCACGGCGTGCGCCTGCTGTCCGCCGGCCTCGACGAAGCCCCCTGGGCCTACAAGGACATCGAGGCCGTCATGGCCGCCCAGCACGATCTCGTTCACCCGCTCGCGAAATTCATGCCTCGCCTCGTCCGCATGTCCCGCTCCGGCGAACCACCGGAGGATTGAGTTGCAAGATACGTTGTGGTTTCCTAAAACCTGGTTCGACCGCGCTTTTCCCCGAGCATGAAAGGGAAATATCACGCGATAGAGCAACGATGGGACGGAGAGAAAACGAGGAAAGGCCCAAGGCATGTAAATTTTTGGCCGCAGCATCTTTTTATTGTCAATTCCAGGTCGTCAAGTTATAATCATACCATATACTTCTCCCACGTGATTTTTCCGGGATGGACCGGGCCCTGAGACACATCGATCCGATAAAAAGTGAATCGTATCGCGGACTGGAAAGCATATACAAGGAAATCATGACCACGTGGGATTGATCTCGTGAAGTAGGCCATCAAAGCATTTACGCCAAGAGGATTTAACTCTTGTCCGGTTTGCTGATCCAGAAACAACCCATACAGAAAGGAGTACTGAAATGCCACCTCGCGCATGGATTTTGGGGTCCATTAACGGCATTCTTGCGTGCATTTCCTCATGTGCCAACGTGCCGGTAGTGCCACCGCTGGAGACGGTTGAGTACGTGGATGTGGAACGATATATGGGCAAGTGGTATGAAATAGCCAATTACCCCACGTTCTTCAATCGCCGCTGCACGGCCACGACGGCCGAGTACGCGTTGCAGGACGACGGGACCGTTCAGGTGGTGAACGAGTGCCGCATCGATGAACCCAGCGGCCGCCTCAACCGCATTGAGGGCACGGCCACCGTGGTGAACGACCAGACGAATGCCGAGCTGAAAGTTCGTTTCTTTTTGTTCGGTCAGGGAGACTATTGGATTATCGCCCTGGACGAGGACTATCAATGGGCGGTCGTAGGTGATCCCAATCGGCAGACATTGTTTATTCTGAGCAGAACGCCGACGCTGGAAGACGAGGTGTATCAAGACATTCTGGATCAAGTGCGGGCGAAATGCTACGATCCGGATGCCCTGGAGCTGACCGTGCAGGTGACGGAAGGCGAATAGGGCGGGGCCACACCTCCCCCAAAAGAGGCGGTTTGTCACCCCATTCGATTAAGGAACGCTACCGTCGTACCGAGACCTACCTTGACCTCTGGGTGAGGCCACATGGGGAATCTCGGTTAAACAGCGATAATCCCACTGGGGCCGCCTTTCAAGCGATATCATGACGACGTTGGTGTCTCTGTCAGGAAACGAGAACGGATGTTGTGATTCCAAGGCGGCATTAATTGATGATCCTTATGAATGTAGGCTCGTGCGTGCTTAACCCGTGAACAAGAGGAGATCGTATGTTACCCCAATCGATTAAGTCTCGGCCGTTACGATGCTATGCTGCAAGGATCGCCGCCGCGCTGATCATCGCCACGCTCTTAGCCGGCTGCCAGTTCACCACGCCCGACGGCCGGGCCCTGAATCTCCGGCAATACGACTCGATCATCGTGGAGGATGTCCAACTCGCTCCCGGGATATCCGAGCAACGGATCGCCCCGCTGCTCAAGGGTTATACCCAGGTAGCCGCCCTGGAGAACGAGAAGTGGAAACTGGCCGGCGATTTCGATCTTGATGCCTTTCTCGATATCCTGGAAGAATACTCCACCACGCCGGGTACTATCGACGGCAAGCCGGTCGAGCCGCTGATGACCCGCGAGCAATTCGTCGAGGAGCATGCCAAGGTCCACGCAAAGTGGCGGGCCGGGCTGACCGAGGCCAAGGGAACCAAGCCCGTCAGTCTGAGGATATTGGTTACCGAGATGCGTTTTCCGAATACCTTGGAGGGCGTGGCGTTGGGTACGCAGCCGCGGATGAGGTGCAAGGTCGATGTTTACCACGATGGTACGCTACTCGGCAGCGGCGAAATGGAAGCCGTCTCCGGGTTGCCGGGGGTGCCGCTGCTGCCGGCCTCAATGGTCGGTCGAGCGGCCAAGGCGATGATTTTTGATGAGTACACCCGCAAGACTGTTCTCAAGCTCGTCGCCGAGTTGGGCGACGAAACGATCGACGCCCTGAACAGGACGAAATAGACGTGCGGGGCAGGCCCTCATGCTTCGTCCGGCGCGGCGGAGTTCGCAGAGAAGCATTGCCCGCCGTGGATCAAGAAGGCCGCTCGGAAACAACTATTCTCGCAAGGCATCCGGGGTGGGAATAATCCAGAGATCGCTAGGCGCATCCTCGTCGGACGTGCGATGACTCTCGAAAGCCACCCATTGCCCGTCAGGGGATACCGAAGGAGCTCCGTCTTCATGGTCCTCGCTGAAGGTAATGCGTATCGGCGAGGCCGAGGTATCCGTCGCCGGGATAAAAAAAGCGATGATATTGGGCAGAGGCGGGGATTCGCCGTCGACCGGGAACTGTGACGAACTGGCGATCCATCGGCTGTCGGGCGACCAGGAATTGTCCGTATTGAAGTACTCCGCGGCGTTGCTCACGTTCACCAGGTTGCCGCCGTCGGCGTCGATCATATAAATATCCCAGTTATCGCCGGGGGGCACGCGTCTTTGAAAGAGAATTCGATTGTCGGCCGACCAGTTGGGTAATCGATCGTCGTAATCCTCACCCGCAAGCTTGCTTAGTTGAGTAAGTTGCGTCCCGTCCCGACGCACCTTGAAAATGGTTCCGCGCTGAGCCGACTCGGTCGCCGCTCCCGTGTCGGCTTCAAAGACGACCCATTGCCCATCGGGTGACCAGACCGGTTCGATCCAATACGGCGGCGCGGCATGCGTGGTGATTCGACGCAAACCGCCGCCGTCCGGTCGAATGGCCCAGAGGTCGTCCGCGTCCTCTCGATCGGAGGAAAAGACGATCTCATTGTTCGCTTCGTTCCAGGCCGCCCCCGGCACATTGACATAATCCTGATCCTCGACGGGTGTGATGCGCCGCGGGTTACTGCCGTCGCGGTTGACGATCCACAGCTCGGCTGGACCTTCGTTATAGCCGTTGGTGAAAAGGGTGAAGACCAGACGGCTGCCGTCCGGCG
>CAZXSA010000405.1:0-3319 GCA_964642815.1 uncultured Planctomycetales bacterium | reverse complement strand
AAACTCCCCTCGACACCGGTTACGAAGGCATCCGCTGACTCCTGGATGGCGTAAGCTCCGGCCTTGCCTTCCCATTCGCCACTGGCCAGGTAAGCGTCAAGCTCGGCGTCGGTCATACGCCGCATGGTCACCCGGGTCACATCGTGTTCGATCCGCCGCCGCCCCTCGGTAGGGTCCAGCAGCGTCACCCCCGTGATGACATCCTGGGTTGTACCGGTCAACGTGAGCAGGATCCGCCTGGCGTCCTCGATATCCGCCGGTTTGCCGTACATGCGGCCGTCGAGGGCTACGACAGTGTCGGCCGCCAAAATCAACCGGTTGGGATAATGGTCGGCCACCCCGCGGGCCTTGTAATAACTGATCGCCTGGGCGTACTCCGCCGGGCTGAAAGGCCATTCGGTCGGCGCCGGTTCCTCGTGGGGTGGAAGGGCGACCTCGAAAGCAATGCCCGCCTCCGCCAGCAGCTTGGCCCGCCGTGGCGACTGTGAGGCGAGGATAATCGGTTGACTCATGCGTGCTCCTCATTGCGGCCGTATGGAATCACGTCAATTAAGGCCATGCTGTTCTGAATGTCTATTTCTTCGCATAGCCGGGAGCCGTTCAACTTTACAGCTTAGGGACGGTCAAAACGTCGCCCGGTCCGGCGTCGTTTGACTTACCATTAATGACGACCTTGTTCAAGTCGGGCAAGGGCGGCACATGCAGCAGTATCTTCGCCGGCGGATGGCGAAACCGCTCGCGGAAATCCAAATCCAGGGTTGTCCCGCCCTCGGTCAGCCGGAAATTCACCGTGACCGGCCCGAACAGGGTCGGGACGTTCTCGAAACGGGTGGTCGTTTGTTCGCTCAGCCAAGCTCGCGGCACCAGTCGCAACAGCTGCAGGGTATCCGGCTCCATAGCGTCGTCCACCACCGCCAGTCGGATCATATAGATACCCAACTGTCCGGCAATGCCGGTGATGCCGCCCCGCGACTCGCAGCAAATATATGTATTTCGTGAATGCGCACCGGCGAGCATACTATACATGCCTTCCAGAAAATGTTGCCGATCACCCAATTGATGGCTGTGAAACACGTTGAAACTATAGCACGGTTCAAAACTCGACAACTCATGCACCAGGACCGGCGGCTGGGCAAAATCACCGCGCAGGTCGTACAGGTTGTGATTCGGCCCCTCGCGGAAAAAAGCCAGGGTGGATTGCATCATCTCGTCCTCCGCCGGCAATAGACCGGCATAGACCAGAATCAGCGGACCGCAATCCAGATAGACCGCATGATCGCCGCGCACGTCGTGCCCCGGAAACTCATAGGGCACAAATGGATAACGGCGGCCGCGTGCGTCGGTCCAGGTAGGCATGGTTTGGGTACGTTCGCGCAAGGCCTTGAGAAAAACCGTTCGGAAATCCTCGGCCTCTTGGGCAAACTCGGCGGCCCGCGGATGATTCAGGCGTTTCAGCAGATGCACCGCGCTGCTCAACCCTCGGTAATGCCAGGCCACGTTCCAGACGGCCTGCTCGGGCATATCGGCATCCGTGGCGATCGCCGGCGGAAGCACGCCAAGAACACCCGCATGATTGGTGTTGGCCCGGGCATCGCGAATGAATTCGCAGGCCTTGATGATCGGCTCGCGCCAGCGGTCGATGAAATCCTGGTCGTCCGTGAGTAACGCGTGATAACTGGCCGCATGCAGGATCGCCCCGTGATCGGCCAGCCATTCATGGGCTTTCAGGCTGCGCGGGGCGGCCAGATAACCGGGATGGTAATCATAACTCGGACCCGAGGGCTTGGCCGTCCCCTGTTCGGCCCGAAAACTCTCCAGATAACGATCGACCGCTTCATGGTAACCCATCGTGTCCAGCAGCATGGTGTTAAACATGGAATTGGGCGTGGCCCAGACCCGTGCGTATTTGTGGGCGCCCGTCATATTCACGTAAAGACCGGTATCCGGCATTTTCTGAGCGATAATCTCACCGAATTGCAGATTGCGCCACAGGTATTCGTTGACGTAAGTCTCCGGCGTTTCGAGGTGGGCGGCCGTCTCGGGTATGCGCGACCAGTAGCGATCACATTCGGCCAGGGCCGCCTCCCGGCCGAGGGCCATTTCCTTTTCCACCACGGCACGCGACTCAGGACACATCGGCAACAGCAGATCAACGAAAGCTCCCTTCATTACCGGCATGGTCAGGTGCAAACGATAAGTGTGGTCCTCCGGCCGGCGATCGAGAAGTCGTGCCGTGAGGGCCTTTCCGGGCAGGATGGCCAGCCGGATCTTGCCCCCCTCTTCCACCAGCAGACAGCCGGGCCGGGTGTCCTCCCCGAGTTGTTCAAAAGTCAACGGGCGGGGATACTCCGACTCCGCTTCCGTAAGAAAAAGATTCTTTCCTTCATCCATAGAGTAGGTGATATGTGGCTTGTTGATCTTGATCAGAAATCCCGTCGTCTCGTTTTGAATCAGCGGATTGATCTTCTCGACGGATAAACGAATCCAGGCAAACAGCGGTTCGGTGCCTGTTTCAATGTCCTGGCCTCCGGGAACATGGGCGAAGACTTCCTGCCGCAGAGCGATCCCATTGATGCTCGTGTATGCCTGCCGCCACTGGGTCCATAGCACCGGCGTAGGCCGATCCAGCCAGCCTTGATAGCCGGTACGGCGTCCATGATCCCCGGTCATCTGATAGGTTCCCGACCGCCAGGCGAACGGATCTTTTCCGTCCGGCGAGGGCAGAAAGGCGATCTGGGCCCCCAGTCCTTTCCAGGGGGCCAGTATTTTGACTTGTTGTTCCGGTTCCGGCTCGGGCGGGGCCAGAATCATGCCGTTGTAATAAACCGCGAACCGAAACAGATGATTCTTCCAGCCGATCGGCGTATAGACATTGGTCAGTTCCGGCCACCATTGGCCGGCGATTTCGATATTCGGTTCGGCGCAGGTCGGCGGCGGGCTCGCGGCCGATGCGGGGAGCGTACTCGCCATGAGCCACCCCATCGAGACCATCGCCAGGCCAATGAGCATTTCAGATAACACCGCCCGTTGTTGGGTGAGAAAGATTTTTTGTCTCGACAGATTCATGACTTCATTCCTATGCTGGACTCAGTGAGGAAAGGTTACCCGACATCACGGCCGGGCCGAGTTGTGTCATTATAATGCCAACCGTTACATCCGGCTTGTCCGACTTAATAAACGGAGAAAAGCGGGACTTGGCTTGCCGTTATTGGATTTGATATTATATATGTACTATGAACCCAAGAATAATAGCGGATATTATCGAGCTGAGCGTCGCCGAGCGGATCCAGGTCGTCGAGGATATCTGGGATAGCATCGC
>CAZXSA010000404.1:0-3356 GCA_964642815.1 uncultured Planctomycetales bacterium | reverse complement strand
GAAGTCGTAACGGGAGGCAGAGGATTTGAGATTTAAGATTTGAGAAATGGGGCGGCGGGCAACGGCGGGTTAACCGTGTGAATGATGAATCATGCGGGGGGGATTCCCATGCCACCCAACGCCAAATCGCAAATCCTCCGCGTCCCTGCGTCTCTGCGCGAGGTATTCAGGAATACCGGAATGGCACAGCCGGGGCGGGCGTGGTGAATCCACCGGGACAGGCTATAATCACGGCGCGTCGTGACCTTTGGGAGTTGCTTGATGCCTTTTGACGATCTGCCATCCTTTGTGGCCGCGTTGGAGCAACGCGATCAGTTACGCCGCGTTCGCGCGTTGGTCGATCCGCTACTGGAGATTACCGAGATCGCCGATCGGGTGATGAAATCACCTGCTCCGGAAGGGGCGGCCGGCGCGCCGGCCACCGATCCGATCCACGGAGGGCAGGGGGGGCGAGCTCTGCTCTTCGAAAATGTCCGCGGTTCGACGATACCCGTACTCATCAACGCCTTCGGCAGCTATGCCCGGATCAAGCTGGCCCTTGGTTGCGATGATTTGGAGGAGCTTGCCGGCCGCATCCAGCAACTCATCAGGCCGGTCATGCCCGCAACCCTGCTCGAAAAGATTAAAAAAGTGCCCGACCTGATGAAGCTGGCCGGCGCCGCCCCGAAGACGGTCAAGACCGGAGTTTGCCAGCAGATCGTACATACCGACGACGCCGATCTTTTTTCCCTGCCCGTCCTGCAATGCTGGCCGTCCGATGGCGACTTGGCGGCAGAACCCCCGGCCGATTTGCCCGCCGCGAAAATTATCGAAGCCGCCGGCGCCGAAGGCCGCACCGGCCGATATATCACGCTTGGCGGTACGCTGCTTCGCGATCCGGAAAGCGGGCAATACAACCTGGGCATGTATCGCGTGCAACTGTTCGGGCCGAGGCTGGCCGCCGTCCACTGGCATGTTCATCATGACGGTGCCCGGATCTTCCGGCGTTACGCCGAACGCGGCGAGCCCATGCCTTTGGCTATTGTTCTCGGCGGGCCGCCCGTCCTGGCTTACGCCGCCACCTGCCCGTTGCCGCCCTCGGTCAGCGAGTTGCTTTTCGCCGGGTTCCTCAATCAGGGTGGAATCGAGATGGTGCCGGCCAAGACCGTTCCGCTCGAAGTGCCTGCCAATGCCGAGATCGTGATCGAAGGCTGGGTCGATCCCCGTGAGAAGTTCGTCGAAGGCCCCTTTGGCGATCATACCGGATTCTATTCTCTTTCCAGCCCGTACCCGGTCTTCCGAGTCAGCGCCATTACCCATCGCCGCGACCCCATTTATCCGACCACCATCGTGGGCAAGCCACCGATGGAGGATTACTATCTTGGCAAGGCCACCGAGCGAATCTTTTTGCCGCTCCTGCAGATGCTCGTTCCCGACGTGCTCGATTACCACCTTCCGCGATTCGGAGCCGTCCATAATTTTGCGTTCCTCAAAATTCGCAAGGAGTATCCCTATCAGGCCCGCAAGGTCATGCACGCCATCTGGGGGGCGGGGCAGATGATGTTCAGCAAGTTCCTGGTCGTATTAGACGAAAACGTCAATATCCACGACGAGCAGGAAGTCCTCTTTCATATCGGAGCTAATGTCGATCCCCGCCGGGATACGACCATCGTTGACGGCCCGCTGGACATCCTGGACCACGCGGCCCCATACGAGGGGGTGGGCAGCAAGATGGGTATTGATGCGACCCGAAAGATCCCCGGCGAAGGCCCCATCCGCCGCTGGCCCATGGAATTGGCCATGACCCCTGAAATCCATGAAAAAGTCACCCGCCGCTGGGCCGAACTCGGCCTCGAATGAGAATTACCTTAACGATAAACGCCTGTAAATAAACATCTTATAAATTTTCGATGGGATATATTTAACATGTGCAAACTATTTCTGATGTGCAATGTCTAATCTAACGACCGCGATAGTGCGGTTCCCAGAATTGGAGGCCTAAGCCATGTTGCCCCGAATGATGAATCTGACAGCGGTTGTGGGGGGAATGCTGGTGGCGGCCATGCCTGCCATGGCCGGTGATTTCAGCTTCGGATTTGGTTTCTCCGAAGGACGCGGCGGTACCTCTTTCGGTCTGAACATTGAGATCGGTCGCCCTCGGCCGGTGGTAGCGGTTCAGCCGGTAGTCGTTCAACCCGTCGTTACCCAGCCGGTGGTCGTGCAGCCGGTGGTGGTCCAGCCGATGATTACCGAGCGGGTCTGGGTACCGACTACGGAGACCGCCTATCGCGATGTGCCGGTGCTCGATGCCTGGGGCCGGGTGATCAGCTATCGTCGGGAAGCGTATACCATCGAGAGCGGTTACTGGACCGAGGTGCAAAGACCGGCACCGGTAGTGAACGGTGGTTATGCAGGTGGCTATACGGGCGTGGGCCATGGCGGTAACACGATCGTTCAGCCCGGATACGGCGGGTATCATCAGGAGGCGCGGCCGATGCCACGGCCTCAGGAAGAGCCTCGGCGGAACGGGTTCAACCCACCGTTCAACGGTCGGAGCACTTACAAGACCGAGGCCAACCATCGCCAGACCGTGAAAGCCGCCCCGCAAGGCGAGCGTCGCCCCATCACGAACGCTCGAACCGTGGCCATGCTGAACCGATAGGGATCGTTGACAAGTGCAGAAACAGTGCATCCTGAACCCGTAAGGCCAACGCCGCCCACTGATAAGCTTGCAGGGTTCAGGATGCACTTTAAGGAATAATGAGAAACCCCGGACGGCCCGGCCCGCCCGGGGTTCTCTATTTCGCCGGAACTTACATCGAGGTGTCGTACAATGAAGTTAAGCGCTTCAGCCCCTCACTTCAGGCACTGAACGAAGTAGGTCACCCGGCGGTAACGCGTTTTTCGTGGTCAGGCCACCTTGATCAGATTGCTCGGATCGGCGGTGATGGCGAGCATGGTGCCGGCCGAGTCGCGAACCCGAACCTTGATCTGGCCTTTGCGTCGGAGCATTTCCCGCTCCGATTCCCGTCCGATATATAAAACTTCGCCGACGATCTTTCGATCGCCGCGGAAGAACATTGCCTGCATACGCTTCTTGACCTGCGAAGATGTACGCCCGCCGTCATCGTCCCACTTCGACCATTCGGGCACATCGCCGGGGTCTTTTACCCGTACTTTGGTTCCCGCGGCCAGATACTTGTTCATATCGAAGGCCATCCGTCGTCCTCCTCTTTTCGCACCACTCAAGGTCAGATTCATCACGCGGGAGCGTCATGCTCATGCACGCATGATGCACAAACCTAAAACCAGCGGCATCCGATATGGTGCTGGAAAAGGAACGATTCGGACCGGCCTGGTGAAGTACCGGCCTGAGA
>CAZXSA010000403.1:0-3364 GCA_964642815.1 uncultured Planctomycetales bacterium | reverse complement strand
GGCGGCGAATCGCTGATCCGGGCGGTGGTCGAGCAGTCGCGTATTCCGGTGATCAAGCATTACACGGGCAACTGTCATGTTTACGTGGATGCCGGGTGTCCGCCGGAGCTGGCTGAAACCGTCGTGCTCAACGCCAAGTGCCAGCGGCCGGGCGTGTGCAACGCCGCCGAAACCATCTTGTTCCATCAGGAAGCAGCGGACAAGCTGCTTCCCGTGATCGGTCGCAAGCTGATCGAGGCCGGCGTCGAGATTCGCGGCTGTCCGCGCACGCTGAAACTGTTACCCGGAGCGCGGACCGCCGACGAAAAGGATTGGTACACCGAGTACCTCGACCTGATCGTGGCCGTCCGGGTGGTTGATTCGCTGGAGCAGGCTATCGAGCATATCAATCAGTACGGTTCGCATCACACGGATGCTATCTGCACGCACGACGTGCGGGCCGCCGAGCGGTTCGTCGCCGCGGTCGATTCCGGCAACGTGATGGTGAATTGCAGTACGCGGTTCAGCGACGGGGGTGAATACGGCCTGGGCGCGGAAATCGGGATCAGTACAGACAAACTTCACGCCCGCGGACCGATGGGGGCGGCGGACCTGACGACCTACAAATGGGTGGTGAGCGGATACGGCCAGATTCGGCAATAGTTCCCGATCGCCCATGAAGGGTATCACGTCCATGGAGATACCACATCTGGTAGCGCGGCCCGCGGATCGTCGCCTTGTCATTGCTCCGTAAAATATGTCTGTCATTTATGGACAATTATCTCGGCGATGCGGCCTCTCTTGAAGGACGGTGTTGCTCCAAACATGGTCCAGGTATCATACGATCACCCTTGTGTATTAAAGCCCCGATAAACAGATAAAAACCCGAAATCCGGCCGATTTTTGGGAATTTCCGGCTTATAATCATTGTAAATGAAGGTACTTTTATGGTATTGTGTGTTTATGAGCGTCGGGGATGTTGCGGAGCATAAGCCGCCGTCGATCCGCGAGAGCCTTATCTTCAAAAAGTGACCTTGGTCAGCTCTTCCTGGCCCGCTGACGGCGGTATCCAAGTTGAAAGGCGGGACAACAATCAGACCGCTCCAAGTGAGACGGGATACTGCGCTGTCGAACGTCGACGGCAATTTCATGGCCGCCTGATGGAGGATGGAAACATGCGAAGGCCCGTTGCTCTCGGACTATCGATTCTCATGGTCAGCGGCCTGGGAGGGCTACGCGCGGACGCGCAGACCCTGGGGCCTTACACCCCCAACAATCATTGGTTGAGTTACAACGGTAATCCTCTGGTGTTATCCGGCAACGGATTGTGGGAGGTGGTTCGGGATGCTTCCGTCAATATCACCACTCACAACAACCTCTGTACGAATTATGGCGGAAACAGTAACCGGGCCGCGTTGTTCAGTTTTTGTCACGAGACGATGGGCCCCTGGCAACGGACGGGGCCCGGCACGGCCAATGACGGCGGCCTGAAATGGAACCTGAACCAGTGGAACCCCACCTTCTGGTCGCGAGCCCATGCCTATTTCCAGGATTGCCGAAACCGGGGTATTTTCGTGGTGCTGCAAGTCTGGGACGAACCCTATTTGGAAAATGGCGAGGATCGCTGGTACAAAAATCCGTTTAACGGCGACAACAATATCAACGGTTATTTCGGTCTGCCGGGTGGAGACGCCGATGTCGGACGCGACGATCGCTTTTACAACGTGAACAACGCCACCTTGATGAGTTACCAAAACGCGCTGGTGCAGAAAGCCCTCGTCGAGCTGGCCCAGTACCCCATCATCTGGGACATCGGTAACGAGGTGGGGCTGGACACAAGCATTTCCTCGACCTGGCTTCAGCACTGGGCAAACGTATTTGACGCATATGAATCGGCCAATCCCGGCGTCAAGGTTCTTTCGACGGTGGATACGAACGTGGACGCGGGACACTACAACAATGTAACCAACCTCGACGTAGTCAACGTGCACGGGGCCTCCAGCCAGAATCCCTACACGCTGAGCGGGGATCCGCGCAACAATCCCAACGACTCGCGGGTCCACTGCAAGAACCTGCAGACCAATCTGAACAGCCTGCACAGCCAGTACAACAAGCCGCTGATCAACAGTCGGATCACCAGCGACGTGGGGCGCATCGACCGGCCGGTCAGCGATACCGCGGGCAACGCCCTGGAAACCCGCCACATTCTCTGGACCTACTTTCTGGGGGCGGCTAACTTCATCAGTTTCCGCACGACGGTCCCCGCCTACTATTCGGACCTGCGCACGGAGGAAGCCCAGTTGGCCTTGCGCACCTTTATAAACAGCTTCAATTTCTGGGAGTGTTACATCCGCAACACCTCCATCGTCTCCAGCAACAACGCCTTGGTTCTGGCCAAGACCGACGAGATTTACGCTTTTTATATGCCCAACGGAAACAACTTCGGGAACAGTTTCACGGCGAATCTCTCCGAGGCCTCGGGCAGTTTCCGGGCGCGATGGTTCAATCCACGAACGGGAACATGGCAGCCGGAATTCACGGTGTTCGGCGGAACGTCGCCCAATTTCACCGCCCCCACCGACGAGGATTGGGCCCTGCTGCTTGACCGTGGGGCCACGCCGCGACCCCCGATCATCACGGAAGTAACCCCGGATCCGGATACGGCCATCATCAAGCAGGCGTACAGCAGGCCGTTGAGCCTTTCGCAGGGCAACCCCTATCCAAGCTGGTCGGTGGTGACCGGGCCGGTCGGTTTGCAGGTCAATGAAAGCGGCTTGGTCAGCGGCTGGACGCCAAGTTCCGCCCAGATCAGCCAACTGATCACGATCACCATTCGGGCGACCAACAGCGAGGGGTATGACGACGAAACCTGGCAGGTTCTGGTGAAAGCCAAGGAGGATTTGGATAACGACGGCGATGTCGATCTGTCCGACTTCGGCTATCTGCAGCGTTGCTACAGCGGCAGCGGAGTAGCACCAATCGCCGGTTGCGAAAACGCCGACCTTGACGGCGATAACGACGTGGACGCGAACGATTTCAATGCCTTTAGGAACTGTTTCGGCGGCGCGAATCGACCGCTGGGCTGTTAAAAACGACCCACGATAAAACGTAAGATGGGCGGGTTCGATAGACGAAATAAATAAAGCGGGATCACTCAGGGGCGAGTGTTTCGCCCGGTAAAATCCGAGTTCATGAAATAGGGAATGGCAAATGAAGTGTGCAAAATTTATCGGCCTTGGCGCGTTATTGGGTACACTGGGCGCTTTCGTCTCACCGGCGTACGCGGTTACCCTCGGGATTAGTTCGGATGGACGATTTTTCACCCTCGATGGGGTGCCCACCTACCTGAACGGGGTCAGTTATTACGGGGCCCAGTCGATCACGA
>CAZXSA010000402.1:0-3401 GCA_964642815.1 uncultured Planctomycetales bacterium | reverse complement strand
CGCCGGTCAGCGGATCGACGGCCAACGTATTGCCTTCCGGGCCGATCCCCACCAGAACCTGCCCATCGAGATAGAGCATGTTCGGATTATTCGTGGTCTTGGGGCGGTGCCACAGCAGTTTGCCGTCGGCGCTCGCGAGGGCGAGGATGTTCATCCGCATCTGAGCCTCGAAGAGCAGGGCCTGGGGCGTGTAGAGGCAAAAGCTGGCAGTTTTGAACCCCGGCGTCGAGGTCAATCCGCGCCCCGCCTCCTCGATCAACGCGCGTACCTCGGGATCCTCATTTGTCCAGAGGGTCCTTCCGGTGCGTGCCTCGACGCACGCGACCCGCGCGTCCGGACAATAGAAAAACAGCTTGCCGTCGCCGAGGGTCATTCCCCGCGAATCGATGGGATGGTCCTCCTGCCGATTCCATAGCACCTTGCGTTGATTCAGGTCGTACGCCAAGAGCGCGCGGCCGAACCCCCACGGCACCCGCTCGGTGTAATAACCCTTGCTCAATTCCGCCCAGCTCCAGGCGGCGCCCACGCTGCGCACGACGGTGGTTTCCGCCGGGTCCGGCTGATCGCCGATCAGGACATGGAGCACATTGTCCTGTAAGGCCATCCATTTCCAGTAGCCGGGATGATCCGCCAGCCGCAAGCGGTCCTGTTCCCGTCCGGTCTCCGGATCGAGCATCAACAACCCGCGTCCATCCAGATCGATCATGAAAAAGGTGTTCGCCGTCGCGATAAACGCCGAACGATGCACCAGGTATCCGTCGGGCAGCTTCATCCGCCACAGTTCGATTCCGTTATAACCGTTGCCGGCCACCAGCGTATTCAACCAGGGTTCCTCGCGCTCATGATGGGCGATGTGGCCCATGGCCAGGAAGGTGCGCCCGGCCGCCGCCGTGGTGATCGCCGGCATGGCGATGTAATACGGTTCCGCGAAAAACTGCGGCAGGTAGGGGGCCTTGATAAGCTGGTCGTTGGAGACGGGGTTGTTGTCCGGCCCGTGTTCCCAATGGCTCCAGTCGTCGGCGCCTTCCGGGTACGGTTTTTTCAGCACCGCCCACAGCCCGAGGGCGTCGGTCACTATCTGCCGGACCTCCAGCGGCCCGGCTTCGACCAGACGCCTCAAGGTTGACTCGTCCAGAAGGCCCGAAGGCGATTCTTTCCGTCGTCCCAGAATCGCCGCTCCCCCCGGCCGCAACACGCGGGCGATTTCCGACAGCGACAGGGCTTTGATCGATTCGGCGGTCAAATGCGTACAGGCGAGCAGATCGACGATGTTGTCGGCGTAAGGCAGCCTGGCCGCCTCGCCCTGTTCCATGATGATGGACCGGCCGTAAAGATCGGAAGCGGTAATTTTGTCCCGGACTTCGGACACCTTTTCATCCCGCCCGCACCATACATGCACGACGGCCTTGTCCGCGGCCGCCAGTCGCAGGGCCAGATCGGCGTCTTCGCCGCCAACAATGCTTATCAAGTTGCAGCGAATCCCGGTTAATCGGCTAACATGCCCGGCAAGATCGCACGAATCGGCTTGGGCCGTGTTGGTGCCGCCGGGGAGAATGCTGGCGACAAGGATAACATACAGAGTAAAGGTAATGTGGTGAGGCATGATTGGGTTCCATTATTCACATCAGGGAATTAACGGTTTTATTTTCTTTCCTTCTACTCTGATGAAGCAATGGCAAACGGCTCGATCCGATGACCCTGAACGAATAGTGGGGCGGGTCATGATGCTGACCTGAAAAGGGTCGCCTTGCCCATCATGAAAGACGGCCAAACCATGATATGTCCGGCGTCAATCTGTTCAAACTCATAGTAATAGCCGCCGCGATCCAGGTCCACGGGAAAAACACCGAAAGCGGCGCCGGTCCAATATTTCCATTGTCGCGACGATAATACCGGATCCGTGGGGAATCCGTGGACGTAGCTTCCCGCAAAAAGATAAAACCAGCCGGGCAGGTGAGCCGGTCTCCATCTGTCGCCCCGGCTGAGCATTCCACTCTCCACGGGAAACGAACGAATTGTTCTACCATCCACGGTATCCAGCACGATAAAGGAAGGACGCGATATCGTCCTTGTCCTTCCTTCCGAAGAGGAGCTTTCGACCGGTGCATATTCATCCGTGGTCAACAATCCCAGATAAGGATAGCAAAAGGACATCGGCGTGGTTGACTTTCCGGGAAGTCGGCTGTGCCATATCATTTTTCCGGACGATATCTCCCAGGCCTCCACCCTGTCAGAATCCACGGGAACGAATATTCGGTCATCACCCACCGTGATTGGATCGTCTTTGGGCCAGCGATTATATACCGGAAATAAAGCGGTATGTTTTTGCCATAGCAACGCTCCATCTCCGGTGTTGAATGCCATCACCAGGACGCGACCCCTACCATTGTCCTGGAAGGCGTTTTCCGTCCCCATGAACGAGGCGAGGACCGTATTCGCGCGGCATTCCAGTCCACAAAAATGCCACCATATATCATCCTTCAGCTCCATGCCGGTTTTTTGATGCCACACCGGCTTGTAGGAGGGAACTTCCAGCGCCGCCAGGTGCAGGTATTGATCACGCGGGCCTGTGGAGTCGCCTTCGCCGCAGATCCCCGTGAAGGGAACATCGCCGATGAACAGATGGCGACCATTGCTGGAAAAGTGGCGGGAACGATCCGTGTCATAGATTTCGATACCCTCCGGGAGTTGAGACCGTGTCAGCCTGGTATCGGCTAGTTCCTGGCCGTTTTGCATGTCCCAGCAGATCCCGACGCTGTCTCCGTAAGGATGATCCTCGGGTCCAGTGTGCCCGATGAACAGAAAATCGCCAAGGATGAGCAGTTGATGGTCTCGATAATCCAGAGTATCGAAAGCGGCACTGCCTGGTTGAATCGATTTACGGTATTGCAAGCGGCCATTCGAAAGATTCCGGCAGACCAGCCATACCGGGCAACACTGATCGGACTTTGGATTTTGAATTTCGGGTCTCATTTCGGTAAAGAATATCCGGTCATCGACCCGCAAAATATTGCTGGTGATACAATGGTTAACCGAGCAAATGAGCAGAGGCATCAGGGCCGCGGACTGGATGGATGTTGCGGTGTTCATGGTCCAGGCTTGTTCCATGCCGATCGATGAACGACGTGCGGGGCTGACATAAACGTTTGCAGGATGGCAGCCGGTGAACAAAGCTATCCCCAGAATCAGCAATAAATCGGCGTGGTAATATCGCGTGGCCATGCTCATCTCATTAATGGTTCATGATACAACCGTGCCCGCCCGCAACTGGATAATCCGATCCGCATACGGTTCGGCCGTGCCGCCGTGGGTCACCACGATCACCGTGCCGCCTTGCTTCTTATACGCGGCCAGATGCTCGAAAACCTCCGTGGCGTTTTCGGGATCGAGGTTGCCGGTGG
>CAZXSA010000401.1:0-3450 GCA_964642815.1 uncultured Planctomycetales bacterium | reverse complement strand
ACGAGGAACTGGCCGCCGTCCATGTTTTCGGCAGCCTTCCGCCCAGCCCGAACAGCACATTTGCCACCGACCCGGAAAAGCTCACCGAGTATTCCAATGCCCAGGAGCCGAGTGCCGAGGCCGGCGATAAGCTCAGACGCCTGCTGAGCATTTTCTTCAAAAAGGATTTAGACGAAATCAACATTGTCAGCGCGGATGACCCCACTGCTCCGCCAGATTATGCCAACGGCCAATACGCCAGCATCGAATGTTTGTATCTGATCCTCAACCAGTGTTGCCCGACCGCCAAGTCGATCTTGGATAATCTTCCCGGCCAGAGCGTTACCAACCTCGACCGCGATACGGTGACGATCGATAGTGCTCGGTCCATCGACCTGCTGGAAATCGTCGACGCCTGGGGCCGCCCGCTGTGTTATTTGGTCAAGCGGCCGGTGCATGATGCCAAGGGGCGGATCGTGATCCCCGCTCGCTGGGAGTTGCGTTCGGCCGGGGCGGACGGCAAGTTCGGCGAGCTGGGTTCAAAAGATGAGGACAGCGACGACGTAGTCTTGCGAGGCCCATGATGAACGCCACGATTTTACAACACGTGTCCGCTTCAATCGGAACCCCAAGCGCCAGCGCGGGGCCGACTCTGGGCGGGGCTGCAACAAGTGTAGGCCATACGCATCAAAACATGTATACCTATACCCCCGATCTTCCGGGCACACCGTACAGAGGCTTCTCTGTGGCCAGCCCGCTCGCTCGCGCTCGGGGTTCTGATGGTGGTCCCTCGCTCGCCCGCCTGCGGCGAGGCAGGCCGCTTCGGGCTGGCGCGTATCCGCTCTCTCTGTCTCTCCCTCTCTCTGTCTCTCCGTCGTCCCCCCGTCGCGGCGTCACCCTCGTGGAGCTGATGGTGGTCATCGCCATTATCGCCCTCGTGGCCACGATCGCCCTGCCCGCGATCGGCCCGATGATGCAATCCAAGCGCGAGGCCGAGTTTGTCACTTCGCTCAACGGCCTGTTCAGCACGGCCCAGATTTCCGCGCTGGGCAAACGCTCGCCCGTGGCCATCCGCTTCGAGCGGGCCTTCGAGACCTATAGCGATACCGGCCTGATGATCCGAGATATGGCAAAACGCGAGGCCAACTGGCAAAACTTTCAACAGGCGAGATTTCTCGATTACGCGCCCTCCGCGAACAATATGGTGGCTTTCGTCCATGATCCGGAATCGAAGGTTCATGTGCTCCCGCCCAACTTCTGGGTGGCCCCGGGCGATTTTGAAAATCGAGACCTTGCCGATGGCTCGACCGATATATGGTTCGCGCCGACCAATAGCAATACCGTCCGCTACAGCCCCTTCGATACCTTTTACATCGTTTTTAACGGCAGCGGAGAGTTGACGCGAAAGCCCGCCGGTGAATGTAATTATCGCGATCGGACCCAGACCTACCCGGACCAAAACGATAGCGACAAGCTCTACCAGCCCCTGGTCGATTATCCCAACCGGCCCAGCCCGACCTCGCTGGTGCTTTACGATCGGCGGGCCTTCGAGCAGGTGCCGGCGACCGACGCGGATCGCAAGAGTTTTCTCCGGCAGTATGGAAGAGTTATTTATCTGAATCGGTACAATGCCGCGGTGGTGGAAGGCCGACGATAGACGGAACATTGAAATGACCATGACGATGCAACATCCCGCCCGACCCGCGAGCCGCCGCCCCGGCTTCTCGCTCCTCGAGATCATGATCGCGATCATGATCATGGGCCTCGGCATGGTGATGGTCGCCACCGTCTTCCCCGTCTCGCTGGGCATGGCCCGCGACACGGTGCGCTCGGACATGGCCATGGTCGTGGCCGACGCGGCCATCGCCACCCTGAAAGCCAGGGTGCCGGGCAAAAGCATTCTGGTGAATCCGGAGGACACCTATTCCCACGCCATTCTGGCGCCGAATATGGGATATATCATGCGGAATCAGCCCGATCAGATTATCGATGCCAACTCTAACTATGATGTCATGAGTGCCTTCCAGGTTTCAGGTTGGTCTGATTGGTCCGGTATCGAAAGTTGGAATTACCCATTTTCGCCTCCGCCGCCCGTTGTTGCAGGTGAGCAACCCGCCCGCGTCTTCACGGAAAAAAGCGGTTGGGACATCCATCAATTGTTGAGTACCAGTACCGATAACGTTTCCCTGGTAATCCCCGCTCAAAATATCCGCAACGACGGTCAGCTCGTTGTGGAAATTCCTCCTGTCCCCGTGATTTCACCCATTAAGCCGTTTCCTCGCCTGCATCTGGCCGACCGGGTTTATCCGGCGCCGCTGATTTACGACGCTACCAGACAGTTATATCAAGACCCGCGTAATCGAGGCACCGAAAGTAATCCCTACTATATCGATCCCCAAACGAATACGTCAGTAAATCCACCTTCGTCATGGAACCTGATCGAGGTTAATGCAAGTACCGGTGCGATTGTAGATACAAAAGAGCACAACTACCTGATGAATTTGCTTGCTGAAGGTGATCCCGCGGCGGACCGGCCGCCGACGTATTACAGTTGGACGGCCATCCATAGCCGCTGCCCCAATGGCTATGGAACAACCGACGACGGTAACATGTTGGCGGCGGTGGTAGTGACCCACCGCTTGAGCGTTAATTCCCGATACGCCCGGCAGAAGGAAATTGAAGGCGATAGCGATACCGACGTTTATAATGTTAATTTTAATACCTCGACCCCGGTCGATCAGTTACTACGTCCCGAGCCGGATGACAATCCTGAAACGGATATGGTTTTTCCGGTGCCCTGGCTGGTGATGTTCAACGAGGTGAATCTGGCCGAGGGCGAAATCACTTGCACGGCCGAGGTGGCCCGGCTTTTGCCGCGCGGGTCTTTCTTCATTGTCGCCGCCGGCCAGGAAGAGCTTTATGCCGGCGTCCCGCATCAGGTGATCGATTCGATATGGGATCCGTCGATGCTGCCTGACGATCCCGCAAGCCCACGGGCGTCCTTGAAAATCGCCCCGAAGGCGGGATCAACCGCCGAGTTGACCAACCTCGCCGTCTGGGTCTTCCCGCCGCCGATCCTGACCACGGCGACTGCCATTCGCCAATCGACAAACTCGGCGGATATCCAATTCGGCGAGCGCTCACCGGTCATCGGCGTGGCCATGGAGGCGCTGAAATGATGCGCTACACGCCATCTTCGGACCGCGCATTTATCCGCCCGGCGCGGCGCGGCGGCTTTACCCTCATGGAGCTTATGGTTTCGCTCGGGGTGATGGCCGCCCTGATTACCATGATCACCATGGTCTTCGCGGCCGCCACGAAATCGGCCAGCGAAGCGCAGAACCTGGCGGCCGCCCATCGCCAATTCCGCATGGCCGCCCGAAACCTGTACGAGGATTTGGAATACACCCTGCCGGGAGATACCAACGAATGTTTCCTGGCCATCGCCGGGCGCTCGGTAAACGCTTACGA
>CAZXSA010000400.1:0-3467 GCA_964642815.1 uncultured Planctomycetales bacterium | reverse complement strand
GCCCGGGAGAATTCCGATTGTCCGTCGAAAGAGGCCGGTGGCGATTTGAATTATTTCGCGAGGAAAGCGCGGCCGGGGCAAGGCGGCATGGTCGAGCCGTTTGCCGCCGCGGCTTTCGCCTTGGAGCCCGGCCAGATCAGCGACGTAGTGGAAACGCAGTTTGGCTATCACATTATCAAGGTTGTTGACAAGCAGAATACGCCGTTGGCGGAAGTGAAAGAGACGATACGCGAGAGCATGAAGGAGCAGAAGGCGTATCAAGCGGGTACGGCTTACCTGAGTGAGCTCCGTAAGGCGGCCGACATCAAGTATCCGCCGGGCAAGGAACCGGCGACCCAACCGGCCACGCGCCGCATGCCCGTACCGAAAACCAGACCAGCCGGGGCGAATAATTAGTCAGCTCCGTACCGGCCCGCCCAATAGGGTCCGAACCCATGGCGCCTTCAATCCCGTGTCGTCGGGGTTGAAGGTGCCTTTTTATCCAGTTCATTCGCCGGTGGGGTTTTCAAGCCAGACGCGGTAGCAAGGGTTGCAGAGGTAAATGGTCAATCGGCGATACACCTGATCCATGAGTTCCTGCTCGCTGGCGTGGTTCAGTTGTTCGATGAGTTCTTTCATCCGTTGTTTGGCGTCGGCCGCCGACTCCTCCAGCGACAGCGCCGGTGGGGATGGGTCGGCGAAAGCCTCGATCCGCACGACGAAGAAATCGCCCGATCCCGGACGCAGTTCCGCGCCGCAGCGATTGCAGAAAAGAGGCGTTTCGATCATGCCTTTGAATCCTTCTTGACCGCCCGGACCAGCGAATTCATCCAATCGTCCCGGCGGAGTAATTGCACATGCCCATAGCCGCAAGTCATCAGATCTTCCTGCAACTCGTTAAACGTGAACGTCCCGCCGCCCTCGGTGGCGACCAGCATGTTGATGGCGAACAAAGCGCCGGCCGGCGGTCGAGTTCGCGATTCGTCCATGATGACATCACGGATAAGCAATTGTCCACCATTGGTCAAAGCCCGGTGAATCTTCGTGAAGAGCTCGCGGTTCTGTGCCCGGGAATTCTGATGGACGATCGCGCTGAGCAAGGCGAAATCCTCGCCCGCCGGCAGTTCGTCTTGATAGAAGTCGCCCGCGACCAGCGTCACCCGATCGCTCAACCCCGCCTCGGCGATACGGTGCCGGGCCAGCGGTATGACTTCGGGCAAGTCGAACAACGTGGCCCGCGCGGTGGGGATGGCCTTGAGAAAGGCGATCGTGTAGCTGCCGGATGCGCCGCCGATATCGAGCAGATGGTTGAATTTCAGGGCAACCAATTCTCCGACCAACATGGGCGCGGTTTGGCGGGCGAGATTGTCCATGGCGACGATGAATGCCGCATAATCTTGTTCGGCACCTCGGATACTCGACTTGCTCTCCGCTGGTCGGCCGGTTTTGACCACCTCCGCCAATTGAGCCCAGCGCCGCAGGCAGTTGGCCTGATGCCGGACCATATCCAACACGGTGCATGCCGCGCCGGCGGTTAAAACCTCCGCAACGCCGTCAGCCAATCCGTATTGCTCGTTCTGCTTGGTCAATAAATCCAGGGCGGCCAGGGCGTCGAGCAGTGTTTTCGTGGCCCGCAAGTCCGTGCCCAGGCAATCGGCGATTTCCTTGGCGTTCCTTGGCCCGTCGCGCAGAACCTCGAACAGGTCCAGTTCGGCGGCCGCCGCCAGGACACATACGGGCTGAAATCCCCGGGCCAATTCCATTATCTGTTCGGCGGTCCAATGTTTATTCATACCTTTCCCTTTGGTTTGGTTTTACCACGGAGGCGCTGAGGCACGGAGAATATCGCGAAAGCTAGAAGTGAATACTGCCAATCGAGTTTAGATCGACCATAACCTGTTCGCATACCCACCTCCCCAACGATCCAGTTTTTGGTGATTTATTCTGTAGTGTCAGGGTAAACGCACGGGAAAAACGGGCTATGCCCACGACACATCCAAAAGGAATTATCCGGGTTTGAGTCCTACCCATGCAATACTTTAGGGCGGTCGGCGACAACAAGGATGAGGCCAGCGTGGCCGAAAATGCGCTCATTTGGTGTAAACCTATATTTTAAGGAGACTTATGATGATTCTGAGGATGGTGAAGTACACAGCAATGGGTACCGCCGGGTTGGCGGTATTGGGTGGGATCTTTTTTGGACCGGATTTGGTCAGTTACGCAACCAGCTCGGCCCGGTCGGTTCAGCAGGTGGTCAAGGACTCGGTGCCCATCGAATTCGAGCTGAAACGGGCCCAGGATCTTTTGGAGGACATCATCCCCGAAATGCAGGCCAACATCCGCCTGATCGCCCAGGAAGAAGTCGAAGTGGCCAACCTGCGGTCGGAGATCAAGAACGCCAACGAAGCGTTGAGTCAGGAGCGGACGGGGGTGGGGCGGCTGCGCGAGGTACTGGCCGTTCAGCATGTGTCTTATACCCTTGGAGGCGCGGAGTATACCCATCAGCAGGTCAAGGAGGAACTGGCCCGCCGCTTCAATCGTTTCAAGGAGGCCGAGGTCGTGCTGGCCGGCAAGGAGCGACTGCTGAACAGCCGGGAAAAATCCCTGCAGGCGGCCATGCAGATGCTCGACCGCACCCGCTCACAGAAAGTGCAGCTCGAGGACCAGATCCAATCGCTGGAGAGCCAGTATCGGCTGGTCAAGGCCGCCGCCGTCGGTTCGCGCGTGCAGTTCGACAATAGCAAGCTCGCCCAGACCGAACGGCTGATCGCCCAGATCAAGAAAAGGCTCGATGTGGCCGAGCGCGTCCTGGCCCACGAAGCCCAGTTCGTTCAGCCGATGGAGCTCGACACGATCGACGAGAAGGAACTCTTGACTCAGATCGACGAGCATTTCGCGCCCAAGAGTGAACAGGCCGCGACCAGTCAGCCGGCGGTTATGGAACTCGGATACGCAGGCCGGGTGGAATGACGGGACGTTACGGTGACTGCATACACCGAAAAATGATGTTGGAGGTTTGTTTATGTTTCGGCAAGCTATTGATATACAGCGAGCATTACGAATAACAGACGAGGATCGTGCCCAACGCTTGGTTTTCTGCGTCGCCGTAATGCAACCGGCTAGCTTATCATTGCCGGGATATCAATTTGTCATAATCGGCATGCGAACCGATCCAAAACCAAATGAAGGTGTCACCTTTTTTAAGAGCAAGAGCCCGGTAATCGAGGGCAACCCGGATGGAATAAATCTCTTGCGTTGTGTGGATTTTTTTGAAGCGCAGGCTTTTGTGAAGCGGGTTGCTCTGCCACAGACGAAATCTTTTTTCGGCTGCGTGCCGAATGCCTTCGGGCAATTGACGAAGCAATTGGCGGAATGCCCTAGTCGTGTGTGAGGTCACGTTCATTCTCAAAGGGTAAGGTTTGGCCTTCCTCGAACTCGGTCAGAGCTGTGTCGGCCATACCGGCGAGTTGATCCTGGGATTGGGCAAA
>CAZXSA010000399.1:0-3475 GCA_964642815.1 uncultured Planctomycetales bacterium | reverse complement strand
TCGTGTAGATCGTGATGACCTGACGCTGGAGCCGAACCTCGAATTCCTCCTTGGTTGTCGGCCGCCGGATGGTCAGCCGAACGAACGTGCCGGGTTCCCCGGTGATGGCGTTCACTGCCTTGCGGATGGAAAACTTTTTGGCGGGCTCCCCCTCGATCTTGGTGACCAGATCACCCGGTTGCAGGCCGGCCAGGTAAGCCGGGGTGTCTTCCAGCGGTGAAATCACCTTGATCGGACCGTTGGGTAGTTTCTGGATTCGGATACCCACCCCGCTGAATTTCCCTTGCGTGTGTTTATTGAACTCGTCGATGTCCACCGGCCACAGCATGTCCGTGTATTTGTCCAGCGGCCGCAAGGCCCCACTCACGAATTCGCGAATCAAAACGGATTGAGGTTTGATGAGCTGTGTTTCCTGGTTGATTTTCAGGATTTGATCGAATATGTCGATCATTTGGCCGCAGGTCAGTTGCTCCTCGCGCTCGGCCTTCTTGAGATAGACCGTGGCCCGGCTGCTGAACATCTTGACGCTGTCCGCGTCGGCCATTGTCGGAAAAACCTCGGCCAGCTTGGGTTCGTTGGCCATCCGGAGAACCTGCTCCAGGGCGGAAATGGCCATGGCCCGAAAATCGGGAACCTTGATATGCTCGCTGTAGATTTTCCGAAACGCATCGCGGGCCATCTGGGCCTCGATATTGGCTACCTCTGTTTTCCAGTCCGCTTCCGGGGTGTAGGCATACTCAAGCTGAATGTGCGCCTGGCAACGTTCGAGGGCCGTGCGGTATTCCTTGTCCCGCGGGAAGAGATCGGCCAGATGAAGGTAAATCCCCGCGGCCTTATACCATTCGCTTTCCGTCTCATAGGCGCCGGCCGCCTCGACCGCGCCATCGACGACTTCCTTCAGCCAGTCGGCCTCGCGAAAGGTTTGCTCGTCCGGAGCGCTGTTGTACGCCTTGTTGGTATCCTTGACCGCCTGGAGCCACCACGCCTTATTAGGGTCTTTCGCGGCCTGGGCGATATCCTCTTTCACCCAGCCCACATAGGTGTTGTAATCCGTGGCGATACGCTCGGCCCGTTCGGCGCGGGTTTGTTCGTATGCCGTCAGCCATTTTCCCACCTTTCTAACCTGCTCTTCGGCGGCGGGTTGGTCGGCGATGCGGCCGATGACCGACAATGCTTTCTCGAACTTGCCCTTGCCAATCAGGGCTAAACCATCTTTCCACTGTTGGCTCTCGTCGGGAACGATCAGGCTGGTTTGAGCATCGGCCAAAACCAGCGTCACGGGCAGACAAACAAAGCTGAGTATCAAGGCGATCAGTCGTGTCGGGTACGACCTGTAAACCGGTGAGACAGAAGGCATGAGAACTCCTTAAAATCCTAATATTGGCGACAAGGATTGCTCTTTCCGGGGTCGATCCTTGGCCCGTCGTCTAAAAGAAGCACGGTTCGAAAACCGAGTACGAGCGGGGTACTCTTCCGTTATTTTCGAAGCGCAACAATACCTGTGCCACGGTGCTTCTGGCCGAGGCATGGCGGGATATCGTGTGGATGTATCCCGTTCCCTTGCCTGATTATATATTTCCCCGACCACCCGGCCAAGTTGCACCTAGGCACGGAAAAACACCGTTCGTAGTCGTGAAAACAAACCTTGATCTTGATTTTCGACCAAAGTGGACGTTTCACCCAGCAGAAAATTGTAAGAGATCGACCTTGCCAGGGTCAGGTACGGAAATATGACGATCCATCGCGGTGCCAGGGCAGTCTCTGCCGACTGTGAGGCCAGGTTAGAAATCCGCGGTAATCCGAGGGTCGGAAATCGAGTTTATCCAGATGCTTATAGGTTAAATATTCAATCTTAAATGAATATCAGCCTGTTGTCTTATAACTGAAGCGGATTTGCTTGCCTATATGTGGTACACCTTGTAAACATCATTTCGATATATAGTATCATTATTGTCTTTCGGATTGATATCACTAGTTTGATAATAATACCATATCTTCATTTATATCATAAAGATAGGTCGATTGGCGATTGTGGTTCATGGCTTTTGGGTGTTCTTAAGTCGGTCTGCTCTTGACTATTGCCTTATCTTTTTGTAATATACCGCCCATATGGCACGGTCAATGAATGTTCGAGCAACGGCTCGGAAAAAGGTGCCGGTAACGGTCAGAACCTACCAATCGGCGCTGAATTTCCTGAATGGCATGACCAACTACGAGGAAATGACTCGGGTTGGTTATAACTCCACTAATTTCAATTTGTCCAGAATGAATCGATTGGTTGCGGCTCTCGGCAATCCGCAGAAGAAGCTGCGCTGCATTCATATCGCGGGCACCAAGGGTAAAGGCTCCACGGCGACAATGCTGGCCTCCATGCTGGGGCAATGCTCGCTGAGGGTTGGGCTTTATACCTCACCGCATCTGTTGGACATCAGAGAGCGGATTCAAATTAACGGCGAGATGATATCCGAGGCGGATCTGACCCGGTTGATGTCCCGGATTGCTCCGGTGGTCAAACACCTGGCCAAGGACGAGCCGACCTTCTTTGAAATTCTGACCGCCGCCGCTTTCTTGTATTTCGCGGACCAGAAAGTGGATTTCGCGGTGATCGAAACCGGGCTGGGCGGACGGTTGGACTCGACGAATATCATTCGGCCGGAGCTCTGCGTGATTACCAGCATCAGTTTTGATCATGTTAACCAGCTCGGTCCGACGCTGGAAAAGATCGCGGAGGAAAAGGCGGGTATCTTTAAACCCGGTATTCCGGTGGTCAGCGCGCCGCAAAACAAGGAAGTCCGTAAAGTCCTTCAAAAAGCCGCGGAAAAAGTCAAAACCCCGATTTTCTTCACGGGTAAGGATATCGAATTCAGTTATCGATTCGAGTCGTCCCGGCCGATCGGTCCGCATACGCGGGTCAGCCTCACCACCGCCAATACGCGCTTCGAGCATCTGGCGGTGCCGATGATGGGAGACCATCAGGCGATCAACTGCGGCCTGGCCCTAAGCGCGATAGCGATCCTTAAGGACCGGGGGCTGGTGATCAGCGATCAAGACGTGATCGAGGGATTGGCCCGAGCCCGAATGCCGGGGCGCATGGAGATTATTAACGAAACGCCGCGGATTCTCGTTGACGGGGCTCACAACGCCGCCAGCGTGGAAGCCCTGATGCGGGCTATCGGCCAGAACATTCCCTACGATTCCATGATCGTAATTTTTGGTTGCCAGTCGGACAAGGATATTTCCGGCATGTTGCGACACATCCAGTTGGGGGCGGACAAGGCCATCTTCACCGTTACCGGCTCGCCACGCAGCGCCGATCCGCACGATTTGTCGGCCGAATATATGGAGATGAGTGGTAAGATGGCCCAGGTTGCCGAACGACTGGAAGACGCCCTGGATATCGCCGAGCGAGCGGTAACTCGAGAGGATATTATCTGCATCGCCGGTTCCTTCTATTTGGTCGGGTTGGCCAAGCGCG
>CAZXSA010000398.1:0-3518 GCA_964642815.1 uncultured Planctomycetales bacterium | reverse complement strand
AACATGAACGCCGTGGACGCCAGCCAGATCGCGATCAGCCCGCAAATGACCCAGATGATTCAACGGGATCCACAGATCGCGACCATGCAAAACCAATTACTCGGCCTGCGGCAGGAACTGCAGGCCCGCCAGGAAGAGGGTCTGGGGCCGAACCACCGAACCCTTACGGATATTCAGGCCCGGATCATGGTGGTGGAGGACTCGTTGCTGGAATTGCAGCGTCGACGCGAGGCGGAAATCCGGGAAAGCGAGGTCAATTCCGCCTATTCCTTCTACGTCAATGCCGCCCAGGCGGAACTTCAGTTGCGCGAGCGGTTGATGGACGCCGAGAGTAAACAGCGTGACTTGGACCGCAACCTGGCGCTTTATCAAAATTTTGAGGAGCGTATCCAGGAAAGGACGGAGCAACTCAAGCAGGTGACCGAGTACGCGGACAAGTTGACCATGGTGATCGCCGAACGCGGGGCCGTGCGCGTGAAGCAGCGGGTCAGGGCGATCAAGCCGATAGAACCCTATTTCCCGAATTTCAAGATCATGATTCCCGCCGGGGCCATGGCCGGCCTGATGCTCGGTTTGGGTCTGGCGTTGCTCTTGGAGTTCATGGACACCTCGGTCAAAACGACGCGCGATCTGGTCCGACACGTGCATGTGCCTATTCTGGGCACGGTGCCGGACCTCGACGACGAGGAAGTGGACCTGGAGAAGATCGAACTGGCCGTGCATCTGGCTCCGCGATCCATGATCGCCGAGGCTTTCCGCACTTTCCGGACTAATCTGTTGCTCAGTGCGCCTCTCGAGCAACAGCGCACCTTGCTGGTAACCAGCGCCAAGCCGGAGGAGGGCAAGACGGCGGTGTCCATCAATCTGGCCGCCGCGGTGGGCCAGAGTGGTCGAAGGGTTCTCCTGGTGGACGCGAATTTCCACCAGCCCGCCTTGCGCAACCACTTCCCGCAACTCCCGGCCGAGGGCTTGAGCAACATTCTCATCGGGCAGCGTACGTTGGACGATTGCGCGCACCATACCGAGTTATCGAATCTCGACGTGCTTAACAGTGGACCGATCCCCCCCAACCCCGCGGAGTTGTTGGCCGGGGCGTATATGGAGAAATTCCTGAAAGAAGCGACCGAGCGTTACGATCAGGTGATCCTTGACGGCCCGCCGGTCCTGCTACTCAGTGATGCCTTGGTGATGGCCGGCGCGGTGGACGGGGTGATTCTGATTTGCCGAGCCAAGAAGAGCCAGCGCGGAACCGTGCTGCGGGCTCGCGAGCAGCTCGAGCAGGTCAACAGCCGTATTCTTGGCGCCGTGCTCAATGCCGTGCAGGTCACTAGGGGCGGATATTATCGCGAGCAGATGCGCACCTATTACGACTATCAGCCTGTTGAGGTGCTGGCCGCGAAAAATGAATCCCGCCTGCCCACGGAGCCCGTCGAGGAAGATATCGATCACGATTCCGAAGGATAATCCTTTCCGCGAGCTAAACACCATGCTCGGAGGCACGGGGACGGTGCGTATCGTATTGGGCCTGATGTCGGGGACCAGCGGGGATGGCGTGGACGTTGCGGCCGTGGCCATTCATGGTTACGGCTTGTCGATGCGGGTCCGGTTTCTATGGCACGAGCATAAACCTTTTACCCCCTCTTTACGCCGTCGTTTACTGGCGGCCATGGCCCCGACCTCGACCCGAACCGAGGAGCTTGCCCGTCTGCATACGGAACTTGGCATCGCCTTTGGTAAGGCGGCGGCGTTTGCCATCCGGAAAAACGCACACGCGGGACGGCCGGTGCTGATCGGCGTGGCCGGTCAGACCCTCTGCCATCTGCCGACACGACGGGCCGGGCGGACGGTTACTTTCCAAATCGGCGAGCCGGCCCGGGTGGCGGCGGCCACCGGGTTATGCACGGTGGCCGGTTTTCGCCAGTCCGACACGGCGGCCGGCGGGCAGGGCGCGCCGCTGGTGCCCTGGACGGATTGGGTACTGCTGCGGAGCAAGACGGTTTCGCGGGTGGTGCAGAATATCGGGGGGATTGGCAACGTAACATGGCTGCCGGCCGGCGGCGGTCCGGACCAAGTGGTGGCTTTCGATACGGGTCCGGGGAACATGGTGATCGATGCTCTGGCGGAATGGGTTTCCAGGGGGCGGCAGCGCATGGATCGGGGCGGCCGGGGGGCGGCTCGCGGCCACATATTGGAAGGCGTACTGAAGCGATGGTTCAAGCATCCTTTTTTTCGTCTGAATCCACCCCGTACGACCGGCCGCGAGGAATTCGGTAAGACATTTGTTCGGGCGGAGCTTCCCCGATTGCGAGCCGCCAGCCAATCGCCTGATGACTGGTTGGCCACCGCGACAGCCTTTACCGCAAGGTCCATGGCCGAAGCTTACCGTCGCTTTCTACCGGGGTTCAAGACATCCACTTTTCCGGGGGGAGAGCGACATTCAAAACGGCTCGCTCAGAAAGCTCTCCGGCAGCCCGAAATTATTGTCTGCGGCGGGGGGGCCTATAACCCCACTCTTCTTTCCATGCTTTCGAGGGCCTTGGGGGCTTCTCGTATTCACGCCATTGATGCCATGGGCATACCTGCTCAGGCCAAGGAGGCAGTCAGCTTTGCTATCCTGGCCGCCGCCTGCGTGGATCGGGTACCCGCGAATATTATCCAGGCCACTGGGGCATCAAGGGCAACGATTTTGGGGCAAGTCATATATCCTTGACGGATACATTCCCTCTCCTGTCGGTGATCCCAATACTGAATAGCAGGATATGTTCGATTATCGGACACATCTTATTTTTACGCTCCGGGCTGTAGAACTTCGCGAGGGTTTGGCCTAAGATTAATCAGGCTGCGGATATTGTGATTGGTCGAGTATCCGCTGGCCTTTTAAGCGGTCCGGGGGCTCGCTTTCATGCTAATATTTATTTATTGGTATATCGCTCATATATTTGGTTTAGTATCATAAATCATAATGAGTTATGTTTACATGAATGCACGTTTCGGATCGGTTCGTTAGAGACAAAAAAACATGAAATTAGCCCCTTTTTAATAAAAATACTCTTGCAGTTTTGGACGGGTTGGATACAATGAATAGCGTATGGGGAGTGCTGTCGGAGGAGCGAAAAGGTTTCCATTCATTCATTCGCGTCCTTCGGCATAAGCCAATTGAAGGTTACGACTCGGGCGAGGCGGAAAGAAAGCGTCGGGAGAGGCGCGTAGCGCGTTGCGGAGTCGTCAGACAAATCATTTGCGGTGTGTGTTTGATGTTTGAGCGTCTTATTTGGAGTAAGGGTCTCCTGCGGTCGGCGGTACCGTGCATCGTCGGCATGAACGGATGGAGTCGGGGCGCGGCCATGCCCTTGCCGGGTTCCTGAATGACATTCGCTCACGCGTTTTTCCGGAGACCAGGGAACTTATTGAAAAAGGAGGATCGGGATTATGAAAAAGTGTTTTCTAATGGCGGCGATCGTGGCCGTGGTTTCCACGGGCGCGGCGCTGGGGGCGAGCAGGGTGACCTACACGCTCGG
>CAZXSA010000397.1:0-3543 GCA_964642815.1 uncultured Planctomycetales bacterium | reverse complement strand
TGGAGATGACCGAGGCGGCCAACATCCTCAACAACGCCACGCGGGACAGTCTGGTCATCATCGACGAGCTGGGCCGCGGCACCAGCACCTTCGACGGGTTGGCCTTGGCCTGGGCCATCGCCGAACAACTGGCCGGCCGGATCAAGTGCCTGGCCTTCTTCGCCACGCATTATCACGAGCTGACCGAACTGGAGCATTACCTGGCCGGCGCGGTCAACTACAACGTGGCCGTCCGCGAATGGGAGGACGAGGTGATCTTCCTGCACCGTATCGTGCGCGGCTCGGCGGACAAGAGTTACGGCGTACACGTGGCCAAGCTGGCCGGCGTCGGCCGCGAGGTCATCACCCGCAGCCAGGAATTGCTGGCCGAGCTGGAGGCCAATTTCTCCTCGGTCAGCCGAGCGCCCAAACGCGCCGCCCGGCGAACCCGCCCGGCCGATCAACCTCTGCTCTTCAAGGAGCCGACCGACGAAATCATCGAGGAACTCCGCCGCTGCGAGCCGGAGCACCTGACCCCCATCGAGGCCCTCCAAGCGCTTGCCCGATGGAAGAAGAAACTAGAATCATAGGTATACATCCATACACCCTTTCCAAATGAAATAATAGTTGGTAAGCGAGCGGCAACGGGAGTACAATAAACGCTGAGGTGAAACATGACTTGGCAGGATTATATTGAGGAACGGCCGGAGGTCATGATGGGTAAACCGGTTTTCATTGGCACCCGCCTGACGGTCGAGCACGTTCTCGCTGAACTGGGCCGCGGCGTGGACGAGGCCGAACTGCTGCGCGGGCACCCGCACCTAACGCCGCAACACATTCGGGCCGCCCTGCTCTATGCGGCGGCCGTCATCGGTATGGAAGAGACGCTTTATCGCTGAATCACGGAGCTAACCGTGAAATTCCTGGCTGACGAGAACATCCACGCGGATATTGTCTTATGGCTCCGGTCGCAGGGACACGATGTCCTCTACGCCGCGGAATCGCTGACTCAGCGTTCCGACGAAGAGCTCCTGGCTATTGCCCGCGAAGAGAAGCGCGTCCTGGTCACCGATGATAAGGACTTCGGTGAGCTGGTCTTTCACCGCAGACTGGTTTCGCGAGGTATTGTGCTCATCCGGCTGGAAAACCCGCGCATCGGGGACCGGCTTCAGCGTCTCGCTGAAGTCTGGAACGACGTCGAGACCCAGGCGGAGAACAAGTTTATTGTGATTAGTCAACGCAAAGTGCGAGTACGCGGCGTATTCCGAAACAGTTGAGCGAATGGCGGTGACTTGAACAGCATAGACATATTCCTGTCATATTGAGGCAGGAATACATCTACTTGTTTATTCCTGTCCGATCTTCAACAAGCAACATATCACCATCCGACCTCAATCTCAATCTTGACAACCTTCATGCTTTCACCGATGACATAACTTCAGCAGCCGATCGCTTTCGGGTGGAATAAACATGGGGAGGCACAGGCTTGCCGCCGCCGAACGAGCAAACCGACGAACAACTCATCGAGGACGCCAACCGCGGCCGGGCGGAGGCATTCGAGGCCCTCTATCACCGCTATCGCGATTATGTGCATCGGCTGGCCTGGCGGTTTTCGGGAAACTCAGAAGATGCCCTCGACGTTCTGCAGGACACCTTCGCCTATCTGCTGCGAAAATTCCCCGGCTTCCGGCTGACCGTGCGGATGACAACGTTTCTTTACCCGGTAGTCAAACACCTCGCCATTGCCCGGCGGCGGAAACGACGGCCGGCTGATCTGCCGTCCGAGGCCTGGTCCACTCTGCCCGCCCCGCCGAGTGTCGATACAAATAACCCCCGTACCGAACTGGCCGCCGCCCTGCAAAATCTGCCCGAAGCGCAACGCGAAATCGTTCTGATGCGTTACG
Source organism: uncultured Planctomycetales bacterium (assembly GCA_964642815.1). Classification (GTDB taxonomy): domain Bacteria; phylum Planctomycetota; class Phycisphaerae; order UBA1845; family PWPN01; genus JAAYCU01. Next base: position 1,660 of record CAZXSA010000397.1, on the reverse strand, counting down.
CCGACGAGATGGCTCTGGCTGAGATCGCCGTCGCCCTCAACCTGCCCCTGGGAACCGTTAAATCACGCCTGCACCATGCTTTAACTACGTTGCGGACCGACGACCGGGCCCGCCGGTATTTCCAGGATGACGGGGCATGAAAAACATGAACCATTTTTCGTGAACCTTTCGCCAACCTTGCGCACTGAACAGGATGGAGCAAAACCATGACGGCCTCGCACGACAATCATGACGAATATCTCAACGAGCCTGGCGAGCGGCTCGGCCGGGAGTTACGCGGCCTGTATGCCCCGCCGGTTGAAGTGCCCACGGAGATTGACGAAGCGGTGACGGCCTTGGCCCGAAGGCATTTCGCCCGCCGACACCGGATGCGATTATTACTACGTCGGTCGGCTTTCGCGGCGGCGGCTGCGGCGGCCATCGCTCTGACGATCGTGCACATATACCCGATCCATCCTGAATCCACCGGACCGGCGCGCGTCGTTCAGGCCGCAACGCCGGAAGATATCGACGGCAACGGCCGGGTCGATATCCGCGACGCCTTTCTGCTGGCCCGCCGCCTCGAAAGCGATCAACAACCTGTTTCGCAATGGGACCTTAACGGGGACGGGGTAATCGACCGCCACGACGTGGACCTTGTCGCCACCGCCGCGGTCAAACTGGACAAGGGGGCCTGACCATGAATAAGCCCGTAAAATCTCTTTGTGCATTATGCTTTTGCCTGTCGCTCGGATTGCTGATGACCATGCCCATACTCGGCCAGCAGAGCCGGCCTCAATCGCAGCCTGTCGTCCGCTTCGTGCCTTTGGATATCTTCATCGATTCGGGCGATCAACCTCTGGCCGCTTATCAATTCGAGTTGCAGGCCCCGGCCGAGAGCTTCGCCATCGTAGGTATCGAAGGTGGTAAACATAAGGCGTTCGCCCCGCCGCCTTACTACGACCCGGCCGCCCTGGCTCATCACCGCGTCATCATCGCCGCGTTCAACACGGGCCCCGACCTGCCGACCGGCAAAACCCGCGTGGCCCGCATCCATGCCCGTATCATCGGTGAGCAGGATCCTGATTTTGAGTTGAAACTGACGGCCGCCGCTTCCGCCGAGGGCCGGGATATCGACGCTTCTATAACCATTGTGCAAGGAGGACAACCGTGAACACGACAAGCCGATTCTTTTCGGTAAGCTTAACCGCTTTTTCACTGCTTATTCTGGCATGGATGGAAGGATGTGCGCAAAAAGCCCATGAACCCGTCGAATATGCCCTCCCTTTCTATCAAATGGATCAACGAAGCATTTATCATACTCCGGGGCGCACTTTGGGCTGTGCTCGATATCCAATCGGTCAAGTTACTACCGGAGCCATACCTGTGACGAGCGAAGAACTCTGGGTCATCGCCCGGCCGAAAGACGAAATCATCGAAGCCGAAACGGACATGCCCGGCTGCGGGGAATTGCGGGCCAAGCGGCCGCAACAGCAGAAAGAAATCCCCCTGCCGCTTAAGCATACGGAAGTGAAGGCCGCCATCGCGGGCTACATCGCCGCCGTCGATGTCACGCAGCAGTATCACAACCCGTACGACGAAAAGATCGAGGCCGTCTACGTCTTTCCCCTGCCGCACAACGCGGCCGTCAACGAATTTCTCATGACCGTGGGCGAAAGGC
>CAZXSA010000396.1:0-3590 GCA_964642815.1 uncultured Planctomycetales bacterium | reverse complement strand
CCCAGGCGCAGGCCTCGTCCATCGTAACCACCTGGTAGCCCTCCATGGCCGCCTGCAGGGCGCAGATCGGATCGATTTCGGTGATGTAGACGGTAGCGCCCAACCCGCGGAAGGCCTGGGCGCAGCCTTTGCCCACGTCGCCGTAACCCAACACCACGCATTTCTTGCCCGCGATCATCACGTCGGTCGCCCGCTTGATGCCGTCCATGAGGCTTTCCCGGCAGCCGTAGAGGTTGTCGAACTTGCTCTTGGTGACGGAGTCATTCACGTTGATGGCGGTAAAGAGCAGCTCGCCGTTCTTCTCCATCTGATACAGCCGATGCACGCCGGTGGTCGTTTCCTCGCTCACTCCGATGACCCGCGGGGCCATTTTGTGCCAGCATTGCGGGTCTTTTTCGAGCTGGCGGCGGAGCAGGTTATCGATCACCTCGATTTCCTTGTTGTCCTTGCAGATAGTCGGCAGCTTGCCGGTCTTGGCGAACTCGGCTTCCTGGGCGCGGCCGCGATGGATGAGCAACGTGGCGTCGCCGCCGTCATCGACGATACTGGTCGGCCCGTCGGCGTCAGGCCAGGTCAGGGCCTTCAGGGTGCAATCCCAGTATTCCTCCAGGGTCTCGCCCTTCCACGCGTATACCGGGATACCGCGCTTGGCCAACGCGGCGGCGGCGTGGTCCTGGGTCGAGAAAATGTTGCAGCTTGCCCAGCGCACCTCCGCGCCGAGTTCGATGAGCGTCTCGACAAGCACGGCCGTCTGGATGGTCATGTGCAGCGAGCCGGTGATTTTCGCGCCGGCCAGCGGTTTTTTGCGCGCGTATTCCTCGCGGACGGCCATCAGGCCGGGCATTTCCGTTTCGGCGATCTTGATTTCCTTGCGGCCCCAGTCGGCCAATGTGATATCCTTGACTTTGAAATCATTTACGGCGGTAGCCATTGAATTTCACTCCTTGATAGTTGAGGTCATTCCTCGTTCGGGTTCATCACGTTCCAGGATAATAAGAGCACGTCCTAAAACCGGTGTGGCACCGGCGTCTCGCCGTATGTGTTTAGCGACCATGCATGCCCCGCCGGTATGGCCAACCAGAACTCACGTTCCAGGATAAAAAGAGCACATCCTAAAACCGGTGCTTATCGGCCCGGCAGGGCCGACGCTATAGGGTTTTAGGATACATTCTAAGATCATAATACGTTCACGTTCGCGTATCATCCGGTTTTTCAGCCGTCATTACAAACAGCGGAGGGGCGTCGAGGGCATGGCGGCCGTTGCCGTTCGCCGTTGCCAGCGGCCGGGAGCGCAACCCGCCGAATCCCGCCGACCGCAGCCAGGCGGCCAACGCTTCCGGTTGAAATCCCCAATTTTGATCGCCCATCCGTTCACGAAAATCGGCGTTGTCATGTTCGGTTTGCTCGATAATCAGCAACCGTCCTCCTCCAGCAAGGCAGCGGAACAGTTCCGCGATGGCGGCCTGCGGGTCCGGCACGTGGTGCAGCACCAGCGAGGTGATCGCCAGATTCACTTCGCCGTCGCGGATGGGCAGGGCCGACAAGGCCCCTTCGCGGAATTCGACATTGGCGGCCCCAAGCAGTTCCGGACGATTTCTGGCCGCATCGAGCATGGCCCCGGCCGGCTCGACGGCAATGACCCGGCTGAAACGGTCGGACAACATCGGCAGAAGATAGCCGGTCCCCGTACCGATATCGGCCACCACCCAGTCGGCCGGCAGCAGGGCGGTCAGGGCTTCCAGATGAAACGACTGGCCGTAGGTTTCGATCCGGAGCTGATCCCATTTGGCACCGAGGGTATCGAAAAACCCCCTTCCGCCGTGATCACGGCGAAGCAGAACACGCTGGAGGCGATCATGGGCGGCTTTGTCGAGTGGTTCATGGCCGACCCATTCCAGGAGTCGGTCGCGTAAATCGATCCGTCCGTTGCCCGGTTTGGCTTCGTTTGTCGCCGGTGTTGGACTGATAGGCCGGGCGGCGTATAACACCGTGGCCCCAGTGCGTCGATCGATCAGTAAACCCGCCTCCCGCAAGACTTTAAGGTGCCTTGAGATGGTGGACTGCGGCTGGTCCAGAACCTCGACCAGCTCCGAGACGCTGAGTTCATGTTTGGCCAGCACGCCCAGCAGGCGTTGCCGGGTGGTGTCGGCCAGGGATTTGAATAACAGGTCGGTTCCGGTCATTCCAAGGCATCCATCCTTTTATCCGGATAATAGGATAAATCGTTTCTTTGTCAAGGGGAGTTGCCCCAATGAATAATTCGGCTTTGTGCCCGCCGCCGACCGGGGAATCACGGATGACCCAAGCCGACCGCTTGCTCCCCGATGGTTACATGAAAATTTCATCGGGTCCGTGACATTCCAGGCGTCTCCACTGTTGCCGTGTTTGGTCGGCGGCTGACACAAACCACAAGGAGACCGGTTCACCGGTCTTTCCCGAAGGGCTGATAGGCCAGTCGTTGTACGGCTGGTCTAAGGCGTAACGTAACGTTCCGTTCCCATTTCAATGTTTAATATCGAGCCCGTTTCAACGGGCTTTTTCTCGTCGGATAAGCCCGTTGAAACGGGCTGGGATAACGGAGAGATAGTCATTCAGGGACGACGCGGCCAACCGGCCGTATAACGGCCGGCCTATCAGCCCGCCCGTGGCGGGAAATCCCCCTGAAGGGGGTTGCTCGTCCGTAACGGTTGCGTTCAAGCCGCCGAGGTGTGAAAAGGGACGCGGCTAGTTTTTCCTTTTCTCTTGACTTCACGACTGGCAGCGCGTGGCTTGGGCGTCATGCCGAGAGTTGCACGCATCGCACCAAGCGGGTGGGTCTATCACGTCCTGAATAGGGCAGTTGCGGCTGTTTCGCATTTTTCGTTCGGGGTTTGGGGAGGCGTGGTGTTGGGGTGGGCTCGCGGCATCGGTGCGTTTGGCCCCGGCGGGGGCCTGGGAGGATAGCCCCGGGTGGAGCGGAGCGCAACCCGGGGATATGGTGCCCCCCGAACGATAAACCCTGAAAGGGTGACGGATATTTCCGCCGCCCCCGTTGGGGGCTTACCATCCGCACGGGATCACCTGACCCCGGATTAAGCCGCGCTCCATCCGGGGCTTCATTCCGTTATCCCTTCCGGGATTTACGGTTCCGCTTGTTCGGGATTCCTCTCTTATGAAAAAGCAGGGGGGAAGGGATTCCCGAACAGCACTTGGGAATACCTAGTCTCTACTCCACGGCCTCAAAAGCACGGGCATACCCTTATCCCGCCGCGACGATATGGGGTCAGAGCTTGATTAGTGATTAGTTGAAAGAGGGCAAAAAGGGTTTGCGCGAAGCAACCTGGGAAGAAGGACGTGAATGAGCCGGGTGTAAAACGGGGACGCTAGTTTATGAGTTTGCAGCAGGGAAACGGGATCGTACCAAAATCCAACCCCAACGGGGTTTCATAATCAAGCCCAAGGTTGCGGCGCAGCCGCTACCTTGGGAAATCAACGCCACACCCCAACCAACCCCAACGGGGTTGCGTATTGGGGAATGCCTTTACTTGCCGCTCCATCGACGCAACCCCGTTGGGGTTGATGCGGTGATTGGCTATTGCCCAGGGTAGCGG
>CAZXSA010000395.1:0-3599 GCA_964642815.1 uncultured Planctomycetales bacterium | reverse complement strand
CTGTCGAGGATATGTATCCCGACCGTCCCTTGCTCACCGTGCTCAAAATCCTGGCGGCCAACGCCTGCGAGGCAATGCCGCTCGGCGGCAAAATTCGTCTTGAACTTGCCAAAGAGGGTCGGGAAATCCTTCTGCGCCTGATGGATAATGGCCCCGGTATTCTCCAGGAGCATCTCAGTCACGTGTTCGAACCGTTTTTTACCGCCAAGAGCGTGGACGAGAACATCAAAAAAGAACACCTCGGCCTGGGCCTGGCCGTCGCTCATGGAATCATCCGCAATCTCGGAGGGGTAATCACCCTAGAATCAAGTCCCGGCGGGGGAACCGCGTGTATTATTCGCCTTCCTTCGGTTGGATAATCCCATCCACAAGACCTGAGCATCCTGGCGTCCCGAATGAGTCCGACGAGACGCATAATTGTTTTATCTATATACCAATTAAGAGGTTACGTTTAGCATAGGTTCCATCATTCTTATTGGTTTTGCATCTTCGACACCTGGGTACGCATACAAGGGCAAGGAAGGCAAGGCTGTGTGGTCTATCCTTCGGTTGTGCCCTTGCGATGCCGCGGTTGAATTCGATTCCGCGAATGGGTAGCATGATGCCCTGTGGTTTATGTCCTGATTCGACGGCACAATGGGAGCAGGCGCGGCTCCGGCGACAGGGCAACGGCGCGAAACTTGCGCCCGAGGGGAATCGAGGCCGCCGAGGGATCTCACCGGTTAAGAATACGAGGTTAAACGGTCGATAATAGTATCGATAACGCGGGGGTGTCGGCGATCCGACATCATTCATTACGGATTCGAACACCGCGACAGGGAGCGAGCATAAACCATTCGGCAGCCAGGGTAAGTCGGGACTTCCTGATGAAACTCGGTATTCGCGCAGGGCGCCGAGGCGCGGCCTCGCGGAGGTTAAACGATAGATGATTCAAAGCTCGTTGACGAAGAAACGTTTACGCGGACTGGTTGGCCTCATTCTCGCCGCCGGATTGCTGTTCCAATGCTATCAGGCATTTCTTCAGCAAAACGATTTCGTTCCCCAAACCCGGATCGTTGGTCCGGCCAAAGCGCCATCGAATGTAGCCTACGCCATGCCCACCACCGATACGCCGCGCCAGCCGGTCACGATGGAGGAGATGGCCGCCGAGAATCCGTTGCGGTTCTTCAAGCAATTGCTCGAACGTTACGATCAGCGCGTGCGCGATTACACCTGCACCTTCATCAAGCAGGAACTGGTTTGTGGAGAGCTGACCGCGGAGCAGGTCATCGCCGTGCAGTTTCGCGAAAAGCCTTTCAGCGTCCTGTTCAAATGGGTCAAGAACGAGGACAAGTGCAGCCGCGTTCTGTACGTCGAGGATCGCTGGGTCAAGGACGGTAAGCAGATGGCCTTGGTCGAGCCCGGGGCGATCGCCCGGCTCTTCGTGCCCTATGTGATGCGGCAGATCGACGGCAAGGACGCTTACAAGAGTTCCCGGCGGACGATCAATCAGTTTGGCATGCGCAACAGTCTGGCCCTGGTCATTCATTACTGCGAACTGGCCCAGAGCCGCGGGATTCTCGATTTCGATTACGTGGGCAACGGGGAGGTGGACGGCCGGAGCACCCTGGTTTTCGAGCGCCATCTACCTTACACCGATGAGGATTGCGAATGGCCCGACCGCGTGTTGGTCGTGCATATTGACAAGGAAATGCAGATGCCGATTCTGTGCGTGGCCTACGCGGACGACGCCAAGACGCAACTGCTGGGTAAATACCTGACCACGGATATCAAGCTGAACGTAAACCTGCCCGACTCGGCCTTCACCAAGGAAGGCATGGGGCTGTAAATCCCCCGATTGACATAAGATGATCGGCCTGACCACCCCGCCGGCGAAGCGGATGCCGGTTAACGGGCCGTAAACGATACGATTTCTCTCTTCCTCATTAGCCATCGCAATGTACAATCCTGCGATGGCTTTTTTATTGCCGGCTCACATCCGCCCGTTGAACCGATGCACGGTTTCCAGCATGGCCATGTAATGGTTGACCGGTACGTAATTCGCGACGGAGTTGCCCGAACCGGCGGCGTAGCCGCCCAAGGGCGCGCAAGTTTGCAGAATCTGCTGCGTACGCCGGATGACGCTTTCCTCGCTGCCGCGAGCGAGCAGATCGACATCCACCCCGCCGATACCGGCCACCTGGCCCGTCCAGCGGCGGACAAAATTTTCCACCGGCTCGATCACGTCCTCGAAACTGTGCTTGGCGTCTACCCCCGCCTCCGCCAGATCAGGCATGATGGATTCGACATATCCGCAAGAGTGGAGCATGAACCGCCTCCCGCTGCGATGAGCCAGGTCGGCGTATCGTCGGTACCAAGGCAGAAAATAGCGGCGAATATGATCGGGGGCGATCAGGGTGGCGGTCTTAAAGCCCAGATCGTCGGCCAGCCACAGGATAGGGACATAATCCACCGTACACCAACGCTCGAAACATTGATAGATCAAGGTGCCGACCCGGGCGGTGATGGCCTCGACGAGGTCCGGCGCCTCGTACAGGGCCATCATGAAGTTTTCCGTCCCCATCAGCCAGGTACTCCACTCGAATACCCCGCTGCAGAAACCCATGCAGGCCATCCCTTCCGGGAGGGCCCGACCGACTTCCTCCACCGGGCCGAAGTCCACGTCGTCCAGCGTCGGCCAGGCATAGCGCTCGAAGTCCGCGAACGACCGGATCGGCCCGCTGTGCTCATCCTGCCATTCGCGCTGTCCGCGGCTCAGGCCGGCCGTGTCCGTCACCCGTTCGCGATGCACCGTAAAGGGAATATTCGTCCGCAGGCGAAAAACGTCGAAACCCATGCGATACATGGGGCTAATAAGGTGGTCAACCGCCTTGCGACGCTGTTCCGGTGGGGCATCCTTGGACCATTTGATCAGCGGCTCGCCCAACAGGGCGGACATTGTTTCGTCGTCGAATTTCAATTCGAGCAAGGGGATGCGCTTAGGCCGTTGGTGGCGCATGACAGCCAACATATTTTCCACGTCCGGTTGCGGTTTGGGCAGTCGCTCGACACGGTCGATCAAGGTCAATCTCCTAACCCCTCCGGGTAAAAATTATTTCTTACAACATGAGCAACCCTGGGCCTCGATGTAAGGCTTCTTGCATTGCGTACAGTAAGCCAACCCCGGCACACCCACATACTGCTTACACTCGGCACAATATTGCCCCTTGGGTATGTCCTTGTTGCACTTGTCGCAATGCACCGTGCCTTCCAGCATAATCCGATTGCACGCGGAGCACCACTTGCCGGCCGGCATGTCCTTGTTGCATTTGTCGCAATGGACCGTACCTTGCTGGCCCATCAGCGTCTGGCCTTTGGGACAATAGGTGCAACTCGCGGCGGCGACCGGGCAGGTTTTGCCGCATGCGGCCGCTTTAGGGCATTTCCCACAACACGCCGGCTTGTCCGCCGAACCGCAACCGCCGGATTTTTCCGTGGACGCACAACCGGCCAACCCCAACGACATCGTTCCAATCAACAAAAGCATCATTCGCCTTGACATGGTTTACCTCACAATTACGATTCCACCGACCGCCGGGACGAACCATTCGATCTCCGGC
>CAZXSA010000394.1:0-3610 GCA_964642815.1 uncultured Planctomycetales bacterium | reverse complement strand
CCCGGAATTTCCAGCAATATGACCATCAGCTTCGCGAAAAGCGAGCCACCTACTCTCTGGCCGAATACCACCGCCTCCGCGAGCGGCAGAACGAATTGACCGGCGAAACCGCCGCCCTCGGCGACCAGGCCGCCGGCTTGCGAACCGCCATCAGCGCCGCCGAAGCCCAGAGCTCCACCCTCGACGGCGAACTGCTCAAGCTGGAAAGTGAAATCGGCCAGATCGAACAGCAGATCCTCGCCAATGCCAGCGCGATCACCGCCAACCGCGAGCGAATCGATCAATCCCGCACGCGCATGACCGAGCTGGCCGACACCCGCGCCCGCGCTCAGCAACGCTTGGCCGTCGAACGGCAACGGGCCGCCCAACTCCGTCATCAGATCGAAACCGAGGAGGCGGCCAACCGGTCCATCGAGGCGGACATTCAGGCCGCCGGCGTAACAGTAAATAGCCTCACCGAACAGGATCGGGACATCGCTCGCGATCTCGCCCGGCTTCAGGCGGAAAGCGAAGAAGCCAAGGCCAATATCATCGAACTGCTCCGGCGCACCGCCCAGTTACATAACCAAATCCAGTCCTATCGCCAGCGCGAGGAACAGTTGGAAACGGAGAAAAACCGCCTCCAGCAGCGCCACCAGCAGGTTGAGGCCGAGCTCGCCACCCTGCTCGAGCAGCGCGAGCGGATCGAGGCCCGCGGCCGCGAACTGGCCGACCTGCTCCAGAGCCAAACCGGCATCATCGAGGAAAAACATCGCCAGGCCGAGGAACTCGACGCCAGCCGGGCCGCGATCAATCGACAACTGGCCGCCGCCAAGGAATACCGAAGCGGTCTGCTCAGTCGCAGGCAATTGCTTCTCGACCTCGATCGGCAGATGGAGGGCGTCGATGCCGGCGTGCGCGAGGTACTCCATCTGCGCGAACAGGACGGCAGCGGTCAAACCTTCGGCTACATCGTCGGCATGGTCGCCGACCTGATCGCCGTCGATGTGGCCAATGCCCGGCTCATCGAAACCGCCCTCGGCGAATTCGACCAATACCTGGTCGTCGAGGACAGCGCCCGCTTCTTCGCCGATGCCGAGCGAATCGCCGATTTGCCGGGGCGGGTGCGGGCCGTTTGCCTGGACCGCCTGCCGCCCTTTATCGATGGTCGCGATTTCAGCCAGCAGGAAGGCTTCGTCGCCTACGCGATGGATCTCGTGCGTTTCGAGCCGGACATGGAGCGTTTCGTGCGTCAACTGCTCGGCAAGACGATCATCGTGCGAACGCTGGCCGACGCGTTGCGCATGGCCGAGCAAAACCCGCCGAGTTACCGCTATGTCACTCAGAGCGGCGAGTTGCTCGACCCCGACGGCTACTGCCAACTCGGCCCGGCCGGGGCCGGAGCCGGTCTGATTTCCCGAAAGAGCGAGCTACGCGAAATCGATCAGCAGATCGCGGAGGTCGATGAGCGGATCGGCGAAACGACTGACCAGCTCGAACGCACCACCGCCGATATCGAAGGCCTCGAGCGCGAACAACACGAGTTACGCGCCGCCATCTACGACACCCGTGCCGCTCAGGCGGAGAACACCGCCGCCCGCAACAACCTCGAAACCGGGATCGAGCGACTGCGGCACGAACAACCTCTGCTCACGGGCGAAGCCGAGGGCCTTCAGATCCAGATCGACGAGGCCCGCAACCGCGCCGAGCAAAGCCGCGAATCGCTTGCCGGACTCGAACAGGACAGCGCCGCTCAGGAACAGCAGGCCCGCCAGCTTGACGAACAGATCGGCGTCCTCGCGGATCGCCGGCGCGAATTAGCCGAGCGCATCACCGAGGCCCGGGTGGTCGTCGGTCAACTGATCCAGAAACGTACCATGCTCGCCGACGCGCTGCGCGGCTTGCGCGCCTCGCGGCAGGCCAGCGACGAGGCCGTCCAGGCCTCCGCCCGCGAAGCCGACGACGCCCGGCAGCGCATCACGCAAACGGAACGTACCGTTCTGGCCGCCGATAGCCGACTGGCCGAGTTGTTCCTGGAAAAGGAAGGACTTAGCCGCGACGTGCTTGCCCGCCAGCATCGCCGAGAACAGATTCGATACGAGCATGAACAGCTTGCCGGCCGGATAAAAACTCAACGCGGCCAACTGACTGACGTCGAGGAAAAACTGCACGAACTTCAGATGGAGTTACAGGAGGCCCGCATCCGCACCGAAGACCTGTTGACACGGGTCCGGGAAGAGTTGAACATCGATCTGGCCGAAGTCTATTTGAACTATCAGCATGAGGATCAGGATTGGGCGGCCCTGGAAGCCGAGATCGAGGAACTCAAGGAAAAAATCCGCCGGCTCGGCAATGTCAACCTCGACGCCATCGCCGAGCAGGACGAGTTGGAGAAACGGGCGGAGTTCCTTATCACCCAGCGCGACGACCTGCGTCACTCTCGTCGGCAGCTCGAGGAGTTGATTGACGACCTGAACAAGGAATGCCGCGAACGTTTCACCACCACCTTCGAGGCCGTCCGGCAACATTTCCAGGACATGTTCCGCAAGCTGTTCGGCGGCGGCAAGGGCGATATCATGCTCGAACAGCCCGCCGAGGGCCAGCCGCTCGACGTACTGGAGGCCGGCATCGAAATCCAGGCCCGTCCACCGGGAAAAGAGCTGCAAAGCATTTCCCTGATGTCCGGCGGCGAGAAAACCATGACCGCCATTGCCCTGGTACTGGCGATCTTCCAATCGCGGCCTTCGCCCTTCGCCATTCTCGACGAGGTCGATGCCGCTCTCGATGAGGCCAACAACGAGCGGTTCAACCGCATCGTCCGCGACTTTCTTGAGCATTCGCAGTTCCTCGTGATCACTCACTCCAAGCGAACCATGACCATCGCCGATGTCATGTACGGCGTCACCATGCAGGAGGCCGGCGTCAGCAAGCGGGTCAGCGTGCGCTTCGACAGCACTGACGAACAAACGGCGGCCGCGTGACAAGCGGTTTTCAAGCTTGTCTGATGATCCCCAAGCAGGCCTTCTGAAATTTCCCCAGGTACGCTATAATACGCTATTAATCGGGGGGCTTGCGCGCTCGTAAGTCGCGTGCCACCCTCGTTTGTTGTGTCGTCTGGTTTTTATCCCGGTTTACCGGGATGACACGGAGCTGATTGAATCCGTGGATGGCATGGCCTGGTAAGCCGTATGCTGCGACAAAACTTCGCATGTCCATGCCTATCCCTTGAAAAATCGCCCCCGTGTTTCCGTGCTCGCTTCGCCAAAGCCTAAAAGCCTGGCCTGGGCGGGCCGTGGTAATATTCCGGAATCCTTGGAGCAGTATATGCCGGCAAAATTGCGGTTTCACGGGGCGGCGCGGGAAGTAACCGGTTCCATGCATCTGCTTGAGCTCGACGGGCACGCGGTGGCTCTCGATTGCGGCCTCAACCAAGGGCATCGGGCCGAGGCCAACATTAAAAACAAGAGTTTCCCTCGCGACCCGTCCAGAATCGACTCGGTCATCCTTTCCCACGCCCATATTGACCATTGCGGCAAGCTGCCCCGCCTGGTCAAGGAAGGATTTTCCGGGCCCATTTACGCCACCCCCGCCACCTGCGATCTGGTGGCCGTCCTCCTGGCCGACAGCGCCA
>CAZXSA010000393.1:0-3643 GCA_964642815.1 uncultured Planctomycetales bacterium | reverse complement strand
ACAACGTATTGGCGGGCTTGCCCGATGAGTCGGCGATGGGATTCAGCCGGGCGTCGTTGGTGCCGACGTATTTACATCGTAGCCAATACAAACATGCCTTACGGGCGTTTTATGACACCCTGGCCGCGGGGCTTTTTGAAGAAACCCGGATGCTTGCCGCTCGTGTTCCGCAAGCCGGCCAAGGGCAGGGGCCTTGGTATGCTTTATCCGCAGAGGCTGAGTTGGTATATGCCCTTCGCTGCTTGTTGGTGCTTGAACATGACGATGAACTCTGGTTGCTGGCCGGGGTGCCGGATGAATGGCTTGCCTCGGGCCAGAAGATCGACATCCAGGGGGCGGCCACCCGGTTTGGTCCGCTCGATATGAAAGTACAATCCTTAACTGAACCGCATCGAGTAGTGGTCGATCTGAATGCTCCGAACCGCAACCGGCCGACGAAAATCCGTTTGTACCTGCATCGCCCGCTAAGTTCGGTTTCGTTGAACGGCCGGGCGATCAGCACTTTCGATGCATCGAGCGGGGCGATAGTGTTGCCCGGAGATGTCGGCCATACGGAAATCGTTGCGTATTGGTAACTCCCCGCCCTCGGTGATTTGTGTTCCCATATTGTCGGTCAATACTTTATTTACCTTGCCCAAGCTTTGGTGCGAGATAATTCAAAATCCAATCTTGAATCATCCCCCCTGATCGAGTAAGTTTGTGATTATTATGATCGACCGTGACCTTACTGCCCGACTCAAGAAAGCCGCAAGCCAGTTTCCGGCGATTACCCTCACCGGTCCCCGCCAGAGCGGTAAATCCACCCTTTGTCGGGCCGTTTTTCCCGATCATGATTATGCCAACCTCGAAGCCCCGGACGTGCGTGCGTTTGCCCAGGAAGACCCCCGCGCATTCCTGGGTCGGTTTTCCAAAGGGGTCATTCTGGATGAAATCCAACGCGTACCGGAGTTACCTTCCTATATCCAGGGATTAATTGACGATGATCCGCGGCCTGGACGTTGGATCCTTACCGGTTCGCAGAACCTCGCCTTGGTTGCCTCGGTGAATCAATCGCTTGCGGGCCGTACCGCGGTGATGCATCTGTTGCCTCTGGCTCGTCGAGAGGTTGTTCGGTTTTCCTCTTTTCCGGATACGCTCGACGCGGCGATTCTCGCCGGCGGCTATCCCCGTATTTTTGATCAGCGGTTGGATCCCTATGAGTGGCTGGGATCATATATCGCTACTTATATCGAGCGAGATGTTCGATTATTGACCCATATCGGTGATTTAGCCGCGTTTCAGCGATTCATCGAATTGTGTGCCGGTCGGACCTCCCAATTGCTTAATTTTTCTTCGATCAGTAACGATTGCGGAATCGCCCAGCCGACCGCCAAGGCGTGGTTTAGCGTGTTGGAAGCCAGTTTTATCGCGTTTCGTCTACCTGCATTCAGCGGCAACCTCCGCAAACGTTTGGTGAAAATGCCTAAGTTACATTTCCATGATACCGGTCTGGTCTGCCGGTTGCTCGGTATTCGCACCGTGGATCAACTTCGTAACCACCCATTGCGCGGAGCCTTGTTCGAAACCTGGGTGATTTCCGAGATCGTCAAGCATCGCCTCAACATCGGTGAAACCGGAGGTATCTATCACTATCGCGATCAACATGGGATGGAAGCCGACTTGATTGTTGAGCAACCGGATCGGCTTGTGCTGGTCGAGGCCAAGGCGTCCCAGACCGCGACATCCGGTTTGTTCGAAGGGGTTCGTCGTATCCGGGATGTGCTCGAAAAAATTGGTTCTTGCCGGGCCGCGGTGGTTTACGGCGGGGCGGATGCACAGCCGCGTTCAGATGTCGAACTTATTCCCTGGCATGCCTTGGGTGAACATTCTTGGATTTGAAATCCGTGCGGAAATAAGCCTTTCACGAAAAACCCATGATAGATTGATTCATCATCAATAAATGTGTGGAATCATAGCGGGCGACCGGGTTCGAACCGGCAACATTCAGCTTGGAAGGCTGATGCTCTACCAATTGAGCTACGCCCGCGTTTTCAGGCCGTATTATATCGGTATGCGGCTTTGCTCTGCAAGAGGCTTATCGGCCAGGAACACCGTTCGATATGTCTCGCGGAGGAGGCACTCGGCCGGCCGCGGCCTGTATGCGAATTTGGCCGTGGCGCGAACCCTGTCTACAATAAGAACGATGGACGCAAATAATAGTCATTGCCCGGGGTTCAAGTCTCCATCGCCATCGACGACGGGCAAGGTGGTCATCGTCGGTGCCGGAGCGGTGGGTACTACTTTTGCTTACGCCCTGCAGTCGCGCGGCGTAGCCCGCCGGATCGTGCTCATCGATCAGAACCGCGAACGGGCCGAGGCCGAGGCGATGGATCTCAGTCACGGGGCCCTGTTCGCCCCGCCCGTGGAGATCACCGCCGGCGATTATCCCGATTGCACGGACGCCGATCTCGTTGCCATCTGTGCCGGGTCCGCGCAAAAACCCGGCCAGACCCGCATGGATCTGGTCAGTACCAATGTCGCGATCTGTAAGACTGTTGTGCAGCGTGTCGTGGAGTACACACGGGACGCGATTCTGCTGGTCGTCACCAATCCCGTGGATATCTTGACCTACGCGGCCGTCAAATACTCCGGACTACCCGCAAGTCAGGTCATCGGCTCG
This sequence comes from uncultured Planctomycetales bacterium, assembly GCA_964642815.1. Lineage (GTDB taxonomy): Bacteria > Planctomycetota > Phycisphaerae > UBA1845 > PWPN01 > JAAYCU01. The sequence goes on along the minus strand of CAZXSA010000393.1, from coordinate 984 downwards.
GGTACGGTGCTGGATAGCGCCCGCCTGCGGTATCTACTCAGCCGCCATTGCCGGGTGGATGCGCGAAACATTCACGGCTACGTGCTCGGCGAGCACGGCGACAGCGAATTTGTCGCCTGGAGCGCGACCACCATCGGCGGCATGGCCATTGGCGATTACTGCCCGGCCTGTCCGCGACAATGCCCGCCCCTGGAACGGGAAAAAATCGCCGAGCAGGTACGCGACTCCGCCTACCATATCATCGAGGCCAAGGGGGCGACCAATTACGCCGTCGGTCTGGCCATGACCCATATCGCGACCGTCATTTTGCGCAACGAAAACAGCGTGCTGACCGTCTCAACAATGCTGGACGGGGTTTACGGCCTGCATGACGTTTGCCTGTCCGTGCCGGTGATCGTCAATCGCGCGGGGGTCGATCGCCTGCTTCGTCTGCAACTGAACGAATCCGAGCAGAAAGCCCTGCAAGCCTCGGCCGAAGCCGTCGGGAAAGTTCAGCGCGAAGCGGGATTATGAGAGAGCTACCAGCCCGCAGCGCGAGCAAGGGACATCCTACCAGCCCGCAGCAGTTTACCCGCCGTGGCGGGCGAGCAAGGGACGTTTTCAGTAGCCAGCCTTCAGCTATCAGCATTCAGTCATCGGCGATCAGCAGGACAATGAGGCGAAACGCTTGCTGTTATTTAAAGTAATCGGGGTAAACCCGCGGTTTGTTCTTACGTTTCTGGTAGGCCCGGGCCAGGTCGAGAAATATCTCCAAATCGCGGTCGATGTTGGTGTTCACCCCGTCGAAGTAAAAGATACGGATGGGCAGGTTGTTGTAAGCCTGGCTGACCGCGGGATAGACGGCCTCGCAGATAATGCCATTCATGCAGGTGAACGGACTGATATCGATGATCCCGTCGGCGCCTTTTTCGTACAGGTAGATCGACTTGCCCACACTGAGGACCATTTCGCCGATGCAGCCCTGGCGGGGCAGGTAGGGTTCGG
>CAZXSA010000392.1:0-3660 GCA_964642815.1 uncultured Planctomycetales bacterium | reverse complement strand
CCGAGCTGGTGGTGCCGTTCAAACGCATGAATCTGAAGACGCGGTATCACACCGACGGAGCGGTGATCCCGATCATCGAGGATCTGATCGAGATGGGCGTCGACATGCTGGACCCGATCCAGCCCAAGGCGACCGGGATGTCCGCGGAAAACCTTGCTCGCCTCTTCGGTGGAAGGATATCTTTCTATGGCGGAATCGATACGCAGGAACTGCTGCCGTTCGGTACACCCGCTCAGATCGAGGCGGAGGTGCTCCATTTGATCGAGGTATTAGGCCGGAACGGCGGTTACATGGTCGCGGCCTCCAACGCCGTCCAGCCGGACGTTCCGATCGAGAATATCGAGGCACTCTACCGCACCGCCCGCGAGTATCGATATACGTAACACCCGTTCTTGGGCTCCGCGGTGAATCATCCGGATTAAGAAATAGCGTGAACCGTCAAGTCCCGTCAGCCGGCGACACGACGGTTTTCCAGCAAAGCCACATACCCGCGGAAGGATTCGGTACACACCGTCAGGCGAGTGCCTTCCAGCCGGATGTCTTCTGACCTCGACGCCAGTACCCCGACCATCTCCCACTGCCCGTCGGGTAATTGTACTTCGATCCTCTCCGGCTGCCGGTTGTCAAAGGTATGCACGATCACGAGAACCTGATTCGCCGTGGCCATACGAACCGCCTGCCAATCTTGAGGATGGCGATAGCTACCAAGGTTTGGGCCCAGCCGCTCCCACCGACCTTCTTTAATGACCCGCCATGCTCTGCGGTACAGTTCCTGGGCCTCCATCATGATTGCCCACTGTTCGCCATCCAGATCCAGCAGGTCGCCCGAAATGCACATGCGTCCGAGGAAAGTCGCCGCCAGCGAATAGATAAGGCGGTGAACATCGTCATACTTCCTCAATACCGCCCATATCTGGTTCTGGGCGGGCAGGATCATGCGCTGAACATTGGCGGCGACGATGGGAATCTCCCTCGTCTCGTGGGCATCCGAGAACGAGGCCATGGCGCAGAGTTCCATCATCGAGGGCTCCAGGCGCCGGCCACCCGAACTGCAGTTTTCCATCACCAGGTCAGGCAGTTCCCGGCGAATTCGCCGGAAGAATTCCCGCACGCCGGCGAGGTGTTGCCGAAGGCCCTCCCCCGGCGATTCCGCGCCGTCAACGCCCATGCCGATGCACTCGTTATAATCGATCTTCAGATATCCGAATCCGCATTCACGAAGCAGGCCAATGACCCGCTCGGCAAGATACGCATGCACCCACGGATCGCGGAAATCCCAGAACCGCCGGACACCCGATACCAGCGGGAAACCGTCGCGAGTCAGTTGATGGGTGACCTCTTGAATGGCCTCCGAGTCCGGACCGAGCGTTTCCAGCTCGAACCATAATCCGGGAATAAGACCCTCGGCGCGAATGGCGTCGGCCGTCGCCTTAAGTCCGTTGGGAAACAATTCCCGGCTGGGCAGCCAACTCCCATGGAATGTGCGCCAATCCTTGCCCGGCGGTTTGTACCAGCCGGCATCAATGACCAGATAGCGCGTATGTGTTTCCCGCAAACGCCTGGCCAACCGGATAAGGTAGTCATGACTGGGATGCCCCCAGCTTGTACACCATTCGTTGCAGATGATCGGCAAGTCATGCTCGACCTGAGGCTGCGCGGCCAGGGCACGTTGATGCACGCTTTGCAGTGCCCGGCAGGCCTCATCCACCCCGCCGGATACGCAGGTCAGTATGGCGCGCGGGCTCGCTATGGATTCCCCGGGCGCGACTGTCCTTGTCCAATGACCGAGTTCACGGTCCGCCCATCCGCCTGATAGACAAAGGAAGTCGCCCGGCCGATGGACTTCCATCTGCCAGGAGCCCATGTACGCCAGTTGTGCCGCCCAGGTCGCCTTGGCATGGACATCCCCGATGGCTACGAAAGGGAAAAACTGTCGGACGGGCTGACTACCCACCTGGCCGAACCGAAGCACGGAATTATGCCGCCCCAGCCAGGTGCGCTCGAGATGGGTTTCCTCGATCGAACGGCGTTCCAAACGCCCCTCTCCACTCCATGCCGCTTGCGTCCTGTACAAGACCAGCCGCCCCGGCGCATCGTCATGGGCAAAGGGAGTGATTCTTCCGATCGAGAAGGCGCTGAGCATCTCCAGGGTTAAGGGAGTGTCCGACTCGTTGGTAAAACGCGTTTCGACTTCGATGGCTCCGCTTCCCCGCCACCAGGTCAATACATGTGTCACGGAGTACCTTTGATGGTTCTTCAGCCGGGTGGTTACGACGGTTCGGCCATGCTCTTCTTGAATCTCCTGCTGGTCATATACCAACGCAATGGCCGACGGGGCAAACCGCATGGTCTGGCCTTGGGAGGAATCGCCCGGATACCTGTCTCCGACAATCTTGCAATGTACCAGCAAATCAGGGCGAAAGGCCGGGAACGGCCCTTCGGCATCCATTATTCCACGATATTCGGGGCCGTCCGTCACATACGCGCGGTGCTCAACGACGGCATCCACCATGGATGCCGGCAGTAAGGACAACGATACGGTCCGTACGTTATCGGCCAACCAGTATTGCGCAACCATCGGCCCGAATTGAAAAGCGGATAATTCCTTTTCCATGATTCTTATACCATCCTTTGTCTGAGTTACCCCACCAGCGACGGCCCCAATTGCCGACCCGTGACAGACAGGAACGTCTATCCGGCATAGGCCAGAACCTCGCCTTTTTCGTTAAAAGCGGCGGCCTTGCCTCCCGTCGTACCTGCATCGATGCCCAGCAAGCTCATACCTTGATGACCTCATGCCCAAGATAGCGGCTCAGCGCTTCGATCACCGGGCCGGCCACGGTGCCGGGGGTTACACTCACGTGGTGGCGGAACCCGGCGTACCCAATGGTTTGCAAGCCGGCCTGGAGATTCGGTATCTCCGCGACTCCCGCGCAACCGAAGAAATCGCCCGGGATCGGGTCTTCGGTAAACCGGCCCTCGCCGACAAAAAACTCCAGGTGGCCGTCACGCGTGAGCATACTACCGAAGGTCATATTCATTGGCGCGATGCGGCCGGTGTTGCAGCCAAAGGAGCATCCCGGCCCCAGGGCGGTTTCCAGGATGACATGCGCGGTGACTTGTCCCTTGCCGGCCATGAGGCTTTGGGGCACGGGACCGCAGTGAAAGAGGATGCACTTGTTTGGCTCGTTACCGTAATTGTTGTTCCAGTCCAGGCATGCGGCCGGCCCGCCGGACGCCGCCTTCAGGGCGTGCATCGCTATCGCGTTGCCCACGTCCACCTCGCAGGCCGCCGTGATCCCGCGATCGTTCATCTCGCTCAGCAGCACGCACGGAGACACTTTCAACTGCTGCTCGATCTCCATCCAGCAGCGCAAGGCAATCGCGTCGAATCCTCGTTCGGCCGCGTACCGATCGATCACCACCCCCAGGCGGGCGAGCATCGCGAGCGATTCGTTCGGTACCCCGTCCCAGTTGGTGTACGCGCGCAGCCGATCCATCTTATCCCGCACCTCCGGGGCATGATCGGCCAGTTGCCGGACCCGCTCGAATACCTCGGACAAATCTATCGTCTCCATGGTGATGCCGTGGCGCTGCAGGGCCAGCTCATCAATCCGAACGGTCTTGAAGGCCGTCGTCCTGGCCCCCAAAGCGCCGACG
>CAZXSA010000391.1:0-3663 GCA_964642815.1 uncultured Planctomycetales bacterium | reverse complement strand
TCGAGCAGGCTCACCAGGCCGTCGACCAGGGTCTCGACCTCCTCGTCATAGTTATCGGCGATCTTCATGAGCATCTTGTCGAGATCGCCGGTCTCCTCTCCGACGTCGATCATGTTGATCACGATGCCGTCGCAGATTTTGGCCGCCCGGAGCGGGTTGGCGAAGGACTCGCCCTCGCGGATTTCGTCATGGACCGTGCCCAGGGCCCGGGCGTAGACCTCGTTGCCGGAGGTCTCCTTGGTGATGTTGATGGCCTCCAAAATGGGCACGCCGGCGGACAGGAGCGTCCCGAGCGTCCGGGTGAACCGGGCGATCGAGGATTTACCCAGGATGTTACCCATAATAGGTATTTTCAAAACCACCAAATCCACCGCGTAGCGGCCGGACTGCGATTTCCGAACTAATTTGAGCAGCAGAAAAATGATAATCGGGGATATAAAGATAACCACCCATCCCGGCGGCTTACCGTGGACGAACCAGTTGGAGATGCTGATCAGGGTCTCGGTCATGCCGGGCAGCTTGGTGCCGAAGTCCTTGAAAATTTCCTGGAATTTGGGGACGACGGCGACCATGATGCCGGCCACGATGCCCACGGCGAAGGTAATGACCACGGAGGGGTAAATCATGGCCCCAATGACTTTTCGTTTGAGGCGCTGGGCTTTTTCCATGAAGTCGGCGAGGCGTTGGAGGATGGTATCGAGCACACCGCCCGCCTCGCCGGCGGCCACCATGTTACAGTAGAGGCGGTCGAAGGCCTTGGGCTGACCGGCCATCGCCTCGGAAAGGGTAGCCCCGCCCTCGATATCGTCGGCGACGTTTCGGAGGATGGTGCGGAGCATGCCGGGCTTTTGCTGTTGTTCGAGAATACGCAGGCTGCGGAGGATGGGCAGGCCGGCATCCTGGAGAGTCGATAACTGGCGGGTGAACTGGGTGATTTCCTTGACCTTGACTCGTCCGATGCCGCCGGCGGATTTTTTTTTCTGGCCGCCCTTACCGCCCCCGCCGCCCCCCTTGCCCCCGGCCTTGGCCCCCAGACGTTTTCCGCCTTTCTGGCGAAGTTTGGTCGGATAATAGCCGAGGCCGCGAATCTTGCTCAGGGCTTCCTCGGTGGATTCGGCCTCGATGGTGTCCTTGACCTCCTGGCCGGTCTGATTCATGGCTTCATATTGGAAGGTCGGCATGGTTTAGAGCTCCTCGACGAGGGTTTCCTTAGCCACTTCCTCGATCGTCGTCACCCCCTCGTAGATGGCCAGCAGTCCGGATTCCCGCAAGGTTCGCATGCCGTACTTACGGGCCGCCCGGCGCAGGATATTGGTCGAGCCACGCTGCATGATCATCTCGCGAATATCGTCGTTCAAGGTCATGATTTCAAAAAGACCCATACGGCCTTTATATCCGGTGTTGTTGCAATAGTCGCAGCCCTTGCCGTACATGAACGTACGCCCCTGCACGTCCTCGGGTCGCAACTCGAGTTCCAGCAACATATCCTCGCTGGGGTGGAACTCTTCCTTACAGTTTTGGCAAATCCGCCGAACCAGCCGCTGGGCCACGATGGCCTCGATGGTGGCGGTGACCAGGAAGGGCTCGAGGCCCAGGTCCACAAGGCGGGCAATGGTTGACGGCGCATCGTTCGTATGAAGGGTGGTAAAGACCAGGTGTCCGGTCAAGGAGGCCTGCACGGCGATCTGCGCGGTCTCCAAATCGCGGATTTCGCCGACCAGGATAATATCCGGGTCCTGACGCAAGAAACTGCGGAGGCACTTGGCGAAGGTCAGGCCGAGATCCGTATTGATCTGGCACTGGATGAGCCCGTCGATATCATACTCGACGGGATCCTCGGCGGTGAGAATCTTCACGTCGATCGTATTTAATTCATTGAGAGCGGAATACAGGGTAGTCGTTTTACCGGACCCGGTCGGGCCGGTGTTGATGATGATCCCGTTGGGCTTGCGGATGAGTTGGCGGAAGGTGCCTAAATCGTCGTCGCGCATGCCGATCTGGTTGAGATCGAGGGAGACGTTGCCTCGGTCGAGGACACGCATGACCACCGATTCGCCGAACATGGTGGGCAGGACACTGATACGCAGGTCAACGGGGTTGCCGCCGACGGTCAACTCGATGCGGCCGTCCTGCGGCAGACGGCGTTCGGCGATGTTGAGGTTGGACATGACCTTGATCCGGCTGGAGATGGCCATGGCGATGTGCCGTTTGGGCGGGACCATTTCGTAGAGCACGCCGTCGATGCGGTAGCGCATCTTGTAGTCGTTCTCGAACGGCTCGAAATGGATGTCGCTGGCCTTGTCCCGGATGGCCTGGAGAAGCACGAGGTTGAGGAGTTTCTTGATCGGATTGGAGTCAGCCAGCTCCTTGAGCTCCTCAAGGTCGATGCTTTCGCCGCGGCCATCGAATTTGGCCAGATCCTCGTCGCCGGAGAGCTCGTTGATCAGGTCGTTGATGGATTCGGGCGCGTCCTCGGGGTAATAGCGCGCGAGGGCGGCGGCCATCTCCTCGGGAGTGGCCAGGCAGGCCTTGATCTCTCCGCCCATCAACGTCTTGAGGTCGTCGGTCGCCCGAAAGTTGGCCGGGTCGTCGAGGGCGATGGTCATGGTTTTCGCGTTGGGATCGTAGTCGATGGGGATAATTTTATAGGTCTGGGCGACCTGGGCGGGGAGCAGGGCGATAATTTCCTTGGGAACATCCATCTTGGCCAGGGAGATCGGCTCCATGCCGAACTGGGCGGCCAAGGCGACGCGTACATCGTTCTCCTCGATGTAGCCCAACTCGACGAGGATTTGCCCGATCGGCCCGCCCTTTTGTTTCTGAATTTCGAGGGCTTCGCCGACCTGGGTGCGCGTGACCTTGCCCATCTTGATGAGGATGCGACCGAGCGGGCGGCCCCGGAGCTGGCTGATGGGGGGCATCTTGCGTTCGTGACGCGCGCCGGGCGCGCTCGAGGCGACCCGGATAGGGGGGCGGTCGCCGGAGCCGCTGATCGAAGTTTTGGGCGGGGTCTCAGCCATGATCGTTACTCATTCGCCCGGTCCGCTACTTGGGGCCGGATTCTTCCGCTTCGGATTTCTTGATCTCGTCCAGTTCCGCCTCCTCGGCGGTCTTGAGGGACAGGCCCTTTTCGATCTTCTCGATTTTCTCCTGCATCTCTCCCGGGTTGCGGGCCTTGTCGATGGCTTCCTCGGGAGAGATGATCTTGTCCTTCCATAAACTCAGCAGGTGCTCGTCGAGCAATTGCATGCCGAACTTTTTACCGGTCTGGATGCTCGAGTCGATACGGAAGGTTTTATTCTCGCGAATCAGGTTGGCGATGGCCGGCGTTACCACCATGAACTCGTAAGCGGCGACCATGCCCTTGTCCATGCGCGGGAGCAGGGCCTGGGAAAGCACCGAGATCAGGTTGGTCGAAAGCTGCACGCGAATCTGTTCCTGCTGCTCGTGGGGGAAGGCGTCAATGATCCGGTTGACCGTTCCCTGGCAACCGGTGGTATGCACGGTGGAGAAAACCAGGTGGCCGGTCTCGGCGGCCCGGATGGCCGCCTCCATCGTTTCCAGGTCACGCAACTCGCCGACCAGGATCACGTCGGGATCCTGACGCAGCACGCGGCGGAGGGCCTCGGCGAAACTGGGCACGTCCAGCCCGACCTCGCGCTG
>CAZXSA010000390.1:0-3700 GCA_964642815.1 uncultured Planctomycetales bacterium | reverse complement strand
TCTATACTTTGGGAAAGAAGAACCGGTTCCAGGAGGTCCTGATGCCGATTTACGAGTATCGTTGTGCCCAATGCGGGCATGAGTTTGAAGAGTTGATCCGCAACTCGGGCGAGGAATCCAAATTGCTCTGCCCGAAGTGCGCCGCTCCGGAAGTGGCCCGCCGGCTGAGTGTTTTCGCCGCGCGGGGAGGCGGTTCCGAAGATACGCGTCTTTCGGGAGCCGGATGCGGAAAATGCGCTGAACAGGGTTCGTGCCCGTTCAGTAGACCCTGAAACCCATGCGAAACCACTGGGTCGATCCCGGTCATTGACGTAAAGAAACGCTTATGAAATCCGCTTCAACCGTAGAACCCAAGGCCTCCCGCATTTCTCTGGCATTTTTGCTCGGCTGGTTGGTGCCGGGGGCCGGGCATCTGTTGATCGGTGAAAAAATCCGCGGAACCATTTTTTTGATCGCCATCGCCCTGACTTTTTGGACCGGGGTGGCGGTGGGGGGCGTAAAAAACACGGTCAATCGACAAGAACGCACTTACTGGTTCCTCGGCCAAATCTGTGCCGGGTGCCACACGCTGGCAACGATGACCTGGAGTAACCATCTCCCGACCGAGCCCGCTCAACCGTCGGAATCCCTTGTGGCCTACGGACGGGCGGAAGAGGTATCCGTGGTCTATACCGGCATCTGCGGCATGTTGAATATACTGATTCTTCTGGATCTATCCACGCGCCTGGCGGGGCAAGGCATGCCGTCCGCGGCGCGTCGTGGTCCGCCGATAAAAGCCTAGAGGGATGAATATGTCGGATATTGTGGCCTTTTTCATTTATCCGGCCGATCTAAGTCGGCTGCAACAATTGCTCTTGCTTCTGCCGCTCTGCCTGACGGTTAGCGTGGTGTATAAGACCACCAAATGCGCCGAGGTCCGCGACATCCCCCTGGCCGTAGCGGTCAATTGGCTGACGATCGTGGCGGCCATGTTCGCGTTTGGGGTTGCGGTTATCCTTCTTTATCACTTTCTTGCATGAACGTAGGCCGATCAGGGCCGGGCTGAAAGGTCTCGCTAGAAACAAGGGTTGCCGCGTGGGCCTCGTATGGTCCGTGACGTATTTCAACAGCCCGGTGGCCGGTCGGCCCCGCCGAGGCAGTTTTTGAATTGGGTGAAATCAGTCTGATCCACATCGTTATCCTTGTCGAGATCAGCCTGCTGACAACCGGTGGAATAGGGTATATTGTTGCCGGAATAACAGTTTTGCAGGAAACCAAAATCCACCAGATCAACATCGCCGTCGAGATCGAAATCCGCCGCGGAAAAAACCGTGACTTGCCAGGTTTCGTCGTCGTGGCCCACGGCATTGGTTGCCCGTATGGTGATCGTGAGGGTCTGGCCTATCTGTTCGGAAGTCGGGGTCCAGCCGGAGACATAACCCGCGTTATCCTCTCCGTTGCCGACCTGTATCCCCGCTGGTCCGGTGATGACCGACCAGGTGGGGATGGGATTGCCTTGCAGGAGGGTCAGTTGTTTGGTGTACGGCGTTCCCGTCTTGGCGTTATCCGGATCGGGAACCACTTCAACAATCACCGGAGGCAAATCGGATGACGAGGCGGTTCCGACGATGCGGACATAATCCTGGCGGACATAGGAGGTATCCCACCAGTACACGCGAAAATCGTAAGCGTGCCCGGCGGTGGCGGTGAAATCGACGCGAATTTCCTTGTACATGAAATCGCTGGAGAAGTTCCAACGGTAGACATCCTTGCTGGCAAGCAGGGTACTGGCCGTGCTGTCGTATATCTCGCAGGTGACCACCTTGTCGTTGCCGGCGTTGAGGACGTCGATCATCAAGGAGAAGTAGGCCCGAGCCGATCCGGTGACGGTATTCAAGCTGATGCCGCGGCTCATGTGGCCGGGGGCGTCCTGAGCAACATTTGCGCTCCAGCCGTCGTTGTCGGCTCGGCCGATATCATGGCTCATGTACTCGGCCTGATAAGTCCAGGTGTTGTCCGTCGTGGTGACCGGCGTGCCGAACTGGTTGCGGAGCATGATGAGCATCTCCTCGGCGGTGACCACCTCGACATCACTATCCAGACTGGTTACCAGAAGGTACACATTATCCATCACCGAACTACCGGCTCCGTCTCCGCCCCAGTAGGACCAGGCATGGACATTGACCAGGGAGTAGGAATTTTGATCGGTAGTCGGATTGGTCGGCCGGGCGTTGATGGCCTCGGCGATTTCCGAAGCACTCGCCGGGGTTCCCGATCCTTCCCACATACTATAATCGTAACCCTTGATCGGCTTGCCACTGACCCAGCGGATGCCGGCCGTCCCTTTGTAATAATTGGCGTACTGTTTATAGATAACCCCGAGGGTCTCCTCGGCCTGGGCCCATTTGTCGCAGTTGGATTTGTTGGTGCCGTTGTTAAGGACGGAGACCACGTGCAGATCGGCTTCGCGGATGAAGTTGTTCATCTTGTCCACGTAGCCGTCCTTGTCGGGATAGTCCCTGGGGAACATGTAACTGGTTCCGGACGGGCCGGACACGAAAAAGTCGTTGTTGGTGGCGCTGTTGTAGTAGTATTGAATGACCGGCGGGCAAGCGTCGAGACAGGTGGCGTTCATTTCCCAATTCATCTTGAACTGGCCTCGGTGGCTGTTGCCCCACCAGTTGGGCCAAAGAAAATTGCGCTGCATCCACTGGATGTTGTCACCGTCGGACATCACGATGGCGACGTAATGTTTGCCGGCCTGGGGCATGAGCGAGGGGGAAGCATGCACGGCGGCTTTCTGAGCGGCCCGCTTGTTGCCTAACTGACTTAAGAGTGAGAAATTCTCGCTGAAGTTGGCGACCACGGGGGTGATGTTGTTCTCACTGCAGTCCTGGACCCAGTTGAATTCGTCCATACCCCAGCCGTAGTTGAGTGAATGGTCAATCGCGGCGGCGTTAATGGTGTGCCGGAAGGTCGTATTGCCTTCATAATACATGAAATATTTGCGAAAGGTGGCCCAGTCGCCGAGGAACTGTTGGCAAGGATGTCCTTCATATTGCTCAATCAACCCGTGGGGATTAAAGGACGACCAGTAGTTGGTATACATCCATGATTCGTTACGACCGCGAACATCCAAGGCCTGAGTCAAGCCATGCGACTGAGCGGTGGCCACCCAGGCCGCGGTGACCGGAATCGCATTCATCACGCCGGAAAGGCTTCGGGCCACGTTCTGGGATCCATCATACAGGTTATAGACAATATATTGGCTTATACCCGCCTGATTCTTGAAATGATTGAGCAGACCCCAAGGATTAGAGGCGTAGGTGTCGATGAACGTTACCCCGTAATTACTCTGAACCCAGCTCATGAAAACGGCGTGGGTTTGCCACTGATACCATATTTTATCGCTGCAGGTACGGTTGACGATACCCTGCAAGGCCTGGATCATCACCAGCAAGGCCTGTTGGTTGTCGTCCGTTTCCGGATATTGGCTGGTATTAATCGTTATACGGTAGACGGTGACCGCGCAGAGACGATCCGGCCAGATGAGCGGGACGCATAGGACGGCCGCCAGGCATAGTTTCGTAAAATACAGTTTCATGGTTTCCATCTCAACATCCTGGTGGCCGTCCCTGTCCGGTCACGCAATTCTTGAAGATGATAAAATCGTTCTGGTCGACGTCGTTGTCTCCGTCCAGGTTGGCGTCCTCGCAGCCGG
>CAZXSA010000389.1:0-3701 GCA_964642815.1 uncultured Planctomycetales bacterium | reverse complement strand
CCGGTGGTTTCCCTCAGGTTATTCTCGCGCATCTCCACCCGTTCCCGATGGGCGGGATCCTGGCAGCCGGCCGTCCCGGCCAGAAGAAAAAGCAACCCAAAGCCAAAGTTGCGAGGCCAATGCTTGCTATCCATATTTCAGCCGCCTTTCGCCGTTGTCTGTTCAGCACTAATACGATTATATCGGTTTTTCCACGGAGCGAGAATCTCCCCTTACCTCATATACCCTTCATGGGCATTTTGGTCTCACCGGCTTGCGAGTTTCTTTATCGACGGGATAAACGGCGTTATGGGCCTCCAGGGCATCCACCAGGGCTTTCATCATACGCCGCAGGGTTTCGGGATCGGTCGTAGCCCGATTGTTTTGCTCGAAAGGATCTTCCCGCAAATTGAACAACTGGTAATGCGAATTTTCCGATGCCGCGGAGGGGAAATAGTGGTAGATCACCTTCCACTCGCCGTCGCGCAGGCTGGTCCAGTATTCGCTGCGGTGCGGGCCGTGCGGATAGTGCATCAGAAACGTCTCGTTGCGCGTCTCGTCGCGTTTTCCGGTCAGCAGCGTATTGAGCGGTTTGCCGTCCACGACATGCCCGGCGGGGACTTCGACACCGGCGAGGCCGAGCAGAGTGGGGAACAGGTCCACCACGGAGGCCTGCTGAGTCTGGATCGCGCCGGCGGGTATGGGCAGCCGCCGCTGAAGCGGGTTATCCGGATTCGGTTTGGCCCACGCGGCGATGAAGGGGACGCGCATCCCGCCCTCGTAGTGGGCGCCCTTCTTGCCGCGCAGGGGCGCGGCGCAGGCCACATCGTGTTCATGGCCCAGCGGAGCGTCGGAACCGTTGTCACCCAAAAAAATCACGAGCGTGTCTTCCGCGACCCCGAGCTTATCCAGATGGTCGAGCAGGTCGCCGAGGGATTTGTCCATGCCTTCAATGAGGGTCGCGAAAGCCTGAGCCGGTTCGGGTTTACCCGAGTCCTTGTAATGCGCCGCGAAGCGCGGGTCGGAGTTGAATGGAGCATGCACGGCGTAGTGAGCAAAGTGGAGAAAGAAGGGGCGTCTTGAGTCGGCCAGACCGTCGAGGGTTCGCAGGGTTTCCCGGGTGAGGGCTTCGGTCAGGAACACGTCGCCGCCGTGGTATTTTTCGAGGTGCGGGACGGCGTGCATGGCGGATGGTGTTCCGTGTCCATAGTTTTTCTCGGCGTAATAACTCCCGGGCTGGCCGCTGCTGGAGCCGGCGATATTAATATTGAAGCCGAGATTCGCCGGGTCGGCGCCTTTCGTTTCGCGCGGAGCGAAGTGGGCTTTACCGACGTGGACCGTGTGGTAGCCGGCGTCGCGAAGCAAGGCGGCCAGGGTTAAGTTGCCGGGTTGCAGGCCGTGCCAGTTCCAATCGGGCGGACCCTGGGGACCGGCGTTGTCGCGGTCGGCATGGATCCAGTTGGTCGTGCGGTGACGGGCGGCGTTCTGGCCGGTCATGATCGATACGCGGGTGGGCGAGCAGACGCTCATGGCGCAGAACTGATTGAAACGTATCCCCCGCTCGGCGAGTCGCTCCATCCCGGGCGTGCGGTAGTAATCGTTAAGTGGGTAGCGTTTCGGTCGGCCATCCTCACCGGTGAGAAATGGCACCGACGTGTCCATGATTCCCTGGTCATCGACGAGGAAGATGACAAGATTGGGCCGCTCGGCGGCAGGGAGCGGAGCGAGGACGCCGTCGAGCATCACGGCGGCAAAGCAGGCCAGCCAAATGCCCGGCAGGACGGAAGACCGGGGTATCATTCGTCGGATGAATATCTGGACATGCTTTACATGTAGCCGATTACCTTTCACGGGGACACCGCCTTGGCCAGAACAGGCTCTCGAATAGGATCAACCCATGCGTCAGGGATTACGCTTCAACTCGACCAAGCCCATTTGCATCCCATGCATTGTATAATCCTTCCACTTTATAACCATACCCTTGCCGGCCGATAAAGTGGCGGTTTTATGTCGATATGTTTGCATATATAGCGTAAAAACGACGCAAACAGTGCAATGCCGGGCCTGTTTTTCGGGCGGCAAGCCGGTTTTGCACCGGCAAGCAATTTTCTGGCCTATGCCGCGTTCATACTTTATGCTGGTGAGCCTGATGGAAGAAACCCAACTGGCGGAGATCATCACGCGCGCTCAGCAGCGCGACCCGCGGGCCTTCGACGCGCTGGTCGAAGCGTACAGTTCGCGTTTGTACGGCTACTTCTATCGATTTACGGGCTCGCGCTCCGACGCGGAGGATCTGCTCCAGGATCTGTTCGTGCGGCTGGTGCGGATGATCGGGCGGTACGAGCACGAGGGCCGCTTCGACAGTTGGTTGTTCCGTATCGCCGGCAATCTGATTCGCGATCGTCTGCGTCGGCGGCAGGTGGCCCGTCAGGCCGGAGTGTCATCGGCCGGTGGTGGGGCGGACGACGAGGCGGCCGATCCGCTGATCCAGTATCCCGATGCTTCCGCCGATCGGCCGGACGACCGCCTTGAGAGAGCGGAGGAAGTGGATCGGCTGCAACGGGCGATCGATCGGCTACCCGAACACGAGCGGGAAGTCATCCTTCTGCGGCACTTCTCGCAAATGGCGTTCAAGGAAATCGCCGAGGTGTTGGATGTGCCGCTGGGTACGGCCTTGGCCCGAGGACATCGCGGGTTGGCCCGGCTGCGGGAATTGATGGAAGAAGGCACCGATGAATGAGAACCTCGACAACCTGGAACGAGAGCTGGACGCGGCCCTGGCCGAGTGGTCCGATCGTCTGGAGGTTATGCCTTCGGAGGCGGCGGTTGCCCGAACCAGGGATGCGGTCCGGCGCGAGTTGAATGAGATATGGCTGGCCGAGCAGCCGATGCCGCGGCCAATGCCGGAAACCGTGGCCCATGTAAAATCGGCGGTGCGGGCGGAGCTGCGCAAGGCGCGATGGCAAACGCGGCTGCTGCGTTGGTCGCCGATGGCGGCGGCCATGATTGTTTTAGCCGTCGGCTTGTTTCACTATGCGCGAACCGGCGTGGAAACAACGTCACCGACGAACGGGGATGATAAATTCGTTTATGTGGCGAACACCGTCTTCGCCGATGACCCGGCGTTGTCCGCGATCGAAACGGAGTTGGAGGCCATCGAGCAGAGCATCGACCAATTCGGCTTGACGGGGGATTACTATCAGTCGGAACTGGACCGCTTGGGGAACGAGATGGACGCGCTCGAGACCACGCTTGATCGCATGTCGCAAGCAAGCGGGGCCAGGCAAGGAGTTGTAGGATGAAACGACACGTGATGTTGATAGGCTGGGGCTTGTTTGGCGTGATGCTGACGGGCCAGGCTTGGGCTCAACCGGCGGAGGGGCCTGGTGCCGCGAATCGCCAGGCGGCCGAAATTGATCGACTGTTGGATAATGAGGGACCGGATGATGCGTTGAGCGATGAGCCGCCATTTCCGCCCGGCCGCGAGGGTGAGCGCCGTGGCGAGGGGCCGCCGGATGGCCGCCCTGGGCGCGGTCCGGGCTTGCGAGGTGGTCGCGGCGCGGACCCGACAGCGGAGGGGCGTCCCGGATTCGGCCGGGGCGAATCGTGGCCGGAACCACTCACCACGGAAGAGACCGAGGATCTGATGGCCTTCATGAAGGAACACTTCCCCGAACGCTATGAACAGCTTAACGGGATTCGCGAAACGAATCCGCAGGCTT
>CAZXSA010000388.1:0-3720 GCA_964642815.1 uncultured Planctomycetales bacterium | reverse complement strand
CTCACCGCCCGGCCGCCGCCCTGGGCATCGCCATGGCCCGCACAAGCCGGATCGCCCGGCGCCTAAGCTTTGTCAACCGGACGCGGGGCATCGCTCAATGCCTGGCCCGCCGCCCCATACGGCTGACGATCCTTAGCATGGCCATCATCGCCGCCAGTTGCCTGGCTCCAGTCGAACTGGCCCGAAAATCAGTAGCCGCCGCCGATGAATCGGAAAGTACGAACCAATCTGCAGCGGAAACGACGAAATTGATTGCTCATCTTCCAAACAATGTTGATGTCGAGTTGATGGGCATCACAAACCATATCGAGGACACAAATCCACAATGGTGGTATCCCGACGGCTCACCTTTATTGAAGGCACCCCATCTTTCCATAAGCAGCCATTTTCCAAAAGATAGACTGGTAAAAACAATCGTATTCAAAGTCACTGGCGATACTTGTCCATCGTTAAGGTTCGACTGCTCAGAGACGCGCGCTGGCATACATATATATCCACTTATAGACGATAAATATGCCCGAGGAACTATCAAACCAGGCGCATTAGAAATGCTGCTCCCGGAAATTGATGCGTCCTTACAAACCGGTATCAGTATCGGGGTGCATATCGGTAACCCGAGAACATTAGCCACATGGAACGCTAAACGGACACAACATTCTACCTACAGCGACGGCAATGGCGGAATAGTATTTCAACCACCATACATGAAGGATGGCCAAATCGTCGTACCCGTTACGCATACCGATAACGATCTATATCATGAGCCATTCCTGGTCGCCGTTGACTCGAAGGGCATACTCCATGACTCGAATCAAAATATAATGGCAAGAATAAGCGGCTTCACTTCCGCACAATACTGTTTTAACACCCTGACCCTTGAGGATATCAAAGAGTTTCAATTCAAGGTTCGGGATTTTGAATGGGTAACATTTGAGAACATATCACTCTGTCCTGGGATTAAGACAAATTTTCAGATCGCAAAAGGTACAACAATGGTTGGCGGGAGAATTGCAGCACGTCATTTCGTCAAGCTGGTCATCGGTAAGGACAGGATGACCTTCCAGGGAGAGGAAACGACCTGGGAGAAGCTGCCGGAACTGCTGGCCAAGGTATCGGATCGGGAATATACCGTTTTCGAGATTGCCGTGGCCTCCAAAAACTTGACCATAGCTCAGTATGACGAAGCGTTTCGCAGAGCATCAAAGTTGCGTGAAGAATACGGCTTCGAATATTTGAGTTATGTGGGCGAACACCCGCTGGGCACCAAAGCCGGCCCGCCGCGGAACCCGCCGGTGGAGACGCAGCCGACCAGCCAGGAAGCTTCCCTGCCGCCGCCGGATATGCTCCAGGCCGATGCCGCCGTGCAGGGTTTGGTGCAGGCCTTGCGCGATTCCGAATGGACTAAGGCGCTTGATTACTGCTCGGCCAAGGTTCGAAACGCCGCGAAAACGTATCCATCGGCCGAGGCATTCGTCCGTGATGTCGTACCGATCCAACAACTCGTCACGCAGACGAAGAATCCGATTTACTTCAACAGTCATCAATCCTCCAAAGGTGGCCCGTGGGGGATGCATGCCCTGGCCTTTCGCATCGCCGAACTTGAACCCGATCCCGCCGATAGGTGGTCGCTGCCGATAACCAGGCAAGTCTGGTGGCAGGGAGTCGTTAAAAAGGATGATTCACGCTCGGTTGTTGATTTCCCCACTACTCCTTTCAACAGTCAAGTCGAGACAGGATTGAGCGAACTGAAGCGCATACAAAAAGAGGCCATCGCGAATGAGATGGAACTGGAGCCCAAGCTCAAAGGAGTACACACTCGACTAACGCCGCTGGCCGAGCGGTTTCAAATCGGTAAGCCGATGCTGTTCCGCCTAGAACTCGTCAATGAGGGGCCCGCCAAGCTTGTGTATGAACATAGCGGGGCAGGTGTCAACGATTCAATGATGGTAACAACCAAACGGGGCAGTCAGGTGCCGTATACCGCTGGCGACGTTCAAACAATGATGGGTCACGAGGTTATTGATCCAGGTACCACGGTTATTCTGTTGGACAAATGGGATCTGGCCAATCATTATCGACTGACGGAGCCCGGGCGTTACACCGTACAATTCCGCGGCGGAATTCAAATCGCCGAAGCCGATCCGCACAAGACAATATTAGTCGATCGAGGCCACCGTAAGATCGAAACCCTACCGGACGTCGGTAAGAGGAGCCTCCGGCTTTTCCCCTCCAATACCGTCGAAATCGAAGTGGTCGCAACGCGAGAGAGTTCTTCGGAGACGGCGAAGTAATACCTCGCCCGCTTTCAGTTCGATTGTGTCGGGCAAATAGCCCGACCTACCCGGTTTCATCGCTCCCCCACCTCGAAATGAGGTAGGCCACCCGACCTCATTTTAATTGCGGGCAAAGGTTAGAAACGCCGACGAATGGAAACCCGAGCGGATCGGGGTGCGGGCGATCAGACGCAGGCCGGCGTCCTGGGCGTCGCGGAGCAAATCGTTCGGATCGACCTCCTCGCGAGGCTTACGGCCTCGAATCCAGCGGCTATACAGTCTCTTCAGCACACGAAACGGGGAAACGGCCGGCAGGCAGGAAACGATCACATACTTTTTCGTGGTTCGGGCCAGTTCGTTGACCACCGCTCGGCGATCCTGGGCATCGGGCAAATGGTTGAGCAGGCGATGACAGAAGACCGCATCGACCACCTGGTCGTCGAATGGCAGATGCCGGGCGTCGGCCTGGATGTAACCGCCGTGCATGCCTTCCTTCAGGGGGTAATCCTCCCGGCTCAAGGCCAGCATATGCTTAGAGAAATCCACCTGGATCAGGCAATCGCCGAACTCGGTGAACAGGGGCGTGAAGCGCCCCTGGCCGCTGGCCACGTCCATGAAGCAATGACAATCGGAAAGGTTGGTGAGCAATTCGCGCATCGCCCGGATTTCCCGTTCATGGGTCCGTTTGCGCTTCTTGAAGAACCGGTCGCGGTAGCGCCGGGCCTGGGCCATCTCGGAAAACCGTTCGGCGATATCCTGCTTGGGAGCCCGCCCCTTCCTGGAAACCAAATAACTGATGAACAATTGCGACATCCTTAAAACGACAATTCGACACGTCATTACAGCGTACGACAATCATTATACGTCAAACTACCCTTTCCGTGCATAGAGGATCGGACATTATTTAACCATATTCCATACGAGGGCCGCGTGAGCCATCTCTCCCGGGATAAGGTCATGGCTCCATACCGGGCGGATTCGGAACTTTCGTATGCCAGCCGACACGCCGGGGCTGATCGCTGGCGATTACCAGGATCTTTTCTAGCTTATCTCCACCCCTTACGTTATTATGTTCATCAATGATTGAATCGCTGCTGCGCCAGGCGAAGAAACTGATTGTTCTCGTCGTCGGCGGGACGGTCCTGTTGGTGGGTATCGTATTCCTGTTTACCCCTGGCCAGGGTGTCCTGACCATCATCGCCGGCTTGGCCCTACTGGGCACCGAGTTTGTCTGGGCCCGTCGGTTGTTACGCCGGTTGCGGGCGGGCGGGCGGAAACTCGGCCGTCTCATGGGCTGGTGGTGGCGGAAAACCGGGCCGGCGACCGATTCGACGGAAATCCGCAACGCCGGTCTCGGCACATCGGCACGAAGGAGCAACGGCATGACCTCGAAGGAACGGATGATGCGGGCCTTGAACCGCGAGAAACCCGACCGCCTGCCGGTCAC